>JANYIN010000133.1 GCA_025362035.1 Gemmatimonadaceae bacterium | reverse complement strand
GGCCCATCGCGACGTCAAAGCTGGTGCATCAACGGTCGAAGCTGTCCTTGTCCCGCTTCTCCTTATCAAGTTGGTCCCGGTCTTCGGGCTTGGGCGGCGCCTTCTCGGCGCCCTTGGCTCGCGTTTCCGCGGCGGCGCCCGGGGGGGCACCCTTGTCGATGTCCACGGCCACGTTGCGCTGGAAATCGTTGATATCCTTGTCTTTTGCGCCGGCGCCGACGAGCGAGCGAATGGCGTTCGCCGCCGTTCGCACGGGGACGCCGCGCGACACGATGTCGGCGAGCACCGTGAACGGCAGAGTGAGCGAGCGACGCAGCCCGCTTTCCTTCTTCAACTTCCCGAGCTCGACGGCGGGGACGCCGGCGTGAATGGCCGAGGACGCAGCCTTCAGTTCATCCGGTGATGCCACTGTACCGAGTGCGAGATGCGCGGTGGCCATTTCGTTGAAGAGCGAGCGCACGGCCAGTACGATTCGCGGCCCGTCGGCGCCCTTGCCCTGCCCCTCGAAAACCTTGTCCAGCAGCGGAGCGCTCGGAATTCCTTCTTTGGCTGCCGAGTCGAGGATGGCGCGAATTGCCGCCTTCGACGGCGCGTCGAGCACGGGCGTGCCCCGCGGATCCTGGGCGCCGGCCCCGCCGGTCACGCTGCTGGTGGCGAGCGCTCCGATCATGAACGCACTACGGATCTTGCGATAGCTCACTTGGTGCCGTCCTCCACGACCAGCGCACTACTGGGCATGCCGAAGTCGTCCCCAGACGACCGCGGCGCGGTTGGATCTGCCATCCACTGCTTTCCATCAACGACGAATGCATAACGATGGACCCCCGCCGGAAGCTGCGCCGTGACGCTCCACACACCCTGATGATTGGTCGCGACCAGCGTGGAATCGCCCAGTCCCCAGTTGTTGAAGTCTCCTACCACGGCGACACTGCGCGCCGCCGGCATCACGAGCACGAATTGCCGCAGCTCGGTGCCGACGGCGAGACGCCCTGCGTGCGGACGCACCGTGATCACACCGGTGGTCACGATGGCCACGATGGTCGCCGCCAATGCCGCGGCCCAGCCGGGACGATGGGCGATTGCCGCCGCGGCGCCCCACCAACTCCGATGGCGGCGCTTCTCGGCATAGAGCCGACGCACCCGCACCATCACGCGGCGTTCGAACGACTCATCGAGCCGTACCGGACGCTGCAACTCCTGAACGACCATTTCCAGCGTCGTGCGACCCCACTCAGGCACTGTGAACCTCCCGCAACAGGGTGCGCAGCCGATCACAGGCGCGCATGACTCGCATTTTGAGAGCCGAGACACCGACACCGGTGATCTCCGACATCTCCTCATATCCCAGTTCTTCTACATACTTCAGCAGAAATGCTTCTCGGTGGTCCGGGCTGAGCTCGCCAACCGCTCGCTCGATCTCCTCGCGCCACATCGTCTGCTCGGCCGGATGCTCCTCCGACGCATTCAGCAACGCGCCCTCGTCATACACGAACGTCTGACTGCGACGCACGCGCCGTGCCCCACTGGTGCGGCACCGGTTGACGAGGATTCTGAAGAGCCATGCGCCGAAACGCTCAGGCTCTTCGCACCTTGTCAGCGACCGGTAGGCGCGCGTGAAGGCATCCTGCAAGGCCTCTTCCGCGTCCTCCCGATTGCCAAGCATGTGAATCGCATACCGCGCGTACCGGTCCCGATACCGCGTGACCAGCGCGCCGTACGCATCCACTTCGCCATGCAACACCCGCGTGACGAGCGCCGCATCGTCGCTCTCCATGCTATCCAGACCCAACATCGTCACCCACGGTCACAGACTGAAGACATTCGCGCACCGCATGCGCGTCGGCCCGCGCAGACAATGCTACCCCACATTCCTGAATTCGAATCTACGGCAGGGGATTCCCAGACGCTGGATAGAATCGCTGGTCCGACCCGGCGCGGCCTACCAGGAGGGCTGCGGGCTCGAATCGCCCCGGGAAACGTTCGTTTAGGGCCCCGAGTCGGCGCACCACCTCGGTTGCACCCACGGTATCCACATAGCGAAACGGGCCACCCAGAAACGGTGGGAACCCAATACCGAACACGGCGCCCACGTCCCCGTCCCGAGGCGTTCGGAGCACCCCCTCCTCCAGACAGCGGGCCGCCTCGTTTACCATCGCCAGCGTGCATCGTTGGCGGATTTCTTCCGCCGGCACGTCGCGACGCTGCGCTCCGTATGCCAGCACGTTGTACACGGTCGAATCCACCTCGCCCTTCCGCCCCATTTCATCATAAAGGTAGAAGCCGCCCCTTCCCTTGCGTCCCGTTCGTCCAGATTCCACCACCCGCCGGAGCGAATCGCTCGGCGCCATGCGTTCGCCGAACGCGTCGAACAGCACCGTCCCGACCTTCCCGCCCACGTCGATGCCCACTTCGTCCAGTAGCGTAATCGGACCAACGGGAAATCCGAACGCGACGAGCGCGGCGTCCACGGCGTCGATCGCCGCGCCCTCGTCGAGCAGGCGTCCGGCTTCGTTCATGTAGGCCGACAATGTGCGCGTCGTGTAAAACCCTGGTGCGTCGTTCACGACGATCACCGTCTTGCCGAGCTTCTTCCCGAACGCCACGGCGCTAACGGTGGCGTCCCTGTCCGTCGCCGGGGTCACGATCACTTCAAGCAGCGGCATCTTGTGCACGGGAGAAAAGAAATGCATCCCGAGCACGCGATTAGGCCGCTGAGCCGCCTCGGCGATACGCGCAATGGGAATCGTGCTGGTGTTGGACGCATACACGGCATCGGCCCGAAGCAGCGGCTCGACTTCACGCAACACCCGCTGCTTCAGTGCGAGATCTTCGAACACGGCTTCGATCACCAGTGATGCGTGGGCAAACCCCGCGTAGGTGGTGGTTCCCCCAGCAAGCAGCAGCTGATCGGCGTATTGCTGCCGTGTGATCTGCTTCTTTTTCAACCGTGCTTTCAGGACGTCGCTGACCGCGGCGATACCTCTGCCCACCCGCGGGGTGTCGGTGTCCTTGAGACGTACCGGAGTTCCCTGCTGCACGGCGACGGACGCGATGCCGGCACCCATGAAGCCTGCGCCAAGAACGCCGAGCGTCTCCACAGACGTTGGCGCCGGCGCGGGCGCTGACACGCCGGGGTCCTTCTTCAAAGCGGTTGTGGCGAAAAAGAGGAAGATGAGCTGTTTCGCCACCTCAGAGGCCGCCATGGCGCCGAACGCGCGCGCCTCTTCGCGATATCCTACGTCGCTTCCCGTCTCGAAACCGGCGCGCACGGCGCCGATGGCCGCCAGGGGCGCGGGATAGTGGCCGTGTGTCTTTGCCAGTACGCCGTCGCGCGCCTTCCTGAACACGATCGAACGACCGACTGGATTGTCCTCCAGCAGGACTCCCGCGGCGCCACGCCCCTGTGGCGAATGCGCCGGTTTGATCGTTCCGTCCGCCAATTTGCGCGCTCGATCGAGCGCGACCTCCAGGAGGATGGCCGGATGCACGAGTTCGTGCACGAGGCCCATCTGACAGGCTGCCTTCGCCCGCACGTTTCGCCCGGTGAGGATCAAGTCGAGCGCGCGCTGCAAACCGATGAGCCGTGGCAGGCGCTGCGTTCCACCCGCTCCAGGTATCAGACCCAGCTGCACCTCGGGCAGCGCCAGGATCGTGCGCGGGTGATCCGACGCGATTCTGTACCGGCATGCGAGCGCGGTCTCGAGCCCGCCTCCGAGACACGCGCCGTGAATCGCAGCGACGACCGGAAACCGGAGCGCTTCGAGTCTCTCCAGCAGCCTCTGTCCTTCGCGGCTGAGGCCCTCGGCCTCCTCGGCGTTCTTCATCGTGAGAAACTCATCGATGTCCGCGCCCGCAATCCAGGTGTCGGCCTTGCCGGATGCCAGTACCACGCCGTGCACCGCGCTGTCGCGCTCGAGTTGCGCGAACACCTCGGAGAAGTCAGCACGCAACTCTGCCGTGACCTTGTTCACCGGTTCGCCGACGAGGTCGATCATGACGATGGCAATGCCGTCATGGTGCGTAACGGCGAGTGACGTCATCAGCGTCTCTCGATGATCATGGCGTGTCCCATGCCGCCCGCCGCACAGACCGTCATGAGACCGAATTGTCCGCCGCGCCGTGCGAGCTCGTTGCAGAGTGTCATGAGAATGCGACCACCCGTCGCGCCGAAGGGATGACCGATGGAAAGCGAGCCGCCCATCACGTTGAGCTTTGCTCGATCGACTTCGCCGACGGGTTTGCTCACCCCGGCGCGCTCTGCCCACTCCCGGGAAACGAAGCCCGCGAGATTACTCAGCACCTGCGATGCAAAGGCTTCGTGCATCTCGATCAGGTCCATGTCGTCGAGCGACAGGCCAGCGCGCTGAAGCGCGACGGGCGCGGCGAGCACGGGCGCCATCAGCAGCTGCTCGCCCGGATCCAGCGCCGCGTAGCTGTAGCTCCGGATAAAGGCGATTGGCTCATGGCCCAGCGCGGTCGCGCGGGCTTCACTCATGAGCAGCACGGCACTGGCGCCGTCGGTCAGGGGTGATGCGTTGCCCGCCGTGACGGTGCCGTTCCGGCCATCGAACACTGGCCTGAGCGCGCGCAAGGCCTCGATGGTACTGTCCGCGCGAATGCCATTGTCGGAGATCAGCGCGTCGAAGGAGGGCGGCACGTACACCGGCGCGATCTCGGCGGTCAGTCGACCGTCTCGGGTGCCCTCTGCCGCCAGAAGATGCGATCGAAGGGCAAACTGATCCTGATCCTTGCGCGAGATGCGATTGATCTTCGCCATCTTCTCGGCCGACTCGCCCATCGTTTCGCCAGTGCTCGGCTCCGCGATCGCCGGAGTGATGGGTACGAGATCGCGCGGGCGAACCTTCGCCAGGGCGCTTACCCTGGCCCCGAAACTCCTGGCCTTGGACGCCGCGACGAGTGCATCGCTCATCCCGCGCGAATGCAGGATCGGCACGTTGGATAGTGATTCCGCGCCGCCGGCGATGACGACGTTCGCGTGACCGAGTGCGATCTGGTCCGCGCCGTCCGTGATGGCCTGGTTGGCGGACGCGCACGCCCTGCTCACCGTGTACGCCTGCACTCCCTTTGGAAGCAGGGGCATGAGCGAAACCTCCCGCGCGATGTTTGGTGCCACCACCGACGGAACCACCGTGCCGTAGATGAGCGCGTCGACGATGTTGACGTCGATGTCACTGCGCTGAATGAGTTCGGCGACGCAGTGCTTCCCGAGATCGATGGCCGAGATCGAGCGGAGCGCCGTGCCGGAGCGAGCGAAGGGAGTGCGAAGACCCGCGACGATGGCGACGCGACGACCTGGCGAACCGAATGTGGGCATGCGATGAACAGTACGGTGGTCGAGCTGGACGCAACAGCGTACGTTCTCACCACATATGTCCTGTCCGACGCTGATGTCTTCCGGGCTTGCACTCGCTCCGGACCGACGGCTGGTGCTCGCTCGCCTCGCCTCCGAGCGCTTCGACCTTCTCGTGATCGGCGGCGGCATCACGGGAGCCGGCGTGGCGCGTGACGCGGCCATGCGCGGCTTGCGCGTGGCGCTCGTCGAGCAAGAGGATTTCGCCAGCGGCACGTCGAGCCGATCGTCGCGGCTCGTCCACGGCGGCCTGCGCTATCTCGAACACGGCGCACTCGGCCTGGTGTTCGAGTCAAGCCGCGAGCGACGGACATTGCTCCGCATCGCTCCGCATCTGGTGCGGCCATTGTCATTCGTATGGCCGGTCTATCGCGGTGCGCGCATCACCCGATGGAAGCTGTCGGCTGCGATGACGGTATACGATGTCCTGTCACTCTATCGCAATGTCGCGCGGCACAAGCGCCTCGCGCCGCGCGACGTGCTCACGCGCGAACCCGGGCTCGAGCCCTCACGACTTCAGGGTGGCGCCCGATACTGGGATGCCGCCACCGACGACGCGCGCCTGACGCTCGCCACGGCACGATCCGCGGCTGCCGAGGGCGCCGTGATCCTCAATCATGCACGGGTGGTCGGCTTCGTTCGCGACGCTGCCCGGATCATCGGCGCGAAGGTACTTGCGCCACCGGACGACCAGGCGTTCGAGGTGCGCGCTCGCGTCGTGGTGAACGCCACCGGACCGTGGAGCGATCGCGTCGAGCGACTCGCACGCCCCTGCTCCATTGCCGGTATCCGCGGCAGCAAGGGCGTGCACATCTGCGTGCCTCGCTCGCGCGCGGGAAATGTAGCAGCGCTCACGCTCATCGCTCCGCAGGACGGACGCCTGATGTTCGTGCTGCCCGCCGGGTCGTTCACCATCGTCGGAACGACCGACACGTTCGACGACGTAGCACCAGATGCGGTCCGTGCCACGGAGGCGGATGTCGCCTACCTGCTGGCCGCAGCCAACGAGTTCCTTCCTCATGCGCGCCTGACCACCGCCGACGTCGTGAGCGCGTGGGCCGGACTTCGTCCGTTGGCAGCTTCCGCTGCCGTCGCATCGGAACCCGGAAGCACCTCACGCGAGCATGCCGTTCAGGAGACCGAACCGGGATTGGTCCGGGTGACTGGCGGCAAGCTCACCACCTATCGCGCGATGGCGAGCGAAGTAGTGGACGTCGTGCAGCAGCTATCCGGCGCGCAACGGCTCCGCAGCCGAACCGCGAACGTGCCACTGATCGGGGGTGATCTGAGCGACCTTGCCGGAGAAATCGCGGCGGCCACGCGCGACACCGGCGATGCCGAGGTCGCCGCACGTCTGGTCCACGCGCACGGATCGGAGTGGCGACGAATCTGGGCACTCACGGACGTGGACCCCGGCTTGCGCGAACGCGTCGTGGCGGAAGGCCCGTACCTGCTGGCCGAGTTGAAGTTCGGCGTACTGGAGGAAATGGCGCGCACGCTTGCCGACCTGCTCATCCGGCGGACGCCCATCGCGTTCGAGACGGCCGATCACGGGCGGTCTGCCGCGCGCCGCGTCGCACCCGCAGTGGCCCAGTGGCTCGGATGGAGCGACTCCCAAGCAGACTCGGCGCTGGCTGACTTCGACCAGGAGTCGGCTCGCATGTTCACGATTGATTCCTGACGGTCGACCGCTAATCCAGAAGGCGGCGCCGGTCGATACTTGAGGCGAAGGCTTCCTCAACGCGTCCGGCTGATGCTCTCCGTCCGTTCGACTTTCGGCTCACTGCTCGTTCTTGCGTCCACTGTCTTTCTGGGTGGGTGCCCCCTGCTGTCCAAGTCGACCGCGAGCAGCACTTCCTCCCCAGCGACGCTGACGGTCGTGCAGGGCAACGGTCAGAGTGCGCAAGCAGGCAGGGCGCTACCGGCTCCCGTCGTGCTGCGAGTGCTCGATGACAACGGACGAGCGATTGCCAAGCAGGTGGCGACGCTCGTGGTGGCGTCAGGTGGTGGCTCTGTATCCCCCGCGACCGTGGTGTCCGACAGCAGCGGAGAATTCAAGCTGAATTGGACGCTGGGGTCGGTGAATCCTGTTCAGACCCTGCTGGCCACGGTGAACGGGAGCATTGGCGTCAACGTCGGCGCGACCGCGATTTTCCCCACCCAGATCGTGCTGGCGCAGGGACAACTGCAGACCGGCAAGGTCTCGGCCGTGCTGAAGAATGACATTGTCGTCCGCGTCGTGGGGCCCGCCAACCAGCCCATGATCGGGGTTGCCGTGACCTTTTCCGTTGCCGAAGGCGGAGGTGGGATTACACCGCAATCCGGAGTCACGAACTCGCTGGGAGAGTTCGCGACCAAGTGGTCGTTGGGGGCGTCGGCAGGGTCCAACACGCTGGTCGTGACTGCCGGCGACCTGCCGATGTTCTACGTCAAGGCGATCGCGACGCCCTGATAGGCTAGCGCTCCTCGATCTTCTCGATCTCCACGATATCGACGATCTCCGCCGGCTTCGCTTCGTGAATGGTCCGAAGCTCCATGACTTTGAGGCGACGGACCATGGTGGGAAGCTTCAGCAGGGCGACTTCGCCGAGCTTTTTCCCCAGAAGCGCGCGTCCGATCGGGGATGACATCGTGACGTGCCCGTCTTCGAATTCGATGGCGTCGCCAAAAACGAGATGGTAAGTCTCTCGTAGCCCTGTCTTCTCGTCGGACACGTGCACTGTGGTGCCGAGTCCGATGCTGTCGTGCGGAATCTGTGCGATATCGATGGACGAGAGCTTGCTCAATCGCTCGCGAAGCTGGCTGAGCCGGGCGCGCACGAACTGCTGGCGCTCCAGCGCGGCTTTGTATTCGCTGTTCTCGCGCAGATCGCCCATCTCCACGGCGCGCCGGATCTCGCCAGGCAGCGTGACGTTGAGTTCGAACTGCAGTTTCTCGACTTCGTCTCCGAGCTTTTGCTTGAGCGCTTCGATCATGGGAGAGCCGTCCTGCGGGACACAAAAAAAAGGGGACGCCCGACTGGGGGTCGGGCGCCGCATATACGGATAGTATCCAGCGCTCGGGTGCATGGCAAATATCGACCTGGGATCCGATGCCGTTCGCCGAGCCGGCTCGAACCGGACGCCGGTCCGAAGGCCCGCGCGCCTTACCAGGGTTCGTCTGCAGTGGGGCCGTACATCTTTGGTACCGTCGCGTCGATCAGGCGAAGGTAGAGCCCAAGCTGGGCACGATGGTGCACCAAGTGGTTGAGCACCATGGAGCGAAGCGCCTGGTAGCGCGGCTGCGTATACATCGTGTTCCCGCCGATCTTGAAGGACCACGGTTCGTCGAACTGCGCGTCCGTTGTTCTGGCGATCGCTTCCCGCCCCTCCCTGGCGTTCTTGTCGAACTCGGCCAGGAGTGTGGCCGTCGTCTCGATGGAGTAGCCTGGGTATTTCGGACCGTCCTTCGGCGCGATGTCGAGCTCCGACTTGTCGGTCACCATACTGACCCAGCCGGGCAGCCTCGCAACGAGCTGCGCAAGATGCGCCATCGGAAAGGACTTCTCGTGCGGCTTCCACGCGCCTTTGTCGTCCGGAACGCGCTCGAGAACCGTACGCGTGACAACGATCTCGGCGTCATACTCTGGCAGCAGCAGGTGTGAGGTGGACATCGTCGTTCCGTTCGGAAGTCGACTCTCGTCGGGTTTTCAGCGATGCATCGGCAGTTTGGCATCCGTGCTGAGCGGCTCGGCTGGGGCGCCGTTGGCCTTGGCAAATTCTTCGCGAAGCACGCGCATGTTCTTCTCGCGCTTGTCCAGCAGACGTTTGAGCTTGCGCGGCTTGTGCCGCGCGTGGGCATACGCGGTGAGCAGCGGCAGCGCCACCGTGTTGTCCAAGTAGCAGACGACCGCATCGGGCAGCCGGTCCGGATCGATCTTCCCCCAACTCACCGCCTCGGCGGGGGTCGCGCCAGAAAGTCCGCCGGTGTCAGGGCGCGCGTCCGTGATCTGCAGGAAGTAGTCGTGTCCCCTTTCATCGATGCCGAGCACTTCCTGGATCTGGGGCTCGGTCTGGAGGGCGAAGTTCTTCGGGCTTCCACCGCCGCAGATGAACACCGCGCTCTTGCCGCCACCGCGCTTCGCGCCAAGTACGATGGACGCCGTCTCGTTCACGTCTGCATTTGGATCGATCACGCACTTGTTGCCGGACAGCGCGAGCGCGGCGACGTTCATCCCGATGGAGGAATCGCCCGGCGATGAGGTGTAGATGGGAACGCCGCACTCGTACGCAACGCCCAGCAACGACTTGTTGCCGATACGCAGTGCCTTCTCCCGTTCGCGGATGTATTTGCCGCACAGCGCGTGGAACTCAGCGCTGCTCATCGAACGCTGGAACTCCGGTCCCTGCACGATCTTGCGGAAGAAGGCATCGGTGCTGAGCAGGACGTCGTAGTCGAAGAAGATGTCGTAGATCCGCACGATGCCCTCTTCGCGAAGCACCGTGTCCGACGCGCCCGGATTGCCGCGATGCATGGACAGGCCCAGACCGAAATGCGCGTCGTGGTAGAGATTGGCGCCGGTGGAGATGATCCAGTCCACGAATCCCGATTCGATCAGGGGAATGAGCGCCGCCATGCCGAGGCCGGCGGGCGTGAGCGCGCCGGTGAGCGTCATACCGATGGTGACGTCCGCGGCCAACATCTTCTTCGTGAAGAGCTGACAGGCTTCCCGGAGCCGCGCGCCATTGTACGCGAGGAAGGTGCCGTCAATGAGATCGGCGGCCGTTTCGGTGCCGTCAATCCGCCGCGGTGCGATTCTTCCCCCCTGCAGAAACTTCGAGGTCGCGTGCGACGTGTGGCTCGTGCCGGCGCGTTCGCGATGCTCAGCAGCGCGCTTCTGCTCACCCTTGTTGCCGGCCGCGGACGCTTTCGTGCCGTGCCGACTCGCCTTGAAACCGCCGCGCTCGCGTACCTCACGTGAAGCGGCCACCTTCTTCGAACTCGCCATGGCTCCATCGCTGAAAATGTATGACGACCGCGTGACTACTTGCCGCTGACCGCGTTATACGCCGCGATTACCGCATGGGCTGCCTCGGCGGGATCATCCGTGAGCAGGATCAGATCCATGTCTCCGGGCGAAATCTTCCGTTCGGCCAGCACCCGTGACTGCAACCAGCGGAGCAGCCCTGCCCAGTAGTGGCGTCCGAAGAGAATGACCGGAAACTGATAGATCTTTCCGGTCTGAATGAGTGTCAATGCCTCGAATGCTTCGTCGAGCGTGCCAAAGCCGCCGGGGAAAATAATGAATGCGCTCGAGTACTTGATGAACATCGTCTTCCGAACGAAGAAGTACCGGAAGTTCACCAGCGTATCGACGTACGGGTTTGCGCCCTGCTCGAACGGAAGTTCGATATTGCAGCCGATGGACCGTCCTCCACCTTCCTTCGCACCCTTGTTGGCAGCTTCCATGATGCCTGGGCCGGCGCCCGTGATGATTGCGAAGCCGGCAAGCGCGAGCAGCCGCGCCGTTTCCTGTGCGGCGAGGTACTGCGGGTCGTCGGGAGCGGTGCGCGCGGAGCCGAAGACCGCGACGCCACGATCCACGGTCGACAGGTTGTCGAAGCCCTCGATGAACTCGCCCATGATGCGCATCACGCGCCACGTATCGGTTCGCGTGAAGTCGCCGGGTGAGCTCGTGCGCGCGTCCTCTCCCGGAAGCTGGAGCAGCTTTTCGTCTTCCGTGATGGGCGCGGTGAAGTCTCGCAGGTCGCTGTCGACCTTTCTGACCGCGCCTGAGCTTCGCTTTTTCGATTCCTGCGACGGTGGCGTGCGTCCTGCTGCACGATGTCCCTCTTCCGTGCGCTCGCGGAGTCCTTCCTGCGCCTCCGCCTGCGAGGCGGACCGCTGTGTGGGATTGCCGCGCTTGCCCGTGGCCGTACGGGGTGAGCGGGATTCTATCTTCCTAGACATGGGCGCCGCGGCCGCACTGTCGGCGTCCGGCGCTGGCCGGGTCTTGGCGGTCGGCGCGCGACCCGCAGACTTCGCGGCACCGGTGCTCGAGCGCTTCGCGCTCTTTCTGCGAGTTGGCATGGGTGAGTGTACTTCACGGGTGGTCGATTTCGCCAGCGATTCTCACGCGTCGCTTGCTCTCCCTTGGCCGCAGCTGTTTTCTTCGCGCATGCCGTATTTCCGCCGCGCGTGCCGGTAATCGTCCTCGTCGCCGACGGCGCGCGGCTGGATGCGCTGCACGGCGACCTGTCCGATCTGCCCGCCATGCGCCGTTTGCGCGACGAAGGTGGGCTGCATGCGGTCACGACCGTCTTCCCGTCCGTGACCGGCCCGGCATACACCCCGTTCCTGGTCGGTCGCTTCCCAGGGCCGGTCGGCATTCCCGGCATTCGATGGTACGACCGCTCGCGCACGGCCTGCAGTTGGCCCGACTATGCCCGCAGCTACGTGGGGTTCCAGTTCTCGCGCTTCGACGACGACCTCGACCCCGGCGCGCCCACGATCTTCGAGCTCGTGCCGGAGAGCATCGCCGCCCTGAGTGTGGCGACCCGGGGCCTTCAGAAGTCGCGTAGGCTCGGCACGCTCACCCTGCGCTCCGCCCTGCGCGTGGCCAACACGCATTTTCGCGGACGCGTCGAGCGCTGGCTGGACGTGGACCGCGAAGTGGCGGCGACCATTCCGCGCCGCATGCGCGAAAACCGGCCCGACTACCTCTTCGCGGCATTCACCGGCGTGGACAAGGCATCACACGCGCGGGGGCACGACAGCGCGCTGGTCCGTGAAGCGCTCCGCATCCTGGACGATACCGCGGCTGAACTCCGGGCGGATGCCGAGGCGGGTGGGTGGTGGGACCGCACGCACCTGTGGATCGTGAGCGACCACGGACACGCGGCCGTGCACTCGCACGAAGACCTGGTCCGGATCGTGGAGGACACGGGCCTGCGGACGGCAGCGCACCCGTGGTCGGCCAGGCTGGACGCCGACGCTGCGGTGATGGTGAGCGGCAACGCGATGGCACAGGTGTACGTGGGGCTGCGCGAGAAAACACGTGCGGGCTGGCCGGCGCTCGTTGCGCGCTGGAGCGCGCTGGCCGACGTACTGCTGTCGAGACCCGCCACTGACCTACTGTTGCTGCCGCACTCCCGGGACCACTGCGAAGTCCGCAGCGCGAGCAGAGGGGACGCCACGGTGTCTCGGGTCGGCGACGTCTACCGATACAAGTGCACCAACGGCGATCCGCTGGCGCTGGGTGGCGATGTGGTTGGCTCTGCCGACGACGTGCATGACGCCCTGCGCGGCAGTGATTATCCCGACGCCATCGTACAGATCGTCCATCTGGCCGGCTCGGCGCGCGCCGGCGACCTCATATTGTCCGCCGCCCCGGGGTGGGACCTCCGGGCACGCTACGAACCGATTCCGCACCTCAGCGCTCACGGCGCGCTGCTTCGTGAGCACATGCTCGTTCCGTTGTTGACCAACCGGCCGCCAGCGCGGACTCCTCGCCGGACGACCGATGTGTTCGCGAGCACGCTGACGGCGCTCGGTATCCCCTTGCCAGCCGGACTGGACGGACAGTCGTTCGTCTGAACCTGCCCGGGCTGCGGCCTACGGCGTGGCGGGATGCGTGATGAGCGCGGAGAGCAGGAGGCGTTCAGGATCGCGTCTGCTTCGCGAAGGCGCCCGGAATGGACAACAGCGCCCAGGAACCCTCGAGGATGATGAAGCCGAGGTTCCAGTTCTTCACCGCCGCATAGGTCAGCAGCACCGAACCGCCCAGGTTGATGGCATTGAACGCGCGGTCCTCTCGGCGCATCCACCCACGTTGCAGCGCCAGGTAGGCGTAGAGTATGAGCATCGCCCCGGCAAGTGATACGAGTTGATCGAAGAGTCGCATTTAGACAAGTTACTCATCTATGCGATGGTCACGTCTTTCGATCCTCCTCGCGCTCCGCGCCTTGCGTGATCCCCTTACCGGGATCGCGCTGCTTCGTGTGGCCTGGCGTTTTCGTCGCATACACTGGTGGCGGCGGTTCCCGTTCCTGCCCGTACCCGCCATGGACTATGTGAGGTGGCGCATGTACACCGCGTATGGTGACGAAAACGCCGTTCCGCCACCTGAGGACGTGGAGCGATATGCGCGCTGGGCTGTACGCGGGGCGTGATGCAATCGAACGAGGTCACGTCGCCTGACACTCCCGCCGAGCTGACCCGATTGGCAAAGGCACATGCGTATGCGCTCGGCTTCGACCTGGTCGGCGTGACTTCCCTCGGTCCGGTTGAAACAGCCAGTCATTTCGACGCGTGGATCGCGGCGGGATACGCCGGCGAGATGCATTACCTCGAGCGCAGCGCCGCGAAGCGCCGTGACTCGCGGAGACCTCTCCCCGGTACGACGCACGCCATTGTCGTCGCGCTCGACTATGGCGGTCGAGAGCCGAGTGGGCCCGTGGCTCGGTACGCACGCGGAGACGACTACCACGACGTGATGGAACGGAAGCTGCGCGAACTCCACGCGCGCGTCGAGAAGGATGCAGGTCGTCGCATTGCGGGAAAACCGTACGTGGACACCGGGCCGCTGCTCGAGCGCGATCTGGCGCGGCGCGCGGGGCTCGGATGGTTCGGGAAGAACACGAACCTCATCCACCCGGCACTCGGCTCCTTTTTCTTTCTTGGCTGCCTCGTGCTCGATCTCGAATTGGGGATCGATGCCCCGTTCGAGGCCGATCGGTGCGGGTCGTGCACGCTGTGCCTCACCGCGTGTCCCACGGACGCGATCGTCGCGCCACGCGAGCTCGATGCGACGAAGTGCATTTCGTACCTCACGATCGAGTTGCGCGGGGAGATTCCCGTCGAGCTGAGGGAACGGATGGGAGAGCTCCTGTACGGGTGCGACATCTGTCAGGACGTATGCCCGTTCAACATCAAGTTCGCACAGGCGCTCAAGGTGCCGGAGTTCGCGCCGCGCGAATTCCTTATGGGCAAGGATGCGCGTGAGCTCGCACGTGACCTGCTGGCGATGACACAGGGAGAATTCAGCGCGGCGTTCAAGGGCTCACCGATGAAGCGCGCCAAGCTGCGCGGCTTGAAGCGCAACGCCGCCGTGGTGCTCGGCAACATCGGCGATCCGGCGGACGCACCGTCGCTCGAACTGTTGGGATTCGATGCCGACCCGCTGGTACGAGAGCACGCAGTATGGGCGCTCAAGCAGCTCAGCGACTCGCAGAATCGCGAATCGCCGTAAGACCGGGATGCTTATTGGTGTAAAGCGCCGCGTTCAGGGGTCGCGCGGGCAGTCCTGGTGCTGTGGCGAGAGGACAGGCATCACCAGCCTTGTGACGAACCAATCCGCGATGAGACCCCTCGCTGATGCCGGTGCGATCAGAGAAGGGAGCGCGATGTAGCGCCGCCAATCGCCGTTCCGATCGGCCAGCAGCACATGGTCGACATCGGGAATCACGTGCACGGTCACATCGCGATTCCCTTTCTCCCGGAGAATGGCGGCGAGCCGATGGGCGTCTTCCGCCGGCACCTGCAAATCCGTTCCGCCATGCACAATTAGCACGGGAATGCACAGCTGGCGTGCGGCGGGCAACGGGTCGTACGCGACCAACGCGGCATCGTGCCCGCGTCCGCTCCTCAACAGCGAGTCGTCCTCCGCCCGCCCGATCGCGAGCGCCGAGTCGCGCGCCCTCCCCGAGAGATGTGCAAAGCGCTCGACGCTCACGCGCGTCTGATACGCGCTAAGCTCGCGGCCTGTTCGTGCCGGCGATGATATCAGGACGACTGCGCGCACGGAGACTGCCGCGCCGAACGAGTCGCGTCGAATAGCGGCCAGCGGCGCTGCCATGGCGCCTTCGCTCAGTCCGAGCAGCCCAAGCCGAGTCGAGGCGATATCTCGCCTGGTGGCGAGGTATGCCAGCGCTGCTCTCGCGTCATCGGCCCGAACCCGAATGGTAGCACTATCTGATGACCCGCTTGATGCGCCAACGCCGCGCTGGTCGTACCTGAGGACAGCAATTCCCCGGCGCGCGAGAGTGTCTGCCAACTGCCAGAACAGTCCGGGCAAGGGAAGGCGCGAGTTGTTGCGGTCGCTCGGTGAGCTCCCATGCAGCAGCACGACCGCAGGGATCGGTCCGTGAATGCCACTCGGCAGTGTCAACGTACCTGCCAGTATGGTGTTGCCACTCACGATGATTCGGACATCCTCTGCCTTGTACGGCGCACCATCAGGTGCGCCATACGTCGGGGCTAACGCGAACGCGGATGAAGAAAGAGTACGCACTCGTTCGATGATCCAGCCTTCCGCAGGCACAGCTGCGCGGAGCAGACGCCCAGCCTCGTCCACGCGAGCGAACATTTCGGTCGCTGGAGCACCGTCAGCCTGAATGACAAGCCGAGCCGAATCTCGTCCAACCAGCGTGACGAATGCGCTGTCGTTCAAACTGGCCGCGCCAAAACGAAAGAGCGGCAACGCCACCGTGACGTCGGCGCCCGACCGTGACTGCTGGGTCTCGGCAGCGATCCGCGCCCGCTGAAGCAGGACATCATACAGCCCGGGGGAGGCATTCCAGAGCGGCATGCGCCCTCGGCTTACCACGGTCCCAGACGTTCCGGGTGCTGCCGCCGCGAAAGTCACGCTGTCCCCAACAGTCGCTGGCGGCGGCCCCAGGAGGAAAGAGTAGGTGCGCACTTCTCCCGTCGACTCCAAGTCAAGCCGGTAATCGACCCTCATGGTCCGCCCCGCGACGGCTGTGCCAGCGACGTGGTTCCCTTTCCTCACCACGCGGTCAAGCGCGCCTGTGTCGCTGTCGATCCGGAGCACGAAGACGGCAGTATCCTCGAGTAGGGCGTCCCGTGGCTTGTCGCGAACACTCTCTGGCAGTCTGGTGGATGCGCATCCTGCCAGCGTCAACATGGCGCATGCCAGGAATCCGGAGTGGACGCGGCAAATTCTCGGCATTGATCTCAAGTGAAAGAGCTCCGGCTCGAGGAGGTGGGCAAGGAAAAACTCGCCTGCTTCGCAACCGCACGCTATGGCGAGGGAGTGACCGGCGTCTACCTTTGGCAGGTGCGCGCGTCTAACTCGTTGTCCGCCGTAGAGTTCGCGCTCCGGTCACCAGTGGGATCTCGAAATGGGTATATCGCGACATCTCCCAGGAGGTGTGCCCGTGGAACGTGAAGTTCGCGCGCGAGAATCGTGTGCCCGAATTCGCGGCGCGCCCGGCTGTCGCCGGCAAGGATTCGTCCACGCTCGCGCGCGAGCTACTGGCCATGTCGCAGTCCGAGTTCTCCACCGCGTTCAAGGGCTCGCCGATGAAGCGTGCCAAACTCAGAGGGCTCAAGCGTAATGCGGCGGTGGTGCTCGGCAACGTCGCCACCCACGAGGACAGCGACGCGCTGCATCAAGCGCTTGAAGAAGACGACCCGCTCGTGCGCGAGCACGCCGCGTGGGCGTTGGCGCGCCTTGGTGGCTATCTCAAACGGTCAGGCCGTTAAGACGGGGTCGTGCCGCCGGTGACGATGGGCGGCGGTAGCAGTCCGCCAGCGCGTCGAAGTGTACACGACGCTCAGGATGCATCGCCGTGTATCTCGCGCGTCATCTCGATCATCGTCCGCCGGAATCCCGCTCGCGCGAACAGGCGCTGCGCAGTCTCGTTCCGCTCTGCCGTCGAGAGCACGACCCGAGGCGCACCCAGCGCCTCGAGCGCGCCCAGCGTGGCGTCAAGCAGCATCTGCCCGATGCCTTGGCCGCGATGGGCGGTATCGACCACGATGTCGTACAGCACGCCCGCGGGCCCACGCAGCGACATGTAGTCGTACCCCTCGACCCCGGCGTACGTGTAGCCGATCACCTCACCGTCCCGCTCGACGACGAGCACCGCAACCTTCGGATCCTCGAGCTTCGGTCCCAGGAACGAGGCGTACCCGTACTCGGTCCGCGACGTGGCCGAGATGAAGCGCTCCGAATCGAAGTCGTGGTGCAACCGCACGAGCAGCGCACCGAGTCGGCCCATCGCTGGGAGGTCCGCGGGAGTCGCGCGTCGAACGCTCGTTCGCCCCTTCATCATCTTCACCGGTCTACTTGAGCCATCCGCGTCTCATTATAACGCGATCCGGACACCTTCTCGGGCGCGAGCGCCGCGTCAAGTGCGGCCATCTCTTCGGCGCTGAGCGACACATTCGCCGCGACGACGTTCTCCTCGAGGTACTTCAGCCGCTTGGTCCCCGGGATCGGCACGATGTCCGGCCCCTTGTGGAGCAACCACGCGAGCGCGATCTGCCCCGCTGTCGCGCCTTTCCGCGCGGCGAGATCGCGAACTGCCGATGCCGCTCGCACATTTGCGTCGAAGTTCTCCCCCTGATAGCGCGGGTCGTCGCGGCGGAAGTCGCTCGCAGGATACTCCTCGGCGCGTTTCACGGCGCCCGTGAGAAAGCCGCGGCCGAGCGGCGCAAACGGGACAAGACCAATGCCCAGTTCGCGCAGCAAGGGGATGATGCGCGGCTCGAGATTCCGCTCCCACAGGGAATACTCGCTCTGGAGTGCCGAGATCGGATACGTGGCGTGCGCGCGGCGGATCGTTCGCTCGCCTGCTTCGGAGAGGCCGAGGAAGCGCACCTTCCCCTCGCGTACGAGGTCGGACATGGTGCCCACGACATCCTCGATCGGTACCGTGGGGTCCACGCGGTGCTGGTACAACAGGTCGATGTGATCGGTCTGCAGGCGGCGGAGCGAGCCCTCCACTGCTTCGCGGATGTGCTCTGCCCTGCTGTCCATTCCGTCGATGACGCCGTTCGCGTCGAACCTGAAGCCGAACTTGGTCGCGATGATGACGCGCTCTCGCTGGCCCTTGTTGCTCTTCAGCGCCCGGGCAAACAACTCCTCGTTCGTGTACGGCCCGTACGCCTCGGCCGTATCGAAGAACGTCACGCCGAGTTCGAAGGCGCGGTGGATTGTGGCCGCGGACTCACCCTCTTCGCGCTCGTCGGAGGTGCCGTACGCGTGGCTCATACTCATTATGCCGAGCCCGAGGGCCGAGACGGTCAGGCCCTGACTGCCGAGTGCGCGGGTGGTCAACATATCCGATTCACGAGTGGGAGGTTTGACGAGGACTTCGCATGGTACTGTTCGTCGCTCACGTGCTCCATCCATTCGACAGCCTTGCCTTCGAGCGCCTCCTGTATGGCGATGTGGGTCAGGGCCGTTGCCGGTGACGCGCCGTGCCAGTGTTTCTCGCCGGGCTCGAACGAGATCACATCCCCGGGATGGATCTGTTCGACGGAGCCTCCGTCACGCTGGACGAGGCCGGATCCCGCCGTGACAACCAGGACCTGACCGAGAGGATGCGTATGCCATGCCGTACGCGCGCCGGGCTCGAACGTGACGGCGTTGCCGGCCGCGCGAGCTGGAGCGGTCGACCCGAACAGCGGGTCGATCCGTACCACTCCGGTGAACCACTCGCCTGGGCCCTTCGCGGAGGGCTGCGAACCGCTTCGGTTGATCTGCATGGTCCTCTCCCTTGTGGTGGTTCGCCGAGTCAATACGGGCGGGCGTCGACGAGCACTAGTCCGCCGCAATAAAGCGTTTTCCGGCCTCCCGACGGCCTCTCCATACGCTGGTAATCTCGCGCTTTTTCAGTGATCTCGCGTGGTGGGCGTGCTGCCATTTGGCGGCGGATCCGGTACGCACCGCACACGTTTGGTGCAGCGTTGCGGAAATCGCGACCTACACTGGCGGCACCATCAACGGAGTTCGACGCGTGCGCTATGCAGTGTGGAGTCACAACCGCCTGATCGGCGAAACGGAACTCGCGTTCCCACGCATCATTCCCCAGGCGCGTTCTGGTTGGTTCCATCCGAATGCGGACGGCGAGCGCTTGATGCCCGTCGTTGCCGCCGTCCTGCCCGCCATGCGTGCGTTTCTGCACCGCCACGCACGGGACGCATTCGGCGAGCGGGTCGTGCAGCCTTCTCTCAAGAACACCACGCTGTTTGCCGATCTCGCTGAATCCTTTCAGCATGTGGAGTCGCTCGACCTCGAGATCCGAGGCGACGATGGGGTCGTCGTTCCCACGTGCCACGTCGGCATTCAGGACACGCATCAATTGATTGGCGTCGCGCACCTGGATGTTGACCTCATGGCGGAGCCAGAGGCCGACCGGCAACTCAGGCCGCCGACCAGGTATGGGATCTCCCCACGCGATGTGCGTGCCGACGACCTCACGCTGGACGCGCTTCTGCTCGAACCGAAGGAGCAGTGGGCGCCCGCCCATCACACCCCCACGCCCTTCCCGCGCTACCAGATTCACGTACTGCTCGACACGGACAGCGCAACGCCGTGACCTGTCATTGCGCGCACGCGTGAGTTCGGGGCGAACGACGTGACTGCCGAGGAGGCTGGCCCGGCCTTCTAGCGCCAGCGGACATCACCGATCGCGCAACAGACTTCGGAAAGCGACGGTCGGCGCACTGGCCTTGCGTCCGCGCAGTCGCAATTCACTGAACACCCGCCGAAGCACCACACCGCGAAGCGGCACCACCGCAATGCGGCCGAGCGCGAGCTGATCGGCTGCTGCCGTCCGGGATACGATCGCCAATCCAAGGCCGGAGGCTACGCCCTGCTTGATCGCTTCCGTACTCCCCAGTTGGAGTGCGATGGGCAGGTGCACCCCGTGCTCCGCCAACGCGTGTTCCGCTACGTCCCGCGTGCCCGATCCGGCCTCGCGCACGATCAGTTTCACCCCCGTCAGGTCTTTCGCGCGAACCTGGCGTCGAGTCGCCAGCGGGTGATCCGACGGAGCAATGAGCACCAGCTCGTCCTCACGCCACGCGATGACCTCCAGGCGCTCGTGCGTAACCGGTCCTTCAACAAGCGCTACGTCCAGACGGCGTTCGAGGAGTCGCCGCGCGATCGTCCGCGTGTTCGCACTGACGACGCGCAAGGCGATGCCCGGGTGTGACTCGCGAAATCGCGCGAGGACGGGGGGCAGCACGTAGGTGGCGATCGTGGTGCTCGCGCCCACGCTGAGGCTACCGCCCTCCAGGCCTCGCAACGCACGAAGTTCTTCCTCTGCTGCCGACTCGACACTGAAGAGCTCCCGGGCTCGCTCGGCCAGGGCTGCTCCCGCCGCCGTCAAGCGCGAGGACCGGCCCGCGCGCTCGACGAGCGGCAACCCCACCTGCCGCTCGAGTTCCTGCACGGACTTGGAGACCGCCGGCTGGCTGATCCTGAGCACGGCCGCCGCACGTGAGAAGCCGCGATGTTCCGCGACAGCCGCGAACACACGGAGATGATGGAGGTTCATCCGATAACACGTGATTATGCAATTTTGTGAATAGTGTTTCTGTGTAATGAGTATGGACGCGGTCGTCTTCGCGTGCAATGCATCATGGCGTCGGCATCGTGCTACTCGTCGGGCCGGCATCGCCTCGACCTGCAGCATTGCTTGCGCGCCTGGGTGACGTTCATCCGCGCCCCGGGATCCGCGAGCGAGCGAGCACTCGGCTTGCTGAGGCTGACCGCGCCAGTACATACTCCCCACTCTCGCTACACCGTCCGCCGCCAGGATCATCGCTCATGCTGCGCGTTCTCTCGCTCCGCTGGCCATCGCTCGTCAGCCTGGCAGTCGCCGGGCTCGTCTCCCTTCACGCCGTCACGCAGCCCCCGGTCGAGCCACGGCTGTTGGCAGGATTGAGTTGGCGAAACATCGGCCCGTTTCGCGGTGGGCGCGTGTCAGCCGTATCGGGTGCGGTCGGACAACCGGGCGTCTTCTATGCCGGCTTCCCCTCGGGCGGCGTATGGAAGACCACGAGCGCTGGCGAGACATGGTATCCGGTCTTCGATTCGATCAAGTCCGTGTCGTCCATCGGCGCCGTCGAGGTAGCACCGTCAGAACCGAACACCGTGTACGTGGGGACCGGCGACATGGTCACCGGCGGCGCGATCAACGAGGGCGACGGGATGTACCGATCGTCGGACGCCGGCAGGACGTGGCAACATCTCGGCCTCGCTGCCTCGAAACAGATTCCCTCCATCCTGATCGATCCACGGTATTCCACGCTAGTGCTCGTTGCCGCACAGGGCGATGCCCACCAGAAGTCTGATGCGCGCGGCGTGTATCGCACGGTCGATGGTGGCAGAACGTGGACCAAGACGTTGTACGTGGATGACGAGACGGGCGTGCAGAAGCTCGCACGAGCGACCGACGTTCCCAACGTGATCTTCGCCACCACCGTGCGACACTACACGCCGGCAACTGACGCGCCGCCCGCCGCGCCTGCGGACTCGGTGCGCACCGGCACCGCCGTATACAAGTCGACTGACGAGGGTCTCACCTGGCAGCAGATCACGGGCGGGGGGCTGCCAAGGCTGTCCGGACGCACGTCGATCGCGGTGGCGATGCACACGAACGCGCAGCGCGTGTTTCTCGTCACCAACAGCGGCCTGTATCGGTCGGACAACGGCGGCACGTCGTGGCGAACGATGGCGGCGAACGACGACCGCATTCGTAATGGCCAGGGGGGCTACAACTGCGGCGTGTACGTCGATCCCCAGAACCCGGACGTCGTCTACACCATCAGCACGTCGAGCTACAAGTCGACCGACGGCGGCAACACGTTCACGGGGTTCAAGGGTGCGCCCGGCGGCGACGATCCGCAGCAGATGTGGATCGATCCCACCAACGGACAACGCATCTTTCTCGGCGTCGACCAAGGCGCGACGGTGTCGCTCGACGGTGGCGAGACGTGGAGTTCGTGGTACAACCAGTCCACCGAACAGGTCTACCACATCTCGGCGGACAACTCGTTTCCGTATTGGGTGTACGCCACGCAGCAGGACGCCGGCGCCATCCGCCAGCGCAGCCGCGGCAACTACGGCGCAGTCACGATGTTCGACTGGAACACGGTGAATGGATGGGAGTGGGGTACGATCGTCGCCGATCCCCTCGATCCGAATGTGGTGTTCGCGAGCGGATCCGGCCTCGTGAAGATCTTTTATCCGAGCGAGCAGTGGATCAACGTCAGTCCCGCGAACGATCCATCCGCCAAGGCCCGGACGTCGCAGGCACAGCCGATGGTCTGGGCACCGTGGAACCAACATGAACTGATCGCGGGCCTCAACTACCTGGCTGCCACCACGGACGGCGGCGCGAGGTGGACGCGTCTCAGCCCTGAGCTCGGGATGCCGAAGGGCATGGACTCGGCGACCGCCGCGAACACTCCCGGGGGCCGCGGTGCGATTGAATCGATCTCGGCATCGACTGTTGCCAGGGGCACGATCTGGGCTGGAACAACCAACGGTTTGGTCCACGTGACCCGCGACGAAGGGAAGACGTGGTCCGACGTGTCGATTGCGGGTCTGCCGAATGCGCGTCGCGCCAACATCGCCTCGATTGATGCGTCGCATCACGACGCGGGCACGGCCTACGTGGCGATCGAGTACGCCCGACTCGGCGATTTTGCGCCGTACCTCTTCCGCACGCGCGATTTCGGCAAGACGTGGACGAAGGTGATCGACGGGCTGCCGACGAATGAGCCGAGTGGCAGCGCGACGCGTGTCGTCCGCGCTGACACGAAGCGGGCGGGCCTGCTGTTCGCCGGGACCGAGAGCGGCGTCCATGTCTCCTTCGACGACGGCGACCACTGGCAGTCGCTCCAGCTCGATCTTCCGAATACGTCGTACCGCGACATCACGATCAAGGGCAACGATCTCGTTGCCGGCACCTACGGGCGTGGGATCTGGATTCTCGACGACATCTCCGTGCTGCGCCAGCTCACGCCGAGTATCGCATCGGAATCCGTCCATCTCTTCACACCGGGCGACGCGATTCGTGTGCGCCGGAACGTGAACGCCGACACGCCGCTACCGCCGGAAATCCCGCACGCGCTCAATCCGCCCGATGGCGCCATCATCTTCTACTCGCTCGCCTCGAAGCCGGTGGGTGAAATCATCCTCGACGTGGTGGATGTCTCCGGAAAGCTCGTTCGGCACATGTCCAGCGTGGCCTCGGCGCCGGTTTCCGAAGCCGCTCGGCCCCCGCATCCCAACTTCTGGGTGGCGGCTCCCGGCAGTCTCCCCACCAACATCGGCACGAACCGAACGAGCTGGGACCTGCGGTACGATGCACCACCGTCGTTCAGTCACAGCTTCGAGATCAACGCGAACCCGGGGCTCACTCCTACTTCGCCTGAAGGTCCGCTCGCGCCGCCCGGCGTGTACACCATCAAGCTGACCGTCGACGGCAAGAGCTTTACGCAGCGCCTGACGGTTCGCAACGATCCGCGCTCACCGGCCACCGCGACAGCGCTCACCGCCCAACATACGCTGCTGGCGAACATCTACGACGGCATCAACGCCGCGTGGATGGGCTTCCAACAGGTTTCGACGGTGCGCGCCGCCATTGACATCGCGGTCAACGTTAAGGCGCCAGCGGAACTGAGCGCCGCGGCGGCGACGTTGCGCGCAGCGCTTGACTCCGTAAGCGGAGTTGAAGGTGGGAGGAGATTTGGTGGACGCGGAGCGGCTCCGTCGCCCACCTTCAGAGGTGTGAATGGAGAGTTCATCCGCCAACTCGTCGGGCAGGAGAACGCGGACATGGCGCCGAACCCTCCCATGCTTGCCGATTACGCGACGACGTGCAAGGAGTTGAAAGCCGTCGAGGCAAGGTGGACGCGCGTGATCGCATCGGACCTTGCCGCGTTCAACGCCGTTCTGTCGCGCCGGGGAGCGAATGCATTGGCGACACCGATCGCAGCGTTGCCGGCACCGCGCTGTTGATTGTCCATCACGCGCGCCGGTGGGAGTGAAATGCTGCCGGCACGCGGCGTGGTGGAGACTCGGTGCCCGCCACTCGCGTCCTCCGCGTGCGCTCCGCGATGAAAGCCGACCGGAAGAGGCTTCCGCACGCGACCGCCGCCGCCGATGAGTCCCCGCGTTTCCTGCCGCTCCTGCTGTTGCTCTTCATGGGCAGCGGATGCGCGGCACTCATCTACGAGATCGTCTGGTATCAACAACTCAGCCTGATTGTCGGCTCGTCGGCAATCTCGATGGGCGCTGTCCTTGGCACTTTCATGGGCGGTATGTGCCTGGGCAGTCTGCTGCTCACGAAATATGTGAGGGGGAGTGAGCATCCCCTTCATATCTACGCGAGACTCGAAGCAGGCATCGGCGTCTGTGGGGTGGCGATTCTGTTCATCCTGCCGCATGCGGGCGGACTCTACACGTCAGTCGGTGGGCCCGGCTTTACGGGACTTCTATTGCGCGGAATGTTCTGCGCACTCTTCCTGCTCGTGCCCACGATGCTCATGGGCGCCACGCTGCCGGCCGTAGCCCGGTGGGTTGAGGCGACGCCGGCCGGCGTCAGCTGGCTGGGTTTCTTCTATGGCGGCAACATCGCAGGCGCGGTGTTCGGGTGCCTCTTTGCCGGATTCTATCTGCTTCGCGAGTTCGACGCGGCAGCGGCGACGTACGTCGCCGCATTGCTCAATGTCGTTGTGGCGCTCCTCGGCTGGGCTCTCTCGAAAATTTCCCGGCATCGGCAGGTCCAGACCGGACCGAGTTCCAGATCGCGAAACATCCTGACGGTTCCTCGCGGCTCGTGGCCGGTCTACCTCGCCATCGCCCTGTCCGGCATGACCGCACTCGGCGCCGAGGTGATCTGGACGCGCCTCCTGTCGCTGCTGCTCGGCCCCACGACGTACACCTTCTCGCTCATCCTCGCGGCCGTGCTCACGGGACTCGGCGTGGGCAGCAGCCTGGGCGCCGTGATCGCGCGCGACGGAAAGAATCCGCGCCTTGCGCTCGGGCTCCTTCAGGCCGGCGTGGTGGTCGCTATCGCATGGGCAGCCTATGCGGAGACGCGGTCGCTCATGTACTGGCCGATCAATCCCGCAATTGCCGTTTCGCCGTGGTATCAGTTTCAGCTCGACTTCGTGCGCGCGCTCTTTGCGGTGCTCCCGGCTGCTCTTCTCTGGGGAGCGAGCTTCCCGGTCGCCCTGGCGAGTATCGCGCTGAAGGATGAAGACACGGGACGCCTGGTGGGTACCGTGTACGCGGCCAACACCGTCGGTGCGATCATCGGAGCGCTCGTCGCCAGTCTCTGGATGATCGCCGCCATCGGCACGCAACAGTCACAGCGCGTGTTGATGGGACTGGCGGCGCTCGGCGCACTGGCAGTGTTGTTGCCCACCTTTGACGGCGAGAAGACGACGCTGGCGCTGCGCGGCATCGCACTCGGTGTCGTCACGCTCATCGTCGCCGTCCTGCTCGGCGGTACGGTGATTCCGGTGCCGGCCCTGCTCGTGGGATACGGGCGGTACGCCGCGACGTGGGTGAACAGCCACGGGGAGTGGATCTTCGTCGGTGAAGGCATGAATTCATCCATGGCGGTCTCTCGTCTTCCGAACGGAGTGCTGAACTACCACAACGCCGGGAAGGTTCAGGCCTCGAGCGAGCCCCAGGACATGCGCCTGCAGCGCATGCTCGGCCACCTCACCACACTCCTACCGAAGCGCGCCAAAAGTGTGCTCAACATTGGATGCGGCGCGGGCGTGACCGCCGGAGCGGTGAGCGTCAGCCCGATGGTCGAGAAGCTGACCATCGTGGAGATCGAACCGCTGGTGCCGTACACCGTCAGCACGTTCTTCGGTGAGCACAACTACAACGTGGTCACCAACAGGAAGACGCACGTGGAGATCGACGACGCGCGGCATTTCCTGCTGACCACACGGGAAACGTTTGACGCCATCACGAGCGACCCCTTCGACCCGTGGGTGAAAGGCGCCGCGTCGCTGTACACGGCCGAATTCTGGGAAGAAGCGAAACGGCACCTGAACCCCGGCGGTATCGTGACGGTGTTCGTCCAGCTCTACGAGAGCGGCACACTGGCGGTGAAGAGCGAGATGGCAACGTTCTTCGAGGCGTTCCCTGGCGCCATGGTATTCGGCAACACTTACAACGGCCAGGGCTACGACATGGTGCTGGTGGGGCAGCTCCAGCCGGAGGCGATCGATGTGGACGCGATGCAGACGAAGCTCGAGCGCCCGGAATATGCAATCGTCGCGCAGTCGCTGCGCGAAATCGGCATGAGCTCAGCGACCGATCTGCTTTCCACCTACGCCGGCAACGCCGACGACCTGAAAGGATACCTCGCCGATGCGCAGGTGAATCGCGACCGGAACCTGCGCCTCCAGTATCTCGCCGGACTCGGCGTGAACGCCTACGAGCAGGCGTCCATCTATCACGACATTGTGCGCAATGGCCGGTGGACGCCCGGCATTTTTGTCGGAAAGGATTCGACCGTGCGCAAGCTGCAGTTCGCCCGCGAGGCGAGGCACTAACCGCTCGATCTCGACGCGGGGATCGGCGCTCACGCCAACGGGTCGGGGGCGTCGTCGCACTCGGCGGCGCGCTCGAGCAAGAAGTCCCGTTCGCGGACGTTGCGCGTGAGCGCGGCGGCGCGTTCGAACTCCGAACGCGCTTCGGGCCGTCGGCCGAGCTTCCGCAGGAGATCCCCTCGCGCACTCGGCAGGAGGTGATAGTCCCTGAGCGCGGGTTCCGTCACGAGCCGGTCAACGAGTTCGAGCCCCGCGGCCGGCCCAAGCGCCATCGACACGGCAACCGCACGGTTCAGCTCCACCACGGGTGAGGGAGCGACCTGCGCCAGCGCGGCGTACAGGGCAGCGATACGCGTCCACTCCGTCTCGGCCCCCGTCCTCGCCCGCGCATGACACGCCGCGATGGCGGCTTGAAGCGTATAGGGTCCGAGGGCACCGCCGAGCGATTCGGCGCGGGCGAGCGCCGCCAGTCCGCGGCTGATGAGGAGATGGTCCCAGCGCGCGCGGTTCTGATCCAACAAGAGGATCGGCGCGCCCCCTGGGCCGACGCGTGCGTTCGCGCGCGATGCCTGGATTTCCATCAGCGCCAAGAGTCCGTGCACCTCGGGCTCTTCCGGAGCGAGCCCGGCCAGAATGCGGCCAAGCCGCATGGCGTCCTCGCACAGCGCCGGACGCATCCAGTCGTCGCCCGCGGTTGCCGAATAGCCTTCGTTGAAGATGAGGTAGAGGACCTCGAGCACAGACGACACGCGGGCGGCGCGCGCCTCACCCCGCGGAACTTCGAACGGCACCTTCGCATCGGAGAGCGTTTTCTTTGCGCGAACGATGCGTTGCGCGATGGTCGGCACCGGCGTGAGGAAGGCCCGGGCGATCTCGTCGGTGGTCAGCCCACCCACCAGACGAAGCGTGAGCGCGGCACGCGCCTCGGTGGACAGCACCGGGTGGCATGAGATGAACACCAGCCGGAGCAGATCGTCGCCAATGTCGTCGTCGATGACGTCATGGAGATCGGGCACCGCGGAGGCGTACCGGTCGTCCATTTCTCGACCGATCTCTTGCTGTTTTCTCTCGAACAGGCTCCTCCTTCGCACCAGGTCAATAGCGCGGTGCTTCGCGGTGGCCATGAGCCAGGCCCCGGGCTTGTCGGGCACCCCCGTCTCGGGCCATTTCTCGAGGGCCAGCAGGAGAGCATCCTGCGCGAGCTCTTCGGCGAGACCCACGTCGCGTACGATGCGCGTGAGGCCCGCGATGAGCTTCGCCGACTCGATCCTACACACGGCGTCAATGGCGCGGTGCGCGTCGTTGTTGGTCACGAGGACCAATCAGATCGGAGGCATCCCCGCGTGCAAGGCCGATCGTCGGGCGAGATCGGGCGAGACCGCCCGGAGGCTTGATCCTTCCCTTTGGCTACGACCGGGCGTTCCGCTCATTGCGTTCGAGGATGCCGGCGGCGGCCTGCTCCACTTTCGCCTGGATATCTGGTCCGAAATCAGACATCTCGAACATCCGTCGAAGCTCGAGCATGTCTCCGTCCAGGGCCGGACAACGTCGCGCCCACTCGATTGCCTCGTCCTTCGACTTGACCTGCAACATCCAGTAGCCACCAATGAGTTCGCGCGCCTCGGTGAATGGACCATCAGTCACCGTGCTCGTTCCCGCAGAAAAACGTACGCGCGCACCTTTAGCGGTCGGCTGCAAGTCCATCCAGCGCCAGGAGAATACCGGCCTTCGACAATTCCTCGTTGTACTTGATCATGTTCCCGATGACTTGTTCGTCCGGCATCGCGCCCTTCTCGACGTTCGGGTCACCTGGGTGCATCAGAACCATGAATCGCATCTGTCCGTCCTCTGGGTTCGGGGGTATGTGAGAAATCAGGCGGACCGGTCGCAGTTGACGATCCAAGGGATGCCGAACCGGTCCACGCACATCCCGAAACGGACAGCCCAGAAGGTTTCGGACATGGGCATTTGCACGGTGCCGTCCTGCGCCAGCTCGGCAAAAATGCGCTCGGCCGACGCGGGATCGATGTCCTGAATCGAGACTGCCATGCCTTGCGGCTTCATGAAGTTATTGGGGGGCGCGTCCGAGCCCATCAGTACAGCGTCGCCGACGACGAGCCGAGCGTGGAGAATGGCCTTGTGCCAGGACTCCGGCACCTGCGCCGCGATCGGAGAATCCCCATGGGTTTGCATGGTTTCAATCTTGCCGCCCAGGCAGCGTTCGTAGAACCGGAAGGCTTCATTGCATCGCCCGTCAAAAGTCAGATACGCAGTCAGCTGCATGGTGTGCTCCGTGATTACGGGGACGGGGAAAGGTCCGTGAGCCTGGCTCTGCCTACACGTCGAACCACCGCTCCGGAAATCGACACGCGGTACGCGAGCTTTTCCTGCGTAGCGCGCGCGGCGAACTCAGCGTGTTCGATGCAGTCTCACGAGATCCGCCAGCATCCCATACGCCGTCGTCGTCGGATCCGGATCACGCGACGTCACCGTGAGTCCCCCCGGAAATACGTCTGCGTCGTAGTGCATCACGAGCGTCGCGCCGCGAACCACCCCGAGAGGCCCGTCCACCTCGCACCGGACTGGCTTCACCGAACCCCGTACGCCCCCCGCGTCGTCCAATCGCAGCTCTCCCACGAGGCGGTACGGACAGCCCTCGGCGTTCGCGCGGCGCACGTCGTCCCCGCGCACTGACCCGATGCCCACACGCGCCACGTCGGGTGGGCGGAGATCGGCGCCGAACATCACGTTCGCAAGAGCGCACAGTTTTACCACGGTATCCCATCCGTCCACGTCATAGCTCGGATCCGCTTCCGCAATGCCGAGTTGCTGCGCCCGCAGAATACCGTCTGCAATCGTCAGCCCCTGTTCCACGGCCTCGAGCGCAATCGTAGCAGTAGATGTGAACACGCCGCGGACTCCGCGCAGCCCAGCCACGGGCAGGCAGTCGCGCACGAGGGAGAACACCGGCGCGCCGTCCATCACGGCGGCTTCGAAGGCATATGCGCATCCGTGTTCCGACGCGAGTCGCGTCAGTTCGCGATATCCGAACACCACAGGACCTTTGTTCGCGGAAATCGCATCCGCCCCGAACTCGAGTACGGCGCGAAGATGGTCGAGGGCCGGCTGGCCGGCGTGGGCGTCGAGCGCGATCGCCTCGAACACCACCTCGGCGCGCGACGCTTTGAGCCATGCGCGAATGTCGCCGTAGTCGATCCCGTCAGGGCGGTCCACGTCGAGCCCATTTGCGTTCGCCAGCCAACCTCGTCGCCGCGACGCCACACCGGTGACGAGGTGGCGGATGCCGTGATCGACGGCAAGAAGCTCGCGTCGGCTTTCGAGAAGCCTGTGCAGGGCGCGCCCGACGCTGCCGAAGCCGAGGAACGCGACGCGAATATCAGTCATTTGCTCCCAGGGTTTGCGCTGCCGTCACAGAAATCCCCGCGCGTTGCGGCGCGTCCGGCTAGAGCCCTTCGATGTCCAGCCCCTCGAGCAGCGGCCTCGGATATCCGTCGCGAGCCACGCGGAGCATCGCTCGCCCCATCTGCTCCGTCGTCGTGACGTAGCGCGGCAGTGCGCGCTTCAGCAACGGAAGCACCGGCGACAGCACGACATACAGCCATCGATACCAACCGGTCTTGGACTGTACGCCGTGCAGCGGGACGATGACCGCCGGGCGAAACATGTACGTCGCCCTGAACGGCAGGTCGAACAGGGCGTTCTCCGTCTTGCCCTTCACGCGCGCCCACATGCGCTGACCATGCTCGGTGCTGTCCGTGCCCATACCCGACACGTAAATGAACGTCATTTTCGGATTGAGCGGCGCGAGCATCCGGGCCACCGACAGCGTCAGGTCATGCGTGACGCGTGAATACGCCCGCTCCGTCATCCCGGCGGAGGTGACACCCAGGCAGAAGAAGCACGCGTCGAAGCCCGTCAGCTGCGCTTCGATCGCTGAAAGATCGAACAGGTCGGCGTGAATGAGCTCCGTGAGTTTCTTGTCGGTTTGCCCCGTGCCACTCCGGCCGAGGGTCACCACCCGCTCGACTGTTGGATCGAGGAGGCATTCCCGCAGGACCCCCTGCCCGACCATGCCGGTAGCCCCAAGGATCAGAACCTTCATGTGACTCCAGCCTCGCGTCCGGGGAATGATGCTCTGAAGTGTAATCCGCCGTTTTTGCGTCGGTGCGCGTGTCTCCGTGCCGCACATGTCCTCTAGCGGGGCCAATATCAACGCGCGCATGTTGCTCGGTCCACTCAAGCCCGAGCTCCATGCCCTTCGTCATCCCGATACGCTCTGAAATCGTCGCGTCTCTCGCTCTGCTTTGCGCGGTGGTCACGCCGCGAGTCGTCCATGCTCAGCAGGCACCGCGCCCGTCCAGTGGCGTGCGCGTACCGCGCTTGGCGATTCGCAACGCCACGATCATTGATGGCAATGGCACGCCCGCGTCGGGGCCCGCCGACGTCCTGATCGAAGGAAGCAGGATTACGCGTGTCGTCTTCCTCGATCCGGTGGCCGTGCGCTCCGGCCGCGCCGAACGGATGCGGGCAGACGCCGAGATCGACGCCACCGGCAAGTACCTCCTGCCCGGCCTCATCAACGCCCACGCGCATCTGCAGGACGAGCGGGCACACGTCGCCCAGCCGTACGACTACACCCTCAAGTTGTGGCTTGCGTGCGGCATCACGAGCGTGCGCGAAGTCGGCGCCGACACCACCGAGAAAGTCATTGCCATTCGCGATCGGAGCGCGCGCGGCGAAGTGGCGGCGCCGAGAATCTTCGTCTATGCCAGATTCTCAAACGCGCCGGTGCCAACCTCGCCCGAGGCCGCCCGCGCGCGCATCCGGGAGCTCAAGAAGATGGGAGCCGACGGCGTAAAGATCCTCGGTATCGATCGGGACGTCATGCAGGCGGCGCTGGACGAGGCACACAAGCTCGGCCTCCGTGTCGCGCACCATGTCGGCGTGGAGGAGACCAACGCATGGGACGACGCGCACTTCGGCACCACGAGTATCGAACACTGGTACGGCATTCCGGATGCCGCCATTCCGGAGGGCCGTCAGAACTTCCCGGCCTCGTACAACTATCGCAACGAAACGGATCGCTTCCGGTGGGCTGGGCATCTCTGGCGCGAAGCCGACCCAATCCGTCTCGGGATGGTCCTCGACACCCTCGTGGCGGCAAGAGTAGCCTGGGTGCCCACGCTCGACATCTACGAGGCGTCCCGCGACCTGCAGCGGGCGCAGACGCAGCCGTGGTTCGTCGACTACCTCCATCCTACCCTCGAAGACTACTTCCGCCCCGATGCCGCCAATCACGGGTCGTATTTCTTCGGCTGGACCTCCACGGATGAAGCGTTCTGGAAGGAGAACTACCGTCTCTGGATGTCGGCGCTACGCGATTTCGAACGTCGCGGTGGACTCATCGGAGTTGGCGACGACGCGGGCTTCATCTACCAGATGTACGGCTTTGGCCTCGTTCGCGAGCTCGAACTGCAGCAGGAAGCCGGCTTCATGCCCGTCAAGGTCATCCAGCACGCCACGGGAAACAACGCGCAGATCCTCGGCAGGAGCTCCGACCTCGGTCGCGTGCGTGAAGGATTCCTGGCCGATCTCGTCGTGGTGAACGGCAATCCGCTCGAGAACCTGAAGGTGTTCTACCCCACCGGCATCGACGTCATGAAGGACGGGAAAGCCGTCCACGACGGTGGCGTCGAATGGACCATCAAGGACGGCATTCCGTACCATGCGCCGACGCTGTTCGCGGACGTGAAAGCGCTCGTGGCGAAAGCGCGCGCGGAGCGGCCGCGCCGCTAGGGAATCACGGGCGGCTCCGGCTTCGCCGTCGGCCGGCGCGACCGCAGATGCTCCTCCATCTGCAGCCGCGGAATTCCTCCCTTCATCCAATCCGGCGCCGGAGCGCCCATGAGGTACGTGTCGAACCACTCGCCCATTCGAACCGCGTAGTCCTTCTGGTTGGTGGTCCGAGCCAGGCCATGGTTCTCCCCGGCATACTCGAGCATGATGACTTCCTTGCCGAGCTGACGGAGCGTGTTGTAGTAGGTCACGCCCTGATTGAAGTCCACCGCGCCATCCTTGTCATTGTGCAGGATGATCAGAGGCGTCGTCACGTTCCTCGCGTGAAACACCGGCGAGTTCCGGAGGTACGCCTCCGTGTTCTCGGACACGTTTCCCTTGAAGCGGCCTTGGCTCGACTCGAAGATCCCCTGATTCGCGCCCCCCGTATTCCAGTAGATCGAGCTGTACATGCTCACCATGTCCGTGAGCGGCGCGCCGGCGATGGCGCTCTTGAAGAGGTTCGTCTGGGTAACGAGGAACGCGGTTTGATACCCGCCCCACGAATGTCCCCAGAGTCCCACATCCGCCGAATCCACGATGCCTGTGGCGATCGCCGCCTTCACCGCCGGCACCACGCACCACACCGCCGACATCCCGGGATCGTTCACCCTGTACACGATGTCGGGATCGAGCACCGCGTAGCCTCGGCTGGTATACAGCGTTGGATTCGGCGCGCGCGTTTCGTTGGGCGCCGCGTACAGGTGCATGTTCTGCGAGCGCTTCTCGTAGATCGTCACGAGGAGCGGATACGTCTTGCCCGGTTCGTAGTTCGCGGGCAGATACAACGCCCCCTGGAGCCGGTCCCCCTTGGCGCTCGTGTAGTCGATGAGACGCACACCCGGCGACCACGCAACCTGGCGCTGCTGCGGGTTGGCATCGGTGATCTGCTTGCCGCCGCTCAATGTCGCGTCGGCCACGTAGTAGTTGGGGAAGTCCACGTAGGTCTGCCGCGTGTAGAGATAGACCTCCACGTCCCGCGCCTTGACGAATTGCACCTTGGCGTCGCCCCACATCAGGTCTCTCGCGCCCGTCCTGCCTGGTTCGACCTTCGCGATGCCTTCCTTCTTCGTCCACTCGCCGTACGTCGCGAAGTAGAGTGGGCTGGCCATGTCGACGCCTTTCTCCCGCGAATCGAATCCGTAGCGCCGCTGATAGTGCTTCTGCGTCCTGCTGCCGTCCACCGTCAGATTCACGGCGTTGCCGCCCCTCGTCGGCACCTTCCACACGTCCCACCCGTCGGAGAGCAGCACGGATGAACCGTCGTTCGACCAGCCCATCGGCGCGAACGGTGGCGGCACCAGGTTGTTGTGATCGTCCGCCGTATCGCCGAACACGGTCGGCACCCCACGCGTGATGCTGCGCGACTGTCCCGTCGCCATGTCCAGCACGTGGAAACTCGTGTCCATGCCGAAATGCAGCAGCATGGATCCGTCCGGTGATGCCAGCGTTGACCCGAGGTGCCGCTCCAGCACGCGCCGCCGTTCGCCGCTGCGAAGATCGACGGTGTAGACATCCGTGAAGTTGCGCCCGTTGTAGCTCGACTGCTGCTCGTACCGATGATTGTCCGTGCCGTACCCATAGCGGTCGTGCGGCGCGATGTTCACGGTGCGAAGCGAATCGTCGGCCAGCCGGATGAACTTGCCCTCCGCCAGGCGATATGCGGACAGATAGCTGTACGACTTGTCCGCCTGCTCCTGCACGATCTGTTGAGACTGCAGACGCGGATCTTTCCAGTGCCAGAGAATCAGCGAAGGGGTGTCGTCGTCAGCGGGCACGGTAGGCATGTTGATCGTCCCGCCCGCGCCCGGCGCGCCCGGCTGTACGACGGAGGGGTGGCTCCCGTCCGTGGTCATGGCGCCGTCCCGCTTTTTCTTCGCGCCGCGAATGCCGAAATACACGATCGAGAAGTCCTGCGCCCATCGCGGTGTCCGATCCGCACTGATCTGCATTCCGGCGGGAAAGCCGGCGATTGCCTGCGCGCTGATCACGGTCTTCTTCGGAAGGCCTTTCGCGAAGCCCGTGAACGTCACGAGCGAATACGACGTGTCCTTCGCCGCGCTGTCCGGTAAACCACGCAGCACCGCGAGCGCGAGGCCACTGTCCGCCCAGGCCAGACGCTTGTACACATCTCGTTCGCTGTCGAGCGATCGCACCACGTCCGTCGTCAGGTTGCGGACCTGAATGCCGTTACCGAATCTGTCGCGCGCATCGACGGTGTACGCGAGATACTCGCCCATGTAGTCGAACGCGAAGTCGGCCACGTTCCCCACGTTCACCAATTCGGTCGTGCCGAGATTGTACAGCAGGAGATCGGTGCCGTCGGGGCGCGCGGCCCCCGTCGCGGCGGGCCCGTCCTGCGCGTACGCGGACATCGCGATCCATCCCGCCCGCTCTCCTGAGAACGCGAAACGGCGCACCTTGTCGAATTCCTTCTTCTCGCCCGTCGCGAGATTCACGACCGCGACACCGTTGTAAAGCGGCTTCTTGTCTTTCCTGAGTTGCTTCGCGTTCTTCGCCGTGGGATAGACACTGAACGCCACGTACTTCGAGCTCGACGCAATCATCACGACGGGTCCGGCACTACCCGCGCCTGGGCCGCCGGTAAGGACGGGCGGCTCACCAATCTGGAAGCGCAGTTCCCGGCTCTCACCAGTCGCGCGAATCACGACCTCCGCGTCGCCCTCATTGGGCACGAGTTGGTACGCGAGCCACTTGCCGTCATTCGAGACGCTGGAAGACCGGATGTTCTTCCACGACTGGATGTCCGCCGTCGAAAGCGCGCGCGTCGCCACGGGTTGTTGGGCGACAGCATGCGAGACGGCACCGAACGCGAGGCCGGCCAGCAACAGGGTGTTTCGCACAGTAGGCAATTTGATACACCGTTGGATGATCGCGATGTGTGGCGGACGTGTGGAGGTGGTGGGGCGAATGTACCGGGCCCCACATCAGCGTCAACCGAAGACGCTGCGGTTCTTGTACAGGATGAACGCTCCCATGAACAGCAGAAACACGCTGAATGCCTGTTTCAGCGACGCCTGGGACACGAACCGTGAGAGATACGTGCCTGCAACGATGCCCACGGCCGCTACCGCCGTGAAGCCGAACAGGAAGGACCACGGAATCGTCACGCGACCGAAATAGCCCGCGAATCCTGACGCCGAATTCATCGCGATCACGAGCAACGACGTGCCCACCGCCTGCTTCATCGGCACCTTCGCCAGCAGCACGAGCGCCGGCACCACGAGGAAGCCGCCGCCGATGCCGACGAGCCCGGTCAGCCCGCCGACCGCCACGGCGACGGGTACCAGCAGGCCGATCGTCATTGACTGCACAACGTCGCTGGCGGGCGCGCCACCCGCGCGAGACCGCCGTGCGCTTCTGAACATCGATGCGGCGGCCGCGAGCATTACGACGGCCAGCACGGCCAGTTGTACTTTGCCGCTCAAGAACACCGCCAGCCTGGCGCCGACGAACGCCGCGCCCATCGCGATCACTCCGAACAGAGCGGCCATCCGGACATCGACGTTTCCCGCTCTCCAATGACTCGCCGCACCCACGAGGCTCGTGCCGCCCACCACGGGAAGGCTCATCGCGATGGCCAGCTTCGGATCGAAGCCCAGCACGTACACAAGGATCGGAACGGTGAGAATCGATCCCCCTCCACCCAGGAGGCCCAGCGAGAGTCCTATCAACCCAGCGAGCGCGTAGCCGAGAACGAGCAACCGGTTCCTCCGTGGTTCACGTGGTCCGCGGGATCAACTATACGCCATTCGCTGCGACGGGGCACGGCACGATCAAGCGGACCACGCCACCCTCCGATACTCCAGGAGCAGGATCCGCCTGCGACGTACGCCCTCCAGATCCCTGACACTTCGATGAAGCGCAACGCCATTCGCGATGACCGCGTCCGTCGTGCAGGCGCGGTGGGAGAGCTTCGGGGGAACACCCCCACGGAGAGTCTTGCCGTGACGGCGCTTGTGAGCGGCGCTCTCGTACTCGGCGTACTGCTGGTGCGCGAACAGCACGGGAGCGTGAATGTCGCGCAACTCGACCACGCGGCGGTCGGCTCCAGTACGGTACAGTGGGTAGCCGCCGGTGTCATCTGCGCCTTTGCGCTGGGATGCGTGATCGCGGTCCTCCGGCACGTCCCGCATGCCGAAGGCCACGACGACGCGTCCCAGCCGCCGGCCGAGTTGGCTCACGCGTTCGAGCTGTTGTCCGATCCCGCAACGGAATTGGGTCGCGTCTTCGGCGCCGGTCATCGCATCGGCCACGATCGACTCCACCCGCGCGATGCATCGGCGCGCGCCAGGTCGTTCGAGGCGCCCGGACCACATCGCGTTCCGCCGCCGATGCGGCGCTGATTGGCCCCGCGGGATAGGGCGGGTAACGGACCGTGCCCAAAGCATCGGTGCTAGGACGGTAGTCGCGTGAGTGAGGCTCCCAACCCCGGAACCGCTCGCGCCGAACGGGACATTGCGCGATTATTGCCTCGTGACCGACTTGCTCGCTGCTCGCACACAGATGGCCATGTCGCTCGGCTTTCACATCATCTTTGCCGAGATCGGCATTGCGCTTCCCTTGATGATGGTGATCGCCGAGCTGATGTGGCGGCGTACCGGCGACGCCACGTATCTGGAGCTGGCAAAGCGGTGGGCGCGCGGTACGGCCGTCCTGTTTGCGGTCGGCGCAGTATCGGGGACGGTGCTCTCGTTCGAGCTCGGGCTGCTCTGGCCGGGATTCATGCGCCTCGCGGGACCGCTCATCGGTATCCCCTTCTCGCTGGAGGGATTCGCCTTCTTCCTCGAGGCGATCTTTCTCGGCATCTATCTCTACGGCTGGGAGCGCGTTGGCCCGCGTGCGCATCTCGCGGCGGGGTTCATCGTGGTGGCCAGCGGCGCGGCGTCCGCGGTATTCGTGGTGCTCGTCAATGCCTGGATGAACACGCCCGTGGGCTATCGGCTCGCCGAGGGCGGCACGCTCATCGGCATCGATCCTATCCGGGGCATGCAGTCGCCCGCCGCGTTTCCGCAAGCGTTGCACATGCTGCTCGCGTCCTATGCGGCAACCGGCTTCGCCGTGGCCGGAATGCACGCCTGGGTTACCTTGCGCGGCCACCCGTCCGCCTTGCACCGCCGCGCACTCGCAATTGCGCTGGCTGTGGGCGCGCCCGCCGCGGTGCTCCAGCCGCTCTCCGGCGACATCAGTGCCCGCCTCGTGGCCGAGACGCAGCCCGTGAAGCTGGCGTCGATGGAAGGCCAGTGGGAAACGCTGCGTCGTGCGCCGTTGCGAATCGGCGGGTGGCCCGACGCGGAACGCGAGGAGACACGGCTGGCGCTCGAGCTCCCTGGTGCGCTGTCGCTGCTCGCGTATCACGACCTCAACGCCGAGGTGAAAGGACTGAAGGCGGTACCGCGCGGGGATCGTCCGCCTGTGGCTGTCGTGCACCTCGCTTTCCAGGCGATGGTGGGACTTGGTTCGTTCCTGGCGTTCGTCGCGCTGTGGGTCGGCTGGACCATCTCGAAACGACGTGATCTTGCGTCGAACCGACCGCTGCTCTTCGCCCTCACGTTGGCGACGCCGTTCGGGTATCTCGCGACCGAAGCGGGATGGGTTGTCACCGAGGTAGGTCGTCAACCATGGGTCGTGCAGGGCGTGATGCGAACCAGCGACGCGCTCACGCCTATGCCGGGACTCATCGTGCCACTGATGCTCTTCGCCGTGCTGTACCTCGGGCTCGGTGCCGTCGTCGTGTCGCTCATCCGTTCGCTCGTTCAAGAGACCACCGTGTCATGAGCGGCGTCCTGTCGTCGATTGGACTTCCCGAGGTCGTCGCGGGCGTGATGGTGCTCGCACTCAACGCGTACGTCCTCACGGGCGGGGCCGATTTTGGCGGCGGCGTGTGGGACCTGCTCGCGGGCGGCCCGCGCCGCGCGGAACAGCGGCAGCTCATCGCCAGCGCAATCGGGCCAATCTGGGAGGCGAACCATGTGTGGCTCATCCTCGTGCTCGTCATCCTGTTCACAGCCTTTCCGGATGCCTTCGCCGCACTTCTCATCGTGCTCCATATCCCGCTGACGATCATGCTCGTGGGCATCGTGCTGCGGGGATCGTCGTTCGTGTTTCGGACTTACGGTGCCCGTGACGATGCCACACAGCGCAGGTGGGGCCGCGTGTTCGCCGTCACGAGCATCGTCACACCGCTGGTGCTTGGCGTGATCGTTGGCGCAATCGCGTCGGGCGCCGTCGGAAATGCGGCGGCGATGCTCCCCGCACGCACCGGAAGGACCGCGGACGCGATGCCCCCGTTCCATACCGTTTTCATTGCGCCGTGGTTCGCGCCATTTCCGCTGGCGCTCGGCGCGTTGGCGCTGGCGATGTTCGCCTTCCTCGCGGCCGTGTATCTCACACTCGCAGCCCGGGACGACGTCATGCGCGACCTTTTCCGCAAACGCGCGCTAGCAGCGGCCGCGGTGGTGTTCGCCGCTGCATTCGCCGCCCTCATTCTGGCCTTCGATCAGGCTCCCGACGTGGGCCGAGGCTTGATGCTGCTGAAGTGGTCGCTCCCCCTGCAGGCGACCACCGGCACGGCTGCAATCATCGCGATCTGGGCGCTCGCGAGACGGCGCTGGCGCCTGGCGCGCGTGGCCGCGGCTGCCCAGGTCTCCCTCATCCTCTGGGGGTGGGTACTCGTGCAGTATCCGCTCATCGTGCCCCCCGCGCGCTCACTACGAGATACCGCAGCGCCCTCGATCACGCTCGAGCTGGTGCTCTGGGGATGCGCGGGCGGCAGCGTGCTGCTGCTGCCAGCTCTCGTCTATCTCTTTCGTACGTTCTCCGCTCTTGGCGGAGCGGAAGGCTCGGCTGTTCAATCTGCTAAGGAGTGACGCGCCATCCACGGACCGCATTCACATCCGTCGCAATCTTCGCGGCGAGCGCTCGCCCCACATCGCTGATCTCGACGGAGTCCACGGGTTGTTCCCACTGTCGCGAAGCATCCGATGAAAGCGGCAGCGACACGGTTGCGACACCTTCGCTCGCGTTGGACGCGCCTTTGACTTTCCTGATCTTGCCGATCGCCGGGACTTTGTCGGTCGCCATGACACTCAGTATCGGCAGCTGTCGGCGTCTTCAACGGCCGCCGAGCGGCCGGCTGAAGAGGCGAAAAGGCCCGGCTGATTCTCGCTATTGGGCCTCCACGGCTCCGGTAACCAGCCGCGCATGCGAGGCACGGTCACCGGCCGTCACCGACTGGAGCGACAACGTCAGCGAGAACCTCGAAAACTTCGTCTTCACTTGGACGGGATATCGCGACGCGTCTTCGCTGAACCAGATCTGCGCATCGCCGTTCTCCGAGAACAGGCCATTGGCCTTGATGGAGGGGCGTACGACCATCGTCGCGTACGTGCCGGCGGCTACCGTGACGGTGTCGCGCCGCAGCCCGGTGAGGATCACCGGATTTCTGTCAGGACGGAAATAGCGGTCGTCGCGACGCGTCTCGCCCACCTTCAGGCGCTCGGACCGGACGGCGTATATGAAGGAACCATCGTCGAGAGGATTCGCCACGCTCGGCTCCATCGGTTCGGTGTCCCGCTGGAACATGGCGCGCTCCGGATAGATCTCGTACGTCGTGTTGCGATGATACCGTCCCTCCGAGATCACCTGCCGATGGCGCAACGAAGCAAGCGTCTGCACATCGATCCAGCTCTCATATCGGTCCTTCACCCGGAAGAACGGCACGCCTCCGTCAATTGAGAAGACCACGTGGTACGCGGGACGTCCACGCACGAGATCGATGCCGTCCACACGCATCCGGGCAGTCCCGGCCGGGAGCACGCCAAACGTCGCTTTGTAGGCCAGCTCCTCTCCCACCGCGAACGGGGCCGGAGCGAAGAACACCGCGGTGCGCGCGGCGCTCGTGGCAAATACCGGCACGACGGGCTGCACACGCGCCGATTCCGTGGCGGTCGTGGCAGCGAGCTTGGCCAGGGGACGGACGTCAACCGTCCTCGATGTAAACGTCTGCGCGCCAGCACGAAAGGCAAACGCGCTCAAAGCGGTGAGCACCGCCAGCGCGAAGCCGGCGCGAAATACCGCCGCACTCGGCGCGAATCGGGCCGCATCTGACGCGCTGACGTTCAAATTTCTGTGGGACATTTGGCATTACTCCCCCGGCACCGCGGTGCGGGTCTTACTGCGGATGAGCGCCTGCGGGCGTCACGAGATTGCGCAGACGTTGATATGACTACGACGCCAGAATCCGTTTTGGTTCATTTTCGCCCGCCTCATGAAGTTCGTCGAACGGCGGGTAGTGGAATCGACTGGGGACCAAACGTCCCATCAATCTTCTACGCCTACACTGTTCATATATGAAGCTGGCGACCATAGAAAAGGTTCCACTACTGCAAAACGGCCAAGACCCGCAGAAAGGACGCGCGATCCTCAGGGGCCACGCGCGCCGCGAGAGAGTCCTGTAGCGCAGCGATGGCCGCCTCGCCGGCCTTCTGCCGAGCGGCACCGAGCGGCGTTACCACGGCCAGGATGGCGCGCCGGTCGTTCTGGTCATCCACGCGCTTCACTAGACCGTCCGCTTCCAGCCGATCTGCCAACTGAGTGATGTTTGATCGCACGCACCGCAGCTTGCCGGCCAATTCGCTGAGGGGCAGAGAACCCCCGGCATTGACGAGCGCGTCCAGCGCCTGATACTTGGCCGATGAAAGCCCCACGAAATCCAGCGTCACTTCCAACTGGTCCTGAATGTTCCGGGCCGCACGGAGCAGCCCCAGCATCGAGTTGACCGAGCTTCCGCCCAATTCATCGGTGGACGCCTTCCCGGCATCGGGATGGCAATCATCATTGTAGTTCATACTATGAACAATACAGCCGCGACGGATTCAAGTCAACCAGTCTAGTGCGAGACGACAGCCACAGTCGTTGGCCGTGGCAAACGTGGGGTTCGCCTGCTGAGAAATGCACACCGCTGCCTTCGGTCAATGCGGCACCATCCGCGTAAACGGCGCGACGTAGGCCTGCAACAGAACGAGCACGCCCACCAGCGCCGCCAGCGCGATGCTGTGGAAGATCACGAAGCGAAGGATGCGCCACTCCTGTCCGTACCAACGCGTGGCGGTGCTCGCGACGACGATGCTCTGTGCGTCGATCATCTTCCCCATCACCCCGCCCGAACTGTTCGCCGCCGCCATGAGCACGGGGCTCACGCCAATCTGGTGGGCGGTAATCTTCTGAAGGCTGCCGAACAGCACGTTCGATGACGTGTCCGACCCGGTGAGGGCCACGCCCAGCCAGCCGAGCATCGCCCCGAAGAACGGATACATCGCTCCGGTGCGCGCGAAGGCGAGACCAAGAATGACGTCTTCACCCGAGTATCGCGTCGTGTACCCGAGCGCCAGCATCGCGGCGATCGTGATGAGCGACTGCCGCACGAGCCACACCGTGCGCACGTAGATGCGCAACATCTCGCTCAGGCGATACCGCATCAGTAGCCCAGATACGATGGCGGACAGCAGGATGGCCGTGCCTGAGGCGGACAACCAGTTGCACAGAAAGACCGCGGGCTCGGTGGTCACGACCTGCACCACCGGCGGCACCCGTTGAACGAGCCGGTCGAGGCCGTGAATCGGCAGCGTCGGCGCCGAGAGTCCGTTGAGAAGCGCCTTCACTTGTGGCAGGCCCCACACGAACACGAACGCGCTCAGCACCAGCCACGGCATGAATGCGCGAAGATAGAACGCGGGCTGCGCAAGCCCGCCGGCGTCTTTCCGGGGCGTGCTCCGCACCTCGTACTGGGGCGGACTCCAGTACCGGAGGAACCAGGTGAGCGCCACGATGGAGCAGATCGCGGACACGATGTCCACGAGCCAGGGCCCGTGAAAGTTGGAAACGAGAAACTGCGGCACGGCAAAGGTGAGTCCCGCCACCAACAGCGCCGGCCACACGTCGAGCATGCCGCGAAAGCCGGCGAACGCGCAGATCAGCCAGAACGGAATCATGAGCGAGAAGATCGGCAGCTGGCGTCCCACCATCTGGCTCAACTGCTGGAGATCCAGCCCGGTGACCCCCTGCAGAGCAATGATGGGTGTGCCGAGCGCGCCGAATGCCACGGGCGCCGTGTTCGCGATGAGCGACAGCCCGGATGCCTGCAACGGCGCGAAGCCGAGTCCAATCAGCAGGACGCTCGTCACGGCCACTGGCGTCCCGAAGCCCGCCGCGCCCTCGAAAAAGGCGCCGAAGGAGAACGCGATCAGCAGGAGTTGCAGGCGCGGATCGACGGTGACGTGCGTTATCGCGTTCCGGAGGTCGTCCAGCAACCCACGCTGCTCCGCGAGATGATACAGGAAGAGCACGTTGATGATGATCCAGCCAATCGGCAGCAACCCGTACAGGGCGCCGAACTCGGCCGCGGCCAACGCCATGCCGACGGGCATGCCGATGACGAACACCGCCACCAGCACGGCGACCACCAATCCCCCAAGTGCCGCGTAGTGCGCGCGGATTCGACGCGACGCCAGCAGGCCGAGGAGCACGACGAGCGGAAGGGCCGCGACAAGCGTCGAGAGGACGACGTTCTGCAGCGGGTCGTAGCTCTGTCTCCAGATCACGACGCCAGCGATTTCACGGGCGGCACCAGTACTCCCTGGGCGAGAGGGGACGAAAGTGAGGGCGCGCCGGTCGGTGCGCCATGGGTCGGCGTTATACCGGCGTCCCCCGCGAATCGCGCCCGGCGCCTCACTTCCTGAGCTTCGCTCCAGTCAGCTGCGCGAGGGCGCCGAGCGTAGTCTGCGTGGCGTTCAAGCCGAGGCGGAAATCCTTGTCGTCATACGTGGAGTACATGTCAGTGACCTGATGCCACTGCGGGTCCCAGCCCGCGCCGATCTGGGCGCCGCGCTCGTTCTCGCGCAGGCTGATAGCGGGAACGATGTCCTTGAACGGATCGGAGTCCGTGTTGGTCATGTGCTGGCTCACCGCGGCGGGATAGTCGGCGGCGAACTTTTCATTCGCGGTCTGAAAGAACCACGCGAGCTTCATGGCTCCGTCAGCGAACTTGGACGAACCGGCGAACTCGATGTTCACGTCGGCCTCCGCGCGCTGCTCCTTTCGCATGGTGCCGTCGGGATTGGGCATGCCGTGATCGAACAGCATCATGTCGTGCTGGATCATCCCCAGCCACCTGGGCTCCGGATACTTGCCCGAACCGGCCGGATCTTCCTTGCCCTGCAGTGCCGATCGCTGCGCGACGTACGCACGAGCGCCATTGAGACCCGTCTCCTCGTTGTTCCACAGGATGAAGCGGATCGAGCGGACGGTCTCCACGTCCGGCGAGCTGAAGATGCGCGCGAGCTCCATCACCAAGGCGGTGCCGGAGCCGTCGTCATTGGCGGCCTCACCCCAGCCATGGCCGTCCATGTGCGCGCCGACGATGTACATCTCGTCGGGACGCGTAGCGCCGGTCTTCGTGCAGTAGACCTCCTGTCTCTCACCCGGCGACGTTGGCTGCGCATCGAGCGCGCGAACCTTCGGGTCGGTTTGCTTGAGCGAGTCGGTATTGACGCCTGTTGGCGTCCGCACACCGAACATGCGGCCCCCTCCCTGCGCTGTGCTGCCGCGACCGGTGCCTTGAGGGCGAGGCGTCGCCACGCGCGGCGGTGGCGGCTGATACTCGTACGTGATGCGCGCGGTCGGTGTGCAGCCATAGCTCTTCAACTGCGCCTCGATCCAGTCCACCGCATTCCGATTGCGGTCCGTGCCCTGACGACGGTCGCCGAACTGCGTGAGCCCCTTGATGGTCGCCTTGTACCTCTCGAGATCGAGCCGTGCGACGATCTGCGTTATGGCCTCATCGGCGGAGTCGGAGCGCACCCCTCCCACAGGACTCTGCGATAGAACTGGTGTGGCCATGGCAGCGGCAAGCGCAACGCCCGCGAGAATGCTTTTCGACGAGAGAGACATGCGGTCCAGGTGGAATGGTCGGTACGCGCTGAGATCACGTCGCGCGCCCGGGAAGAGGGACCCGACGACGCTTCCTGTCCCCCTGATATACGCGCGCGCTGTTCCCGGCGTTCGCTCACACCCACATAGCCGCTACCCAGCACCCGCGACAGAAGCCCATCCCCCGTCATCGTCGTCCGATCGGACGTCACTCTGCCCGTTGCCGTTGCCGTTCCTGAAACGGGGCGAGGGTTCCGCGAGACAGCGCGGATGGCTTACGTCGGCTCGACGTCGCGTCGCCGAAGCGACTGGTTTTTTCCGCGCAATGCGACGACGGCGCTATGAGTGGCGTGGCGAGTCGGCCTCGTTCGGACGTCGGACCCGTGGCCAGCGACGACAGCGTCGAATGCTGCGAGGGCATCTCCGTCCAGCAGGAGGACAGCCTGCTCAGACGCCGCAACAGGCTGATCCAGCGCGACGTGAAGCGCGACCCCACCGACGACAGCCCCGTCAGACGTGGCCACAGCCCGCGCCGACGCGACGACAGGATGCTGCGAATGGCCGACTGCCCCGTTCGTTCCGGCGACAGCGTCGTCCGCGCGGCCATGAGTTTCCTCCGCGCCGACGAAAGCCTCGCCGGCACTGATGAGAGCATCGTCCGACGCGTCGCTCGGCAGCGTCGTCGCCACGACGGGCGCGTCCGCTCCGCTGCGACGCACGTTCACAGCGACGTGAGGATCCGTCGCGCCGCGGACAGCCTTGTGCGCGTCGCCGCAAGCCTCGTCCGCACCGCCGAGAGCGTCGCCCGCAGCGGCATGAACCCCGTCCGCGCCGGCGATAGTCTCCTCCGCACCCCCAAACGTCGCCTGCGCGCCGACGATAACCTCGTCCGCGCCGACGAAGGTCTCGACCGCTCCGATGATGACCTCGTCCGCGCCGACGATAGCCTCGTCCGCGTCAGCGATTGCCTCGTCCGCGCCGACGATGGCCTCCTCCGTGCCGACGATGGCCTCGTTCGTACCGACGATGGCTTCGTCCGCGCCGACGCGGGCTCGTTAGTGGTCGTGGTCAGGACGGGCCGTCTTGCGGCAACGAAGCAAGTGTGCGCCGTCCCAAATGCGAGAAGACCTACGGACGCTGCGAGGCCTGGGCTGGCATGAGTTGTCGCCACCACGTCGTCAGCGATGGCGGCGACGACGGCTCGATACATTGACCCGGACGCGGCACGACGAGCTGAGTGTTCGCCGCGCGCTCGGCCGCCGCCACGAGGCGGTCAACCGGTTCATCCCACGAGTGGAATGCCAGGTTGAACGTTCCCCAATGGATGGGAAGAAGAAGCCCGCCACCGATCGACTCGTGGACGCGAACCGCCTCCTCCGGATTCAGATGGATGTCCGGCCAGTCCTCTCCATACGCCCCGACCTTGATCATGCTGAGGTGGAAGGGGCCATACTTCTCACCGACGAGCGAGATTCCCGCGAAGAAGCCCGTGTCGCCGCTGTGGAATACACGGTGGCGCGGCCCGGCGATCACCCACGACGCCCACAGCGTCTGGTTGCGCTCGAGCATCCGTCCCGAATAATGTCGCGCCGGCGCAGCGATGATTCGCAGCTCGCCGACATGCGCCGTGTCCGTCCAATCGAGTTCCGTAATCCGGCGGCTCGTTATGCCCCACGACTCGAGATGGGCGCCGACGCCCAGCGCAGTCACGAACTGCATGCGGTCCTGCGTCGCACTCGACGCCAGGGTGCGCACCGCATCCATGTCGAGGTGATCGTAGTGATCGTGCGTCAGGACCACGACGTCCAGCGCCGGTAGGTCCTGCAGAGCGATGGGTGGCGCGTGGAAGCGCTCGGGACCGATGAGCTGCGAGGGTGACGCTCGATCGCACCAGACGGGGTCGACCAGCACTCGAAATCCGTCGATCTCAATGAGCGTCGTGGCGTGGCCGAGCCATGTCACGCGTAATCCGGACGCGGGGCTCGACTCGAAGTCCTTTCGCGCCAGCGGGACGATTGGAATGGGCGCGGGCGGACGGCGCCGCTCCTTTCCGAAGAACTGGCGCTGCAGGGTCGCGATCGTCGGCCACATGGCATCCAGGCCGCCGGGCACAGGATTCTGAAATGCGCCGTCGCGATAGTTCGGCGAGCGGAGTATCCTCTGCAGCCGGTCTCCAGACGGCGAGGAGCCAAGTGACGCAAACGGGCGGATCATGGGCGGAAGTATACGACCGGGAGAGCCGCACCTACTCCTCGATCGGCCCTTCGACGCCCGTGACCGTCAGCGGCGCGTCGCGCTCCGGCGTCGCTGCGCGCAGGAAGTCATACAGATGCATGGCGACGATCATGCCCGCGATGGGCGCCAACCAGTAGAGCCAGTGCGACGTCCAAATTCCGCCGACCAATGCCGGCCCGAACGTCCTCGCCGGGTTGAATGAGCCGCCGGTGAGCGGGCCGGTGACGAGCGCTCCAGCAAAGACTGTGGAGCCAATCACGAACGGCGCGATCGCCGGCGGTGTGCGCGAGTCAGTGGCCGCGGCCGAGATCACGAAGGCGAGGATTCCGCTGAATCCCATCTCGACCACGAATGCCTGGGTGACGGGAAGCGACGGAACCGTGGCGCCGAAATTCGCGACGGGCCCAAGAAGCCATCCAAGGACCGCCGCCGCCGCGAGTGCGCCGGCGCATTGCGAACTGATATAGGGAATGACGTCCGCGGTGGGGAATCGCCGCACGGACCAGAAGCCGAGCGTGACCGCCGGATTGGCATGTACATCCGATAGCAGCGCGTAGCGCATCGCGGCTCAGGACGCGAGGGTGAGCGACATGACGGTCGCCGATGCCGGGCACGCGCCTCGAAACTCCGCAGTCGCCTGCACTTCGGCGGGAACGAGCTCCCGCCGCGTGGTCACGAATCCGAATCGGGGGAAGTATCGTTCCGCCGTGGTCGTGAGGAGATACAGTGACACGATGCCGCGGCGCTTGGCGTCCTCAATGGCGCGTTCGACAAGCCGTCGTCCGAGCGATCGGCTGCGCCATTCCGATGCGATGGCCGTGGAGCGCAGCAATGCGTATTCGCGAGCGCAGTTCTCGAGCCCGACCACCCCGACGATCTCGCCATTGTTGTCGGCGACGAAGAATCCGTCAAGCAAATCGGAAGCGCCGATACTTGGCAGGTGGCTGGCGGCAAGCAGGGCCTCGATGCGCGGGAAGTCGGCGCGCGTCGCAGGGCGAATGACGGCGTTCTCGGACACGCCTGCTTCGGGCAACGTGGTCATTGTCAACTGCAGCAGTCCGAACCGCAGCACGCCTCAGCGACCGGAAGTGCCGCCGCGTGTGCAGTCCCCGGCTTGGTGGCCCGGATGAAGGCGCTCAGAAACTTACCGTCGATTTCGCGAGCCAACGTCTCGCCGTCGAGGCCTGTGCCGGACAGAAACGCGGCGGCATCGTGTGCCGTGTAGATGCGCGTCGGTTCGATCGAGGCGTTCGTGAAGCCGACTCCCTGCAGCAGCGCCAGAAATTCCTCGTCCCCCAGTGCGCCCGCCACGCAGCCAACCCAGAGTTCCATGTTCTTCTTCACCGCTTCGGGCGGATCGCCGCGCACCACCACGTCGGAGACGGCAAATCGCCCTCCCGGCTTCAACACGCGATAGGCTTCGGCGAGCACGGCGCGCTTGTCTCCGGACAAATTGATGACACAATTCGAGATGATGACGTCCACCGAATTGCTCGGCAGCGGGATCGCTTCGATGTGGCCACGGAGGAACTCAACGTTGGTGGCGCCTGCGCGCCGTTTGTTCTCATTTGCCAGTGCGAGCATCTGGTCCGTCATGTCGAGACCATACGCCTTGCCTGTCGGACCCACGCGCTTGGCGGAGAGCAGAACGTCGATGCCGCCCCCGGACCCGAGGTCAAGCACTGTCTCTCCGGGCGCGAGCTCGGCAAGTAGCGTGGGGTTTCCGCAGCCGAGCGAAGCAAGGAGCGCCTCGGCCGGAATCCCGGAGATCTGCCCGGCGTCATAGAGATCGGTCGTGATCGGGTCCCACGACTCCGTGGTCGCGCCGCAACAGGCGCCGGTGCCGCCGGTCGGAGCACAGCAGGAGGTCCCTCCCCCGCCTGCGACGCGCTCGGCCGCTGCGGCGTACTTCTCTCTGACGATCTCCTGCAGGGTCGCGAGATCGGGGGTCTCCATGGTTTCGCTCCGTATGATCAGTATCGGGACTTCTTGACGACGAAAGAGAAAATCAAATCGCCTGGCTGCAGCTGTCGTTGGCGCGCACGGTAAGGCGGCGGGCACGCGGTTTGAGCGCGGCAATGGTCGTCTCCGCCAGTTCGAAGGCGTCGCGCTGGAGCGCGTAGTAGCTCCACCGGCCGTCGCGCCGGTCGGAAATCAGACCGGCGTCCTTGAGCGTCCTGAGATGCCAGGAGAGACGCGACTGGGCAAGGCCCAAGTCGTCCATCAACTCGCACACGCATCGTTCCCCGCTGGCGAGCAGACGGAGCACCTCGATCCGGATTGGATCCGAGAGCGCGTGGAAGAGCGCGGCGGCGACAACGGGATCATTCGCCATAGTGGGCATGCGGTGAGATTATATCAAGTTTTCTTGATACACAAGTGGGAGTTGCCGCGCGTGCCGCCCTGCGCGACCTTCGCCGGATCATGAGCTGCCCGAGCACGCCGGCGCGATGAGCGGGACAAACGTGCAGCGCACGCTGCTTCCCGTGCACAATCTCGACGTCCTTCGTTCCACCGCAGTGCTCGCGGTGCTGAGCCAGCACCTTGCGTACTCACTGGGGCATCGGTCCGTCGCGTTCGGCCGTCTCGGTCACGCTGGCGTCTTGATGTTCTTCGTTCACACGGCGCTGGTGCTCATGGCGTCGCTGGAGCGGGACGGGGCGCCCGAGACCCGCGGATGGATGCGCCGCTTCTACCTGCGACGCGCGTTTCGCATTTACCCGCTGGCCTGGGCCGTTATCGCGGTGGTGGTGGTGCTGAAGGTGCCGGCGGGCACCATTCCCGCGACATATGACGCCCCGTCGCCGGGCGCCATTGCCGCCAACATCGCCCTGGTACAGGACCTGGCTGGGCGGAACGACGTACTGGTCGCCCTATGGACGCTGCCGATCGAACTTCAGATGTACGTGCTCCTTCCGTTCTGCTTCCTTCTGGCGCGAACCGATCGCGCGAGGTGGATGGCGCTCATGGTCGCGATGGGCATCGCGGGGGCGACGTTCTACACATGGGGTGACAGCGAACCTCATCGGATCCACGGCCTCTGGCGTCTCCGTGTCCTGGCCTATCTGCCGTGCTTTCTCATGGGTGTGCTCGCATACTTCCTACTGCGACGCCACGGGGCCGCACGACTGCCGGCGTGGAGCTGGCCCATCGTGATCGCACTCGACCTCGCCTGCCTGATTCTGTGGCGCGTCCACTGGACCGTGTCGATTGCTTTCTGCGCCGCATTGGGCTTCGCGATTCCGCTCGTTCGCGATGCGCGGCCGTCAGTTTACACGGGCGTGGCGCACCGCATCGCCACGTATTCCTACGGCATTTACCTCGTGCACCTCCTCGCCCTTCGCGTCGGGTTCAGCCTCCTGCGAGATTGGCCGACGCCGGCGCAAGGGCTCGCCGCGGCCGCCGTGCTGATCGCGGGCTCGTACGCGGGCTACCACGCCATCGAGAAACCCGCCCTCGAGATGGGGCGACGTCTTGCATCCAGCCAGGTCTTCGGCAAATCAGATTGACCGGGGCGCGGTCGTTGGCCCGGCCGAGCTGTCCAGCGATGCGATGTTCCGCTCTACGAGTCGCGCGAGTCCATGATACACTCAGGTGTGATGTCGAATAGATGCCGACATCCCGATAACGCCATCGTGATTTCGAACTCGGCGCTGATGTTCGAGATCACCTCGCGAACGCCGGCTTCGCCCGCCAGCGCGAGCCCATAGGCGTACGGGCGGCCGAGCCCCACGGCGCGTGCGCCAAGTGCAAGCGCCCGAAAAACGTCCGCTCCGCCGCGAATGCCGGAATCCATCATCACGGGAATGCGACCCGCGACTGCGTCCACGATGGGTGGCAGCGCATCGATCGCCGCAATACTGCCGTCGATCTGACGCCCTCCGTGATTCGAGACCATGACTCCATCCATGCCCGCATCTGCCGCGCGGCGCGCATCGTCAGGGTGCAGAATCCCCTTGAGCAGAATGGGAAGCCGTGTGCGCGCGCGCAGGAACGGCAGGTCGTCCCAAGTGAGCGACGGCCGCGAGTACGTGGCGATGAAGTGCCGGACGGCGCTGGTGGCGTTGCCCGAGCGGAGGTTCCTTACCGTGCCGCCGGGAACCGCGCGCGCCATCGCCATCGCAGTCCGCACCGCGGTGAGATTCACCCGTCCACGCTTCGGGGCCTGTCCGGGCAACGGCTCCCCCAACTTGCTCATGAACACCGGATCGCTGGTGTATTGCGCGATGCCCTTGCCGAACAGGAACGGAAGATGGGCCAGGTCGAGATCGCGCGGACGCCACCCAAGCCACGTGGTATCGAGTGTGACGACAATGGCATCACACCGACAGGCTTCGGCGCGCTCCACAAAGCTCGCGACGAGATCATCGTCCTTGCTCCAGTAGAGTTGGAACCACCTGGGCGCCGCGCCCATGGCCGCGGCGCACTCCTCCATCGGCACGGATGCCTGGTTGGAGAAGACCATTGGAATACCGAGCGCCGCCGCCGCTCGCGCCACCGCCAGGTCGGCCGCTGAGTGCGCGAGCTCCAGTACGCCGATGGGCGACAACACAAAGGGTGACGGAATGCGGCGTCCGAAGAGCGTGATACTCGTGTCGCGCGCCGACACGTCGCGGAGCACCCGCGGTACGATGCGCCAGCGGTCGAGCGCGGTGCGGTTGCTGCGGATGGTTTCTTCGCTGCCTGCGCCGCCAGCCATGTACGACCACGCCTTTCGTGACATCTTCTTCTGCGCCGCGCGCTCGAGCTGGGGCGGGGCAACAGGAACACGCGGGCGACGCCCCCGAACACCGTCGAGGTAAATCTGTGACTGTCGGGCAACGGGGCGCGATGGCTCGCCGGTCATTTCGTTTCGGTTCGCGTGTCGGTGGCGAGCGTCGAGCCGTAATATTCGAACGAAAGACGCATGTCGATCCGGGGTTTGGACAATCGTGTTCTAGGTCGCGTCGAACAGAAGTATCTCGTCCACCGGCTTGGCGGCAACCAGGGCCGCCGAATATCCCTCGCGTGCTGCGAGCGCAGTCATGGTCCAGCGCGACGGCGCGCCGTCGTCAAGGTGGTCCCGGAGAATACGGGCCGGCTGTCCGGGGGTGAGCGACACGTCGAAATGATCCAATCCGCGCGCGATCCCATGCCCGCTTGCCTTGAGATATGCTTCCTTGCGCGACCACGCGGAGAAGAAACCCTCCACAACGTCCGCGTGCGACGGGGCAAGGCGTTGCAACGCGTCGCGCTCAACGGGCGAGAAGAATCGCGTCGCCAGCTCGATGTGTTCCACGCGGTCATTCCATCGCTCGACGTCCACGCCGACTGGACGGTCTCGAGCAACCGCAACGAGCGCCAGGTCGCCAGAGTGCGAGAGATTGAACTCGACCAGCGTGGCGGATGGGGCACCGACTAGTTCGGGTTTCCCGTATTGGCCCGTCCGGAAGGCGAGTTCGTTGGGCGCCATGCCCGCGTACGCCGAGAGTATGCGTCGAAGGTTCGCGTGCGCCACGACATATCGGCGCTGGTGTCGCTCGGCGAAAAACCGCCGTGCGCGACCGTCTTCTTCTGGCGATAGAACGGCCCAGTCGGCGGCGGTCGCGACGCCGTCGATACGAATTCGCCACACGTGAACTACACCGGGGCGAAGCAGTGGCGGCGGCGTACGGCGCCACTCGCCCTGACCGGCAGCGGGGTGGCCTTCCGACATCGTGGGCGCCGGCGCGGCTAGAAGATGGTGTAGATGAACGGCGCGAGCGCCGACCCCTGCGCGAAGACGAGAAGCGCGCCCACGGTGAACAGCACGATGAGAATGGGGAGCAGCCAGAACTTCTTCCGCTCCTTCATGAAGCCCCACAGTTCCGACATCAAGCCGCGTTGTGCCACGAGATCCTCGAATCTAGAATTGGCGCTGCATACGTTCCACCGGGTCCGCCGCATCGGCATGCGGATGCCAACGGGAGGCATTGTGGTCGTGCCTGTCCGCGATCCCGCCTCCAGCTCGTCGGCGAATGTATCCCACCGGAGTGATGACGATGAAATAGACGACGGCCATAAAAATAGGCGTCGTCACTCGGGAGATCATGTGGGCCAGTGCCATCCAGGCCCGTTCGACGGGACCGAGCATCGTGGGAACGACGAGTGCGGCGCCCACCAGGAGGCCGCCCAGGGTCAGGAGCACCGTGGAGGTCAGGTGCCGCCCCCGCCAGAGTGCCACGCCTCCGAGCGCCACGAACGCCAGGCCGACGGTGAGCCCAAACTTCCGCCCCTCGGCGGCCGTCAATCCAGCTGGAATTCTTTCTGCCATGCTGCGTCCTCCTGCAGCTGGGGCTGCGCTGCCTTTTCCATGAGGAATGGTCCGAGTACCAGACAATCAATGTGCGTCCGCATGAAGCAGCGGTACGCATCTTCCGGGGAGCAGACGATGGGCTCTCCGCGGACGTTGAACGACGTGTTTACCACGACGGCACAGCCCGTGAGATCGCGGAACGCGCTGATCAGGTCGTAGTAGTCGGGGTTGGTGTCGCGGCTCACCGTCTGGATGCGCGCGGAATAGTCGATGTGGGTGATGGCGGGAATGTCCGAGCGAAGAAGGTTGAGCTGCTCGATTCCCCAGACTTTCCTGCCGTCCTCCCCCATCGGGATCTGCCGCTCCTTCTTCACGGGCGCGACCAGGAGCATGTACGGCGATTCGCAATCGATGTCGAAGTACTCCGACGCAAATTCCTTCAGCACGCTCGGCGCGAACGGCCGAAATCCCTCACGGAATTTGATCTTCAGGTTCATCTGGGACTGCATGCGCGGACTGCGCGGATCGCCGAGGATACTGCGGCACCCAAGCGACCGCGGTCCGAACTCCATGCGGCCGTTGAACCAGCCAATGATCTTCTCGTCGGCCAGCGCCTGAGACACGCGGGCGAGCAGCTCGGGGCGATCGAGCCGCTCGTACGACGCGTTCTTCGACTGGAGGAATGCTTCGATCTCCTCGTTGGAATAGGACGGTCCGAGGTAGGCGCCCTTCATGCTGTCCTTGCCGGTCGTCACCCGACGGGGTCTCTTGTTGTAGCGATGGTGGATGAGTTGCGCGACGCCGAGGGCTCCGCCGGCGTCGCCCGCGGCAGGTTGGATCCAGAGGCGCTTGAACGGCCCCTCACGAAGGAGGCGCCCGTTGCCCACGCAATTCAGCGCTACGCCGCCGGCAAGGCAGAGGTTCTCCATGCCGGTTTCCAGGTGAGCCGACCTGGCCATGCGCAGGATGATTTCCTCCGTGACCACCTGGACGGACCGCGCAAGGTCCATCTCCTTCTGCGTCAGTTTCGACTCCGGTACACGAGGTGGTCCGCCGAACAGGTCGTTGAAAGCCTCGCTCGTCATCGTGAGGCCGCTGAGATAGTTGAAGTACTTCTGGTCCATCGAGAACGAGCCGTCTTCGCGCAGATCGATGAGGTGCTTGTAGATCAGGTCCACGTACGTGGGCTCACCGTAGGGTGCGAGGCCCATGACCTTGTACTCACCGGAGTTGACCTTGAAGCCGGTGTAGTAGGTGATGGCGGAGTAGAGCAAGCCGGGCGAATCGGGCCAGCGCAGTTCGCGCAGCAGATCGAGCTGGGCGCCTCTGCCCACCCCGGTCGTGGCGGTCGCCCATTCGCCGACGCCGTCCATGGTGAGGATGGCGGCTTCCTCGAACGGCGACGGAAAGAACGCGCTCGCCGCGTGTGACTCGTGGTGTTCGGCGTAGAGCAGATCGCCTTCGTATCCGCCGAGCGCCTTCCGAAGGTCGCGGTCGGTAAAGAGCTTTTCCTTCACCCAAAGCGGCCCGGCCATGAGGAACGACCGAAATCCGCGCGGCGCCACGGCGAGATAGGTCTCGAGGATTCGCTCGAACTTGAGGAGCGGCTTGTCGTAGAAGCCGACCTGCGAGAGATCGGCGAGGGTGATTCCGGCTTCGCGCAGGCAGTACTCGACGGCCTGGCGCGGGAATCGTTCGTCGCCTTTCTTGCGCGAGAATCGCTCCTCGTGGGCAGCGGCGACAATCTCGCCGTCCTTCAGGAGGGCGGCCGCGCTGTCATGGTAGTATGCCGAGAGGCCGAGGATGTACTCGTGAGCCATTGGTCGGTAGAGTCGAAACGGATTGGCTCGCGAAGCTACTGCCGTCGAGTCCAGGAGGTAGACGCGTTGCGGAGCGTGTCAAACCCAGGGGCGGCGGCCGCCGATCTTTTCACTAATATAGGACGGGCGACCAGCGGCTTCCGTCACGATATGGCCGATGCGCCCGCGCAGGCGTGGTCCTCTCTGCCCCGGTCGCCGAAGCTCGTTAGCTTGGGGGACGAAACCGCTCCACAGTCGTCCCTTTGAGGCAGTTCCTCTCATGCTTCGCGCGATGCACGATCGTCGCACGCGCCCCTGATCCTGGACTCATGATGCGTCACTCACGCACCGTGCACGAACCTACGCCGCGCTATCGCCGATGAACTCGACAGCAAGCAAGCAGCCGGGTCGCGAACTCCTCCTCGGCCTTGTCTTCTTGGTAGTCGCCACGGTCGTCACCCTGGCCATAGGTGAACTCGTCATTCGGCTGATCGCCGGCCAGAGGCTGATCTACAACATCGAAATGGTGAAGTACGCGACCGAGCTGAAGATGCGGGACCCGTCCGGTGAGGTCAGCCACGTCCATCGTCCGTCGGCTCACGCGAAGCTCATGGGTGTCGAGGTTGCGCTGAACTCCCTTGGCGACCGCGGCCCGGAGCTGGCGATGACCGCCGACTCGATGCGCAAGCGCGTGCTCGTCCTGGGCAGCTCCATCACGATGGGCTGGGGGGTGCCGTTTCCCGAGACGTTCACGGCAACGACCCAGCGGATGCTCAACACCGTCAAGCCATTCGGTCCCGCGTACTCGTTCGAGTTCGTCAACGGCGGCATCGGCAACTACAACACAGTCTTCCAGCACGTGCTGTTCCGGCGACAGTTTCCCGTCGTCAAGCCGGATCTCGTCGTCCTGCACTATTTTCTCAGCGACGTGCAGCCGCGGACGATGGGTCGCAACAGCTTCGTGCTGCAGCACTCCTATTTTGCCGCGTTTTTCTTCGATCGCTGGAGCCAGATCAAGCTCCGCTTCGGCGGACAGTTCACGAACCTCTTTACGTTCTACCGTGATCTGTATGCCGATGATTCGCCGGCCTGGCATGTGACGCAACAACATGTGCAGGCCATGCGAGACGAGGCGGCTCGTGCGGGAGTGCCATTCATCGTCGTGGTCACGCCGGACATTCACGACCTGTCGCCCGGAACGCCGTACAAGGCGCTCTACGACAAGATCGAAACGACGTTTGGTGGCCTGGGCATTCCGACTGTCAACACGTTCGACGCGTTGCAGAGAGACTTCGGCAAGGACGTTTCGTCGCTGTGGATCCAGCCCGACGATCCCCATCCGAACGCCAAGGGTCATGCCGTCATGGCCGACGTCCTCTACCGGTACCTGGTCGAGCATGATCCGCTGCGGTTGACGAGCGCGGCGCACGCCACGCGGTGACCGATGCTGTTCAACTCACTTCAGTTCGCGATCTTCTTTCCGGTCGTCACGCTTTTGTACTTCTGGCTGCCGCAACGCGGGCGCGTGCCTCTGCTGTTGCTCGCGAGCTGCTACTTCTACATGGCGTTCGTCCCGAAGTACATCCTGATCCTGTTCGTTCTCATCCTGGTGGACTATTTGGCGGGCCTCCTGCTGGAGGCTGCGCCACCTGCTCGCCGCAAATTGGTGCTCGTGGTGAGCCTGTGCGCCAACGTCGGGATGCTCGCCTTCTTCAAGTACTTCAATTTCCTCAACGAGAATCTCGCCGCCCTTTCCTCGCTGGCCGGCTGGCCATACGCGGTGCCCGGCCTGAAGATCATCCTGCCGATCGGACTCTCGTTCCATACGTTCCAGTCGATGAGCTACACCATCGAAGTGTATCGCGGGAGATTCAAGGCTGAACGCTCCCTGCTGCATTTCGCGACGTACGTAATGTTCTATCCCCAGCTGGTCGCCGGCCCGATCGAGCGACCGCAGAATCTTCTCCATCAGTTTCGGGAGCGGCATCCGGTCGACTGGTCGCGAATCGGCGACGGCCTGCGCCTCATGGCCACCGGCCTCTTCAAGAAGATCGTCATCGCAGACCGGGCGGCGATTCTCGTCAATACCGTGTACGCGAGCCCCGCGGACTTCACGGGTCGGCAGCTCCTGATCGCGACATGGTTCTTCGCGATACAGATCTACTGTGACTTTGCCGGCTACTCCGATATCGCACGGGGCGCGGCGAGGGTGATGGGGATCGAATTGATGAACAACTTCAATCGACCGTACTTTGCGCGTTCCATCGCCGAGTTCTGGCGGCGCTGGCACATTTCGCTGTCGACGTGGTTTCGCGACTATGTGTATTTCCCGCTTGGCGGAAATCGACACGGTCTCGCGAGGATGTGTGTGGGCCTCGCCATCGTCTTTCTGATCAGCGGCCTGTGGCACGGTGCGAACTGGACCTTCGTCGTTTGGGGCGCGTTGCACGCGACGTTCATGGTCGTATTCGTGCTCACCGAGGCGCCACGCCATCGCATCGCCATGGCATTCGACGGTCGCGGTCGCGTCGTGATGGACGTGCTGGGCTGGCTGCTCACCCTCAATCTCGTCGGATTGGCCTGGATCTTTTTTCGAGCGGCCAACGTACACGACGCCTTCCTGATTCTGCGGACGATCGTGACCGATCTCGGAGCGCGCGCGAATGTTGACCTGCATCCGGGACTCGACGCGACGCAGTTCTCCGTCGCGCTTGCCCTGATTGCCGGACTCCTGGTCGTCGAGGGTCTCGGCGTGAGGCGACCGCTGATACCAATGCTTTTGGCGCGGCCGCGGTGGCAGCGCTGGAGCGCCTATTACGCGTTCGCGGTCGCGTTCGTCCTGCTCGTCCTCTGGAGCCCCGAGCACACTCCGCAGCCGTTCATCTACTTCCAGTTCTAGGGGCCATCACTTCGCCGGAGACGCCGCCGCTGTGGCCAGGGCGGGAATGTCGCGGATATATCCGGCGATCCTGTTCGCGAGCCAGCGGTGGCCCGCGGCGTTGTAGTGCCCACCTATGCCACCCACGGGCAACGCATTGGGGGTGATGAACAGCCAGTCGATCGAGTCCCTGGGCACGGCGCGTAACGCCGGCGTGAGGTCGATGAACCGTGCGCCCGCCTGCGCAGCCGAGCGGGCAATCTTCTCGCGGCGCTCGTCGCGTGCGCCCGGCACGTATTCGGGCAAGGACGGGAGATAGACGATTGCCAGCGTGGAGCCGCGCTGCTCGTTCAGGCGACGCAGGTCGTGAAAGACAGAATCCGTCACGGGCCACAACTGCGCGTCGATGCGCCGATACTGAGCGCGATCGCTCACGTCGACCTGTCGCCGGAGAAGCTGCATGACGCGTAGCCGCGGCAGGAGCGGCTTGGCGTCTTCCCACCGGCTCCAGCCCGTCCAGTGGGGCACCGGGACGTTCCGTGGAACCAGCACGCCCTTGCTAATGCCCAGGGTGGGCTTGGGATATCCATTCAGCGTGGAGGAGGCGGTGCGGTCGAAGTCGGTGCCATTCAGGATGAACAATTCGATACGATGGGCGTAGAGCGCCCCGTCACGCTTGTAGTAGAGATACGATTGGTCGATGCCGTACCCTCGCTGCGCCATGTTGATCGTGCGGACGCCCGGAAGCTCCCGCTCGAGGCCGGCGCAGAACGTGTCACCATCGGTCACACCCGATCCGAAGGTGAACGATGCGCCGGAGCATATGATGCGTCGTTCGCCACTCGACGCGGCTCGGGACACAGATCGATGAATGCGCAATCCGTCCGCGTTGGTGGTGAGACTCAAACCCGGCCCGAAATTGTCCCGAATCGCAAGATTGGGCAGTCCGACCCATCCCAACAACGAGTCATAAGCGGCCTGACGAAAATTCTCCACCGGCGGCGGCTGGAGGTCCGCAATATCATGCGCCAACAGCGCCAGGCTCGCGACGCCTTCGAGGGCGACGATCGCTGCGACGCAGAGCGCCGCGCCGAGAACCCACCGCTTCCATGGCGACGCCGGTCGGGGCGAGTCGATGCTGTCGGCCACTAGAAGATGGTATAGATGAACGGCGCCAAGGCGGATCCCTGCGCGAAAACGAGCAGGGCGCCCACGACCAGCAACACGATGAGGATGGGTAGAAGCCAGAACTTCTTGCGCACCCGCATGAATCCCCACAGTTCCGACAGCAATCCATGTTGTGCCACAAAGACTCCTGAAGTCTGTACGTGGACGGTTCCTCCGGTCCCCACCATTGGCGGCAGCGCTGGGCCAGCTGCAACACGAAGCGAGTCCAGCGTCGGAGGGGAACTACCGATCGCGCGTCCGGGCAGCCGAGGCCGACCTGGCGTGGATCGCGTCGCGCTTTTCGACCGCTGCCTTCAACAGGGGCCAGAAGGAATCGACGATCGGTGGAATAGACGACTCAGTGTTGTGACCGATGCGATCGACGAACACCGGTTGTGGGTCTCCCGTGAAGAGCCAGGCATCATCGACGAAGCGGCCCGGCGCCAGCTCCGCCATGGACGAATCCAGGAGTGCCGGCACGGCAAGATGCACCTCCTGGAGGCGCCTCTGGAAGGGGTCCCTGCGAATGCCGCTCATCAGCCCTTCTTCCAAGAAAGTCAACTTCTTACGTGTCGCATGAATGGTGGGCTGCCATACGTAAAGCGGCGTGAAACCGTAAACCGTGGACAGCCCTTCCACGATCCGCATGTTCTGCGTGTAGATGTCCGCCGTGTTGGGCGCCGCCGAATCGACCGCCAGCAGCGGCGTCACCGCTGGCGGATGGCGTGAGAGCGCCCACTCGACGAGTGAGGACTGCTTGAACGCCTCTGACGTGAGCACACGCAGCGCCCGAAGATCATGGCCCAACCCGCGATCGGCACTCCTCCGGTCGAGCGCTCTGCCGATGCCGAACTCCGAAGCGCGCTTCGACTCGTTCTGCGGGAATCCCGCCGCGCCGTACTGCAACGTGGAACCGGCGTCGTTGATGCCGTCCACGAAGACGACGACGTCCGGGCGGTGACCGGTACGAAGGGCCAGCATGAGCTCGAGGACGCCCTGCGTGGAGACGTACCCTATCTCGCCATAGTTGGTGACCTCGATCCGCTGTCCGGGTCCTGCTATCGCCTGGAGCCGCCGCGAAGCCTCGGCCGGAATTGTCGCGCTGTCGCGCAGCGACGTGCCCCACATCGTCGAGCCGCCAAAGAAGAAAACGCGGGCGACGGGAAGGGCTGGTACCGATGGCTGTGGTGTGACGCGGTGCCCAAACGCATCGATGTTGACATAGCGACCATGATAGGACGGAAGCTTTCCAAAGTAGACATACGGCTTCCATCGTTGCGGCCGAATCGCATCAATTTCGCGCGAGAAGGCGTTCCACCAGGGGAGCATGACGCGGGGATCGCCGGGGCGTGGAGCAGCGTCGCTGGCCCGGTCGTTGATGAACGCCACGACACGAAAGCTCGTCTCGGCGATCAGGAAGATCGCGAGGGTGATGCCGACGATCAGCCAAAGCGCAGACAGGACTCGCACTGCGCTGAGCGCAGCTCGTCGCACGAGGTCCTTCATCTCAGCGAAGTCATTTATCCGTGGCGCGCGCGATTACTAGCTCGGGAAGCGTCGCTAACGAATCGCCGATCGTTCGGGCAATCCATGCATGGCCAAACGCGGAGTACTGGCCGTAAAGACTCGACGAAACGCCGGGGGACGATCGTGAGAAGAAGAACAGATCCGACGAGTCGGCGCTCAGTGCACGAAATCCCGGCGTGAGATCGACGAACCTTATTCCGCGCCGGCGAGCGAACGCGGACAGACGCATTCGCCGGTCGTCGCCATGGATGGATTTCTGGCTCACCTGCGTGGGGAGATACACGACCACCAGCTGACTGCCCTGCCGCTGGTGCACGCCGGCGAGTTCCTGGATGATCGTCTCGAATAGCGGAACGCGTTCGTCCTCGGCGCGGTCCAGCTTCCGGGCTCGGTCGAACGCCGGAACTTTGCGGGCGAGTTGCACGACACGAAGATCTTCGACGAGACGTGAAGACCCCGCCTGCTGCAGCGACCCGGAGGATTGCGGCTGCACGGGGACGCCATGAACGGCCAGCTGACCTGCCTGGACGCTCATGTAGGGCTTGAACCGTCCGCCGACGTCATCGCCGACCGAGCGCTCGAACTGCGGTTCGGTCAGTGTGAACAGGTGGACCTGACGCGGCGTTCGCAGTCCGTCTCGTCGATACCAGAGGTACGATTGATCGAGTCCGTACTCCGCCTGCCCCATGTCCAGCGACCGAACGGCGGAAAAACGGCGCTGCAGCAGAGCGCACCAGCTGTCGTCGTCCCGGACCCCCAACCCGACCGTGTAGGAGTCTCCGGAGCAGACGAGAGTCATACGCGCCGCGGAGTCGGCCTGACGGGACGCGCGCGACGCGCGAAATCCCTGTGCGTCCGTGTTGAAGGAAATGCCTGGACCGAACTCGTTCTGACTGGTGGTGTTCGGGGTGTTTACCCACCCGAGCAGCGTATCATGCACGGTATGCGGCCGATAGAGCGTCCTCGGCGCGGTGTTCGATCTCAAGTCGCGCGCGAAGAGGTATGCGCTTGCGACGCCTTCGAGCAGCGCGATCGTGGCGATTGCAACGGCTATCGACGTGACTGTTCCTACGACGAGCTGCCTCGCGCGGCTTGTTGGGTGCTCAGTCATGCGATCCCTCGGGCCAACGGGTCGACCGGCTCGAACCGACCGGCGTCATGGACGGTAACACGGGAACTCGGCGGAGGAAGTGCCGAGCGGTTGATTGCAGCCCTGGGGCTGGACGCGAGCGCCTGCCCCCCGCCCTGAACGGCATTCAATAGAGACGCATGCTCACGGGACGCGCAACATCGCGAGCGGCGTTCGGGTCGGGCGGTCGAGCGCTCCCTTTCCTTGACCCTGCACTCGGTGCAATAGTGCAGTCCGTCACGCCGATCCACACCTCTGCCGCCACATGCCCCACGACCGGTCATCCACTCCCGTCTCACTCGCGCGGTCCGCCTCGCGCCGTATGAGAGGATACCTGAAGCGTCTGTTCGACGGGCAGCCGGCCGTGCAGGAGCAGCCAAAGAACAAGCATCTGTGGTCCATCGGGTTGTATTCAGGATCAAGTCCATTCGACCTCGCGCCCGACGGCCGCTTTCCCAATCCGGTCGTGACCAGGGATCTCGTGACGGACATCTCGGCCGGGTTCGTCGCCGATCCATTCCTCGTTGACGCGAGCGGCGCCTGGCACATGTACTTCGAGGCCTACAATCGTCGCACCCGCAACGGCGAGATCGCCTATGCTACCACCACGGGTCTTGCGGAGTGGACGTACGGCAGCGTCGTGTTGCGCGAGCCCTTTCACCTGTCGTATCCGCACGTCTTCACGTGGCAGGGGACATACTACATGATCCCTGAAACGCATCAGACGCGCACGATTCGCCTCTATCGGGCGGATGACTTTCCTCATAAATGGTCCTTCGTGCACACGCTGATGAGCGGACAGCGTTTCGCGGATACCACCCTTATCCGCCGTGATGGTCGATGGTGGCTGTTCACGGAGACGAGCGCGACGATGAAGCACGACACTCTGCGACTCTTCTCGTCCGACGATCTGTTCGGCACGTGGACCGAGCATCCCGCCAGCCCATTGCGCATGGACGATCCCCACGGCGCGCGACCGGGAGGATCGTTGGTGTCGCTGGGGGCCTCAGTGGTGCGCTACGCGCAGGACTGTTCGCCGCGCTACGGGCTGAGCATCAACGCGTTCGAGATCACGACGCTCACCACGACGCAATACGCAGAAGTTGCTGCGCCAGCCAATCCGCTTCTGGGGCCCAGTGGCATGGGATGGAACGAGGCCGGGATGCACCACGTTGACGCGCATGAACTCGCGCCCGGGCAGTGGATCGCCGCGGTGGACGGTTGGCGGCACGCCACGGCCGCGGACATCTTCGGCCAGCACTGAGCGCATGGCGTTGACCTATGAGGTCATCGAGGCGCGCCGGCTCGGCGGCGAGTACCTGTCCCGTTGGCAGGCACTGCTGCCGCGATCCGGCGATCTGGCGAGTCCGTTCTTCCGGCCGGAGTACACGCAGGCCGTTGCGGAGGTGCGGGAGGGAGTCGAGCTGTGCGTGATTCGCGACGGGCGCGAAGTGGTCGGGTTTTACCCATTCGAGCGGATCGAACCGCGCGTTGGCCGGCCGGTGGGCGGTGGAATGTCGAACTTCCAGGGAACGATCGCCGTGCCGGGCGTGGCATGGAGCGCCACCGGGATCGCACATGCGGCGAGGCTCGACGTGCTCAAGTTCCACCATCAGGTGACGGAGCAGACGCAGTTCGTGCCCTACACGCTGCGAACGGCGCCCGCTCCGATCGTTGACGTGGCGGGTGGGTGGGATGCCTATCTCGGGCAACGGAAACTCGAGGGGATCAGCACCTTCAACGCGTTGCCGCGCAAGATGCGCAAGCTCGAGCAGACCCTCGGTCCGATTTCCTTCGTGCCCCACACGCGTGATGCAGCGGCACTGGACCGCCTCGTCGAGTGGAAGCGGGGGCAATACGTGCGCACGGCGACCCACGGTTCGCTGGAGCACGAGTGGGCGCTGGACATCCTGCGGCGGCTGATGGCAGCGCAGAGCCCGGACTTCGCGGGTATGCTTTCCGCGCTGTACGCGGGAGACCGCCTGATCGCCGTCCACGCGGGAATGCGGACGGCGACCGTGTGGCACTACTGGTATCCCGCGTACGATCCGGCCGTGGGACAGCATTCGCCGGGACTCGTTCTCATGCTCGAGATGTGCAAATGGGCATCGGGCGCGGGCCTTCACCGGATCGACCTCGGACCCGGCGAGGGAGCGCACAAGGGCTTGTTTCGTACGTCGGAGACGACGGTGAGCGTGGGGCAAGTCGTCGTCCCGCCGCGGCGCGGCCTCTTGGGGCGAATGATGCGGCAGCTGCGCAATGTGGGTTGACATCGCATTGCGCAGACTCTGGCGGCGCTACCTGACGGCAGTCGTCATCAATGCGCCGCTCATCGGCTTTCTCCTCTACTCGCGGTTGGGAGTGCCGGACCGGTACGTCTCGTACGCTTTGCCCATGCTTGGTGACTTCCCCAAAGGCGTTCTGTTCGACGTCACTGTGGTCATCGTCGTACTGGCGGTGGGGTGCCTTTCCTACGAACGGAAATCGGCCGGGATGCTCTATCTCCTGGTGCTCATCCCGTCCATCGCGTTCGTGATCCTGTTTCGCGGGACGGACCACTACTATTTCTCCGCCACGCGGGCGCCCCTCAACGCGTTCGTGCTGTACAGCAACGTGACCATGGTCGACGAGGGTGCGCGGATCGTGCGTGAGGCGCCGCTTTGCCTCCTGCTCATGCTTGCGGTCGTAGCACACTACGCGGCCTATCGCTGGTCGTCTACCTACTCGGGGCGTGTCGCGCGTGTGGCCGAGCGGCTTGCTGCGTCCGGACATCGGCTGGTGGCTCCCGCGTTCGGCGTGCTCTTGCTGCTGTTGGCGATCAACCTGCACGCCGTGCGAGCACAGCCGAGCGTCCGGACCGCGATCATGTCGCTGTCCGGCGAATACGACTTCCTCTCGGCGCTGCCACGGTTCATCAGGGAGGAGGCGCTCAAATCGAAGAAGCTCGCCGCGAAGCCGGCCCGCTTCGTCCTTCCACCCCGCGCGAGCCCGCGGCAGGTTCGCATGCAGGGACGGGCAAGACCGGACGTATTCATCATCACGATCGAGTCCTTCAATGCCGTCTATCTGCTTCCGCCGACGCAGTTGCATCCTGCGCTGACGCAGGAGATCATGCCGTTCTTCAAGTCTCTCCGGAAGGACGGATACATGTTCTCCAACGTCTATACCAGCTCTGCGTACACGTTCAACGGCATCATCGCGGTCCTCTGCTCGCAATACACGATATCGGAATCCGTGTGGGGCCGCGACTGTCTGCCCGGACTGCTCGCCCGAAACGGCTATACGCCGTTCTCGTTCATCTCGATTCAACAGTTGCGGCCATATCGCTTCGACAACTTTCGCGCTATGGGCTTTGACCGCGCGCATGTGTTTGACGGTGTCCTGATGCGGCAAGGCAAGCGTAACGTGTTCTTCGACATCGTGTTGGACAACGAGGTGTTCGGCTTCGCGTCGCACGTGGCTGACAGCGCGACGCGCGCAACGAATCGCCCGCCTCTGTTCGTGCACGTCTCTACGGATCAGATGCACGCCCCCGGCAACTTTTCGGAAACGTCGTGTTCGCTGTACAGATTTCCGGCGACGCTGCACGCGGAGACGATGACGCGACGGATGCTGACGTCCGCCAACTGCACGGATCAGGCGTTGGCTGGCTTGGTCGCGCACCTGAGGCAGAGCGGTCTGTACGACGACGCGCTGGTCATCATCACGGCCGATCACGCGTTCAATATTTCGTTCTGGGACCACACGGAATCGGAGTTGGCGAGAATTCCCCTGTTCGTGAAGCTTCCTAAGTCCGACTTGACGCGTCGTACGCTGGACACCGCCCAGCTCGCGGCGCAGATCGACATCGCGCCGACGATCGTGGACTATCTTGGTCTTCGGACCGACCGACCGATGTACGGGCGGTCGCTGCTCGGCGTGGCCGACGCTGCCGAGCGTCGCGTACTCGGTATATCGAACTCGCGTCTTCTGTCGCGTGCCACCCAGTCCGGCGCCATCCTACACGTTCACGGACAAGCCGATATCACAGACGACGCCGCTCGCTCGGAACTGGACGCACTCTTCGACACCGTGCTCTACTTCGACCAGAATCCCACGTTATTCGAAACGACAGCCAGGAACGCCGACCAGTCGGCGCGCTGGACGGCGCTTTCGTCGGCCGTGGTGCACCCCAAGCCGCGAGTGCGGTGATCGTCATCGGTCTTCCTCATGAACAACCAAAATAGCATGTCCGTTCTCGTCGAGAGCGAGTTCACGGCCATCGGCAGCGAAGCGTGGGACGCACTCGTTGCCAGCTCATCGCCCGGGTCGGCAGCGCAATCATGGAGGTGGTGCACCGCGTGGTGGCAGGCTTATCGCGAAACGGCCCGGGCGTCGCGCGAGCTCTTTCTCGCCGTGGTGACCGAGAACGGCGTCGTCCGCGCCATCGCGCCGCTGATGGTGGACATCGTCGCCGGCCGTCGCGTGCTGAAGTTCGTGGGCGACGGGCATCTGCATCGCGCCGATTTTCTATGTGCCGACCACGAGCTTCACGCGCGTCAGCTTCTGCTCGACGCACTCGCGCTGCACGCGGACTGCTGGGACGAGCTGGCGTTCAACCATCTTCCAGCGCAGTCGCCTACCGTGGCACTCTTGACCGCGTGGGCGCAGCGATTGCGGCTGTCGGCGGCGTGCAGGACGGTCGCGCCGTATGCGGCGGTGTGCCGGACGGACCCCGCCTCTTCCGCCTCATCGGTCTACCCCGCAGAGCCCGGACTCACCGTCGTTCATTGCACCAGCCCGGGGGAGATTCTCACGAACCTCAACGCGTACTTCGTTCAGCACATACACCGATGGAGCTCGCCCGAGGTTCCAAGTGTCTTTGTCGAGCGGCCGGCTCGGGATTTCAAACGCCGTCTGGTCGAGGCGCTGGGCGGAGACGGCCAACTGCTGTTTACCTCTGTGCGGTCGCAGGACGCCGCCCTGGCGCATCACCTCGGCATTGCGTCCGGTCGCAGTCTGCTGTGGTCCGAGCCGTCCTTCGATGTCTTGGGGAGCCGGCCGGAGTTGGAGCGCGTTCTGTTGCGTGGAGTAATCGCGGCCGCGTTTGATCGCGGATTCGTCGACGTGGTCTTTCCGCGGAACCACCCCTCGCTCGCACGCCACGTGCCCGAGTTGCGCGCTCGCGTCTCGGTTCGAGTAACGCGGAATTCGGTTCCGTCCTTCCCCACGCGGGCCCGTGACCGCGTGGCCCGAACCGGAATGGTGCGGCGCGTACGCGCCCTCACGGCGGAGGCGCGACAGGTCGCACAGGTTGCACGGAATGCGGCGCAGATCATCGAGGGTCGCAAGAAGCTGATGGAAGCCGCGTCGTCGCACCGAGACTTCTACGACACCGGCTCCATCACCCGCCAATACGTTCGTGAGACCACGCTGCAGAAGCCGGAGCAAGAAATCTTGCGCGAACTGCGCGCCGAGCTCGCGCACATGCGTGTGCTCGACATCGGTGTGGGCGCGGGGCGCACGGTGCCGTTCTTCGGCGCGCTTGCGCACGCGTACACGGGTCTCGACATCTCACCGAACATGGTGTCGGCATGCCGGCAGCGAGTTGGGGATCTCGTGAATCCGTCGGCGATCTCCTGCGGCGATGCGCGGGATCTGGGGCAATCCGACGCGTCATTCGATCTTGTGCTAATCAGCTACAACGGCATCGATGACGTCAGCGAGGCCGAGCGATTCAAGATTCTGGCTGAGGTGCGGCGGGTGTTGGCGCCCGGCGGGTACTTCTGCTTCTCGTCACACAACATGAAGAGCCTGACGCCGAGCGGCGGCCGCGGCCTCGTGGAGCAGATGAGGCGCTGGCGCCGATACAAGTTGATCTCGACGGCGACCCCCGGCCTGAGCGAACTCCGGAGCGCGCCGCATGCGATGATCTACGACGTGGGCCTGAACTACGCACTTCCGCACTACTACATCTCGCCGTCGGCGCAACAAAGGCAACTGGCGGAGGTCGGTTTCACGGATGTTCGCGTGTTTTCGGTGAATACCGGGAGAGAAGTTCGCGAGCCGGGCGTCTGGGACACACTCACCGACAGCTGGGTCTATTACCTCTGCCGAGGGTGACGAAGGGCATCGTGGCGCGCCGGCTCAGCGTGCGCTCACGCGCACTGGCGCACGCTTCGACATCATGAGGCGCAGCGCGCTGCGCGTCGCGGGGGCTGCAGGGTTCAGGGCCGCGGCGACCAGCACCCGCCAGAGTGCGCCGATACGATTGCCGGAGTAATAGCGGACGATCCCGGCATCGCACCACTGTTCCGATCGCGGAATGGGGGGGCGCGGCAGCTTTGCAGGTTGGCGGTCGGTTATCCTCCGGCGGTCGAAGGCGCGCGCCAAGTTGTCCAGCGTGACCGGCAGGCGACGTGTCTGGCTGTCTTTTCCCCCGCTCACGTTCGTATCGTGCACGCGATAGCGGGTGAGCACATCCGGCAGGTTGGCGATTTGACCGACTTCTGCCAGGCGCAGCCACAAATCGTGATCCTCCCCTGTCGCGCTAAGCTTGTCTTCGTAGCCGCCGATTGCCTGCGCCGTGTGCTTCCGGAACATTGCGGTGTCACTGCCAAGCGAGCCGCCGTGGCCGCCAAGGAGTGCCGCATCGATCTCCTGGTGCGTGAAGAGTCGTCCCACGACCTGCAGTGGCGTGCCCGCAGCGTCCACCACCAGCGACCGTCCTCCCACCGCCACGCATTCGGGATGGCTGTCGAGGTAGGCGACTTGAAGTTCTAACCGCTCGGGCAGCATCACATCGTCGGAGTCAAGATTGGCGATCAGTCCCCCACGCGCTTCACGGAGTCCGGCGTTTCGCGCTGCCGCCACGCCGCCGTGGGGGAGCCTGACGATGCGCAGCCGGGCATCTCCGCCGGCGGCGCGGCGCGCGGCAGCGAGCGAGCCGTCGGTTGAGCCGTCGTCGAGCACGAGGATTTCGAAATCACGGAAGCTGCTCGCAAGCGCGCTGGCCACCGCCTCGCCAATGAATCGCTCGCCGTTGAAGACGGGCATGGCCACTGTAACGCGGGGCGTCATCTCCTGCCGGCCAGCGGTGCGGCGTACACGACACGCGTTTCGATGCGGAGGCGCAAGTACCGCGGGCTCACACGCGGCGCATGGGATTGACCCACAGCTTCTCGCCCTTGCGGTACGGGACGTTTCCATCGTACGAGCCGGGGGTCTCCACGAACCGCAGGGCCCTGGTGCACCCGATTTCGGACGTGAAGAATCCCAGGAGCGTGAGGTCCTTCATCAACTTGAAATAGTGCTGCGGGTCGGCCGGCTTCCTGTTCTGTGTGTACGTCCGGTTTTCGCGATCAATGTCGACGAGCAGCGCGAGACGTTGCGCCGGCGCGCTCTCGGCGAAGGCTCGTCCAGTTCTCTTTCGACTGGCTTGATCGATCTGCGTCAAGCCGTCCTGGAACGCCGCGTGGTTATCGTCGTCGTAGCAATCACCGACCATCATCGCCATGAACGCCCCTATGCCCACGGCCTTGGCGCCGGGCGTGTCGGTGGCGGGAATGATGGTATCCCCGATTTCGTCCATCAGCACCAGGTCCTGCGGCGTAAACGGCTTCGTCGCGTGCTTGCCCGGCCTCCGGCATCCCGTGAGAAAGAACTCCGATCCGATCATGGCGCTCCCGGTGATCGCCACCATGCGGGCCAGCGCGGCTCTCCGATCCATGCTCAGAGGTCCCCCCTTTTCATCGCCTGTGCGGCGAACTCCACCGCGCGTGCGGTCAGCGCCATGTACGTGAGGGAGGGATTGACGCAGCCGGATGACGCCATGCATGCGCCGTCGGTGACGAAGACATTCTTCGCGTCCCACACCTGATTGTTGGCGTTCAGCACGGACGTCTTCGGATCCGTTCCCATGCGGGCCGCGCCCATCTCGTGAATGCACGAGCCGAACGTGTATCCGAAGTCCGTCGCTTTCACGTTCTTGACCCCCGCCGCCTCGAGCATTTCGGCGGCGTCATTCTTCATGTCCTGGCGCATCAGCTTCTCGTTGTCGCGAATCGCACAGTCCATGGCGAGTACGGGCAGGCCCCAGTTGTCACGCTTCGTCTTGTCGAGGTACACTCTGTTGTCGTGATAGGGCAGTGTCTCGCCGAAGCCGCTCATGCCGATAGTCCATTGCCCGGGCTCGGTGATGGCTTCTTTCAGCGGCGCGCCGACGCCCAACTCGGCGATGTTGCGGCTCCAATCCTGGCGGCTGGCACTCCCTTGGTACCCGAAGCCCCGCAGGTAGGGTCGCTTGTCGCCAAAGAGGTTCCGAAAGCGCGGAACGTAGAAGTTGTTCGGCCTCCGTCCGTACACGTAGCGGTCCCCGAAGCCGTCCACCTGCCCGTTCGCGCCCGCCCGAGTGTGGTGATCCAGAACGTTGTGTCCGAGCTCGCCGCTGCTGCTGCCGAGTCCATCCGGCCAGACATCAGTGGCAGAGTTCATCAGGACCCAGGCCGAGTTCAGCGTGGACGCACAAAGAAACACGATCTTCGATTTGAATTCGTTGGTCCCCTTGGTCTCGGCATCGAGGATCTCCACGCCCGATACTCTCTTCGCGGCCTTGTCGTAGAGCAGGCGTCGCACGATCGAGAACGGACGCAGCGTGAGGTTGCCGGTCTTCATCGCCGCCGGAAGGGTGGCGGACTGCGTACTGAAGTATGCGCCGAACGGACAGCCTAGTTCGCATTTGTCTCTATATTGGCAATTCCCACGACCACCAAGCGGGGTGGTGAGGTTTGCCGTTCGGCCGATGATCATTCGGCGCTCGTCCTTGTAGTGCTCCTTGATTCGGGCGGCTACCGACTGCTCGACGCAGTTGAGATCCATGGGCGGGAGGAACTGCCCGTCGGGCAATTGCGGGAGGCCCTCCATGGATCCGCTAATTCCCGCGAACCGCTCCACATGATCGTACCACGGAGCGATGTCCTTGTAGCGGATGGGCCAATCGATTCCACTTCCATCCACTTGATTGGCCGTGAAGTCGAAATCGCTCCACCGGTAGCATTGGCGACCCCATGTCAGCGATCGGCCACCGACCTGATAGCCCCGCACCCAATCGAACGGCTTTGCTTCGACGTACGGACACTGCTTGTCATCGATGAAGAACTGCGCGTTGAGTTCATACAGCACGCGTGCGCGCCGCGAGACGGGATACTTCTTGAGGAGGCTCTGCGGGGACATGCCCCGGTGGGGAATTTCCCAGGGCGCCGTGAAGGCGGTGGTGTAGTCCTTCACGTGTTCCACGTTGCGACCCCGATCGAGCAGGAGCGTCTTCAGTCCCCTTTCGCAGAGTTCCTTGGCCGCCCATCCGCCGCTGATACCGGAGCCGACGACGATGGCGTCGTACTGTTGAAGGGCCATTGCGAGGACGGCGTGGGAGGAGACGCGCGGCAGACATTGCCCCAGCGCGTGGCGGGATCGAGTTTTCTGCTCTCGAGCCCGAGTCTATGCTTGGGCGACCGGGCTGGCAAGATGAGACACTACGCCCCGATCCGTTCAATCAAGGAGCACATGAAGCGGAGACCACAGACCTTGGTGTCGATTCTCGGACTGATGCTGTTGTGCTCGTGTTCCGGCACGAAGTCCCGCGCTGGGGCGCAGCTGGAAAGTGGCACAGCCCACCTCGACAAGGGCGAGTACGATCTGGCCATTCGGGACTTTGACGAGGCGATCAGGCTGGATTCGGTCAGCGCGGACGCCTACCGGAACAGAGGCATCGCCTTCAGGGGGAAGGAGGACTTCGATCGCGCCATTCAGGACTACGACAAGGCTGTCACGCTCGCGCCCAACGATGCCAGGATCTTCCAGAATCGCGCCATGGCCTACCAGGGTAAGGGCGAGTTCGACGTCGCACTACGGGACTTCGACCAGGCCGTGAAACTCAAGCCCGACTTTGGACTCGCGTGGAAGAACCGGGGCCGCACCGACGTCTATCTCGGCCGCTTTCCCGACGCAGCGGCGGATCTGGCGAAAGGACAGTCGTTGGACCCGGCAAATCTGTACGTCGCGATCTGGCTTCATTTCGTGAATCGGAGAATCGGCCGGGACGACGCGAAGGATTTCGCCGCGCACGTGGTGCGAACCGATACCGTCAAGTGGCCAGCGCCCGTGGCGAAATACTACCTGGGCCGACTGACGGCGGACGGCCTGTTCGCAGCGGCCGAGGACAAGGACACGGTGGTGCAGACGCAGCATCGTTGCGCCGCGTCCTTCTACATCGGTGAAGAGCTCCTGGCGATGAAGCGGGATGCCGATGCCGCGACACGTTTCCTGGAGACGAAGGCGGCATGCCCGCGGTCGTACACGGAATACGACGGCGCCATCGCCGAGTTGCGCCGGCTGGGCGTGAGCGGCAAGTGACGCGTCAGAACAACCGTCCGGAGAAGATCAGAAATCCGAAGCAAACGAGATGAAATGTCACGACCCGCGCGGCAAGGAGGGGAAGCGGCTTGCGCGGCCCACGCTCCGGCCGCGTGAGCATCCCGTATCCAACGATCAGGAGCGCGTGGTAGAGCCCATAGGCGAGATAGCGCGCCGCGGTTCCATGCCACACACCCATGAGGCCGAACGCGAGGACGCTTCCGAGATAGCTGGCCAGCTGCCGGTCCTTGAACCACCGACGCTTCGTTGCCGCGAGTACGAAGCGGCCGTAGACATGGTCGCGAAGAAAGCTCGACAGCGAAATGTGCCAGCGATTCCAGAAGTCGGTAATGTTCTTCGCGAGAAACGGCTGGTTGAAGTTCTCCGGCATGCGGATGCCGAACAGGTAGCCCACGCCAATGGCAAACGCGCTATAGCCGGCGAAGTCGAAAAACAGGTGGAGGCTGTACGCATACATGTACGACGCGACACCGGGCAGTCCGTATCGATGCAGCGACGGCGTCAGCCAATAGAAATTGATCAGCGGGGCGATGACGAAGCTGTAGAGGAGGCCGCGGAAGATCCGATCCGTTGCCTGGTCGAGATCCGACAGTAGCTCGTCGCGGGAGCGTGGCTTCCGGTAGTCGGTACGGAAGCGACGGTAGCGATCAATGGGCCCAGCCGAGATCGCGGGAAAGAACAAGAGGAACGAGAAGTACTCCGCGGCGGGAAGCTCCTTGACCAATCCGTCCTGGACGGCGAAGACCACGTCGAGTGCCCGAAATGTCAAATACGATATGCCCATGAACGCAACGAGATGCGACGTTCCGCGCGGCATGAATTTCTCGAGCGCCAGCGGAAGCAGCGCCACGAGGACTGCCGAGTAGAATACGGCGCGATTCGGCCCGGCTCTCCGTAGCCGCAGGAAGAGTGCGGCGACCGCCCACTGCCCCACGGCAAAGCCGACCACCTTGCCGATGTCGCGCAGCGGAGCGATCGCGAGACCGAGCGGTCCGAGGCCGAACTGCACCACAACGATGACCAGGGTCGCGGCAAGGATATACCGGCGCGGCTTTACCTCGAACCAACTCGCGACCAGCACGGGAATCGCGAGGTAGAGCAACAGACCGAAGTAGAAGACGCTCCCATACGGCGTCACGCGTTCACCATTGCTGCGAGCGCCTTGCGATCGGTCTTGCCGTTCGCGGTGAGGGGAAATCGATTCAGCACGTGAAACTTCCGCGGGAGCATGTAGGCGGGAAGGAGCGACGCCAATTCCTTTCGCAATGCGGCGCCGATTTCCAGATCGCTGCCGGGGGGACGGTGGACGAGCACGACGAAGGCGTGGAGGGAGTCGGCTCGGCCGTGCTTAATGGACGTGACGACTGCCGCGCCGCGGACCGACGCCAGCGAGGCCACCTGCGCCTCGACGTCTCCCAGCTCAATGCGGTGGCCCGCGATCTTGACCTGGTTGTCCATGCGTCCCTGAAAGAACAACAGACCTTCCTCGTATACGCCCCAGTCTCCCGTTCGGTACGCACGCATGCCGTCACGCGACGAGAACACCCGAGCCGAAAGCTCGGGGCGTCCGAGATAGCCCGGACTCACGTTGGGCCCGACGATCATGATTTCGCCGCGAGTCCCGTCGGTCACTCGTACGCCTCCATCGTCCACCACCAGCACTTTGGAGCCCGGCATGGCCACGCCGACCGGAAGTTGCGGATACCGCCGCAGTACCTCACCGCGAATTTGCACCGAAGTCGTGGCCACGGTGGCCTCGGTGGGACCATATGTATTCCACACTTCGGCCATCGGGAACCTCTCGATGAGCCGTTGGGCGATCTCGCCCGTGAGGACGTCGCCGCAGAACAGAAACCGCGTGAGATGAGGGAGCAACTCCTGCCGAAATCCGCGATCGGCAAGGCAGAGTTGCGCGAACGGCGGTGTCGAAACCCACGTCGTCACGCCCGACGACGCCAACGACTGGAACAATCGCCGAAAGTCCGAGAGCACCGTGGCGGTCAGGCTGAACAGGGTGCCGCCCGTGGCAAGGCAACACCAGACGTCCATCACCGAAAGATCGAACGAGAAGACGGCCTGATTGAGAAACGTCTCGCCGCCCGTCGCAAAATGCTGCTCGTTCAGCATCCACGAGACAAATGCGTCGAGACACCCGCGCGTGATGACGACGCCTTTCGGCTCGCCCGTGCTGCCGGAGGTGAACATCACGTAGAACGGCGTTTCGAGATCTCCCGACAGGAGGGGACGCGGCCGCCCGAGTGCCTCGAGTTCGCGGATCCGCTCCGGCGTGAGCACCATTTCGGCGTTTGCGGCGGCCACGATTCGCTCGGCACGCGATTCCGGGACGGCCACGTCGATGGGGACGTACGGGTGGGCCGACTTGGCGCAGCCGAGAAAGCCGACGAGCATCTCCGGCTCCTTGTGCCCGCGGAGCACAATCGGCGAGCCCGGGCGGAGGCAGGAGGATGCAATCGCGCCCGCAAGCGCGTCCGACCGACGAATCAGATCTCCCCAGGTCAGGCTTGCCGCATCCGATTGGTGCACGAGTCGTTCAGGAGCGGAGCGGCCCCAGGCATCGATTCGGGAGATCAGATCCACGAGTTCCCACCGCGGCTCCTCATCCATAGCCACCGTGCGACGCGCGTGGTCATACGCCGACGCGTTGCTCCATGAAGGCGATGATCTTGTTCGGGGTCGCCCATAGCTCGCGCTCGATTTCGGAAAGAGCGATGTCGGTGCCGAAGTGCTCGGTCAGCGCCACCAGCAATTCTATGGTGCGAAGAGAATCGAGCACCTGGTGTTCGAACAAATCGAGGTCGCGGTTCGACCGCACGGCGGGCTCTCCCGTGACATCCTCGATGGTGGCGACCACGCGGTCAGCGGTAGACATACGCGGCCTAAAACCCCTGGTAGATGAAAACCGGAGGAGCGGCCGCGGTAAGGTCGCTCACCGCCCAGACGGCGCCGAGGATCAGAGCGTAGTACACCGAGCGGAGAAGGACGCGGCCAAGGGGGCTATCGAAGCGAGTCATGTTGGAAGGCGTTGATGATTCGGTCGTAGACTGCCCATCCCTTGCTGCTCAGATGCGAACGTGATTCGCTGAGAAAGTAGGGATCCTCGTCGCGCTCCTGAAAATACACGGTGGGAAACCCGTACCGCACGGCGACCGAGTCAAAGTGCCGATAGTAGCGCTGCCTGGCCGCTGCGGTCACGCCGCGATACTCCCAGTACACTCCTTTGAGTGGCGAATTCAGAATGAGCGGTCGTGCATCGACCGCCTTCAAGGTGGCGAGCAGGATGTCGAGGTCTGTCCATTTCGGCGCCTTCTCCATGAGCGCGAGAAACGCGGTGTCGCGTGACCCTGCGTCCCCCGCGGGCATCTGCTTCTTGTGTCGATTCCAGATGCTGTCCTGGATGCCCAGAACATTGCTCGCCGATTCCAGGCGCCAAAGCGAATCGCCACGCCATTCCAGCGCTCCCCAATCGACGCGTTCCGTGCGTTGGCGCGGTGGTGCGTGGTGCTCCACAGCCTGGACGACATGGCGGTAGTCTTCGGTACGAAGCAGCAGCGTGCGCATCGCCCAGAGGGGCGCGAATATAGGGATGAGCCGTTCATAGTTGCATCGCCGGGCAAGACAGCCAAGGGCGGCATGCAGCATGGGAAAGTCGCGCGGGACGGGGTCATGACTCATGATCTCGCGCGCCATGCGTTCCGTGAGATCCGACGGAAGACGGCGATAGAAGATGACATCGCCCGCCTGGAGCGGTGAGAAGTGCGCTTTGAGGGTGGTGGCGTCGTGCTCCGTGTCGTCACCCAGAAACCACGTACCCGATAGCGAGACGACGATCTTCCTTCCCGCGAACGCCCGTCCCAGGCTCGCGATACCCACCGCCATCGTGAGCGCAGGGTACCCGCGGTCACCGAGCGGCGCGACGGTGAAACCCGTTGGATAGGCTGAAAAGAAATCCGTTGCCCGGTTCGGCATGTCATAGATCAATTCCGAACTGCCATACAATGGAAGGACATCGCTATGCGTCAACAGGGCGCGCGGTGCGGCTTCCCCTTTCCACTTTTCGGTGAATTGCAGCGGCGCAAGCTGCGCAATCCTGCTCTGCAAGCGCGCGCGTTCGAGCATCAGATCTCCAATCACCCATACGACGAACAGCAGAATGGCGACAACGCCGGAGACCAGGTGTGGATAGGAGACGACGACAGCAAGTCCGCCACGTGGTTCGGCAGCGGTGCTCATTGCGTGACGCAATGCGAGATGACGGTTCCGAGCGAGCCAGCAGGCCGTCCGAGGTTCACGACACGCACCTTCTGTCAATGTGCTGTTGGTCAACCGCTCCATGACGGAGCGCCGATCCTAGAATATACGCGTATTCGCGTGTCGTGAAGATGGCCCTTTTGTTCGAAGCCGCGCTGCAATTGACACAACCTGTATCACGTCCGAGCTTGCGTCTGCCGTCCGACCCGGACGCTGCCGGCGAGTCAGCCCAGGTCCATGAGAGCCGCCATCACGTCACCAATTCGCCGCCTGACAGTCGCGATCTGTACCTGGAACCGGCATCAGCTCCTGCGCCAGACGCTGGAGGGGATGACGAATCTTCTGGTGCCGCCGGGGCTCGAGTGGGAAGTGCTGGTGATCAACAACAACTCCACGGACGCCACCGATCAGGTCATCGAGAGCTTTGGGGACCGTCTCCCGGTCCGACGCGTATTCGAGGCGCAGCCGGGACTGTCTTGCGCCAGGAACCGCGCCGTACACGAAGCAACGGGCGAGTACATCATCTGGACGGACGACGACGTGCTCGTGGCGCCGGACTGGATGGTCGAGTATCACCGGGCGTTTGAGCGTTGGCCAAGCGCGGTAGTATTCGGCGGTCCGATCCAACCGTGGTTTCCCAATGCGCCGCCTTCCTGGCTCGCGGCGGCGTGGCCGCAGGTCGCCAACGCATACGCCTGCATCGACTACGGGCGCGATGCCGTGCCGCTAACACCGAGGCGAGTGCCGTTCGGAGCGAGCTTTGCCATCCAGACTGCCAGACAGCGGACGCTGCTCTACGACATCGGTCGCGGCGTGAGGCCGGGGAGCCGCGTTGGTGGGGAGGAGACCGACGTCGTGCGACGCGCCCTCGAGGCCGGCGATGCCGGGTGGTGGGTGCCTACGGCCCGCGTGCGGCACTACATACCGGCTGAGCGGCAGACGATTCAATATCTGCGCCGGTGGTACTCTGGGTATGGAGAGTATCTTGGGCGTTTTGACCACAGCACCGGATTCGTGCGTCTGTTCGGCGTCCCGCGCTGGGTCGTGCGACAGGCGCTGTTCGGCGAGATGCGCTACTGTGTGCGCCGTTGGACGAGCGATTCCCCGATCTGGATGGAAGATCTCAAGGCCGCCAGCACCGCGTGGGGCCAGATGCGGGGTTATCGCATGGGCGCGAGATAGGATGCGCGTACGACGATTGTCTGGAACCGGTCGCGGGAATCGAGCGTGACGCGCGTGCACCGGACGAATCTCCCGGAACACAATCTCGACCTGCTGCGATCGATTGCGGTGCTCGCAGTGCTGGTCGATCACACGGTGGGGTTCGATGGCCGTGGCCTGCCTTTCAGTCAATGGCTCGGACACGCTGGGGTGCTCGCCTTCTTCGTGCACACGTCGCTCGTCCTGATGTCCTCGATGGAACGGGATGGCGCGCCCACCACGGTCGCGTGGGTACGGCGGTTCTATGTACGGCGCGCATGGCGCGTGTATCCGCTCGCGTTAGCCGTCGTCGCGCTCGTGCTCATTTTCCGCATACCTCCCGGAAGCGTCGCCTCGCGATACGCCGCGGTGTCCCTCTCGACCGGAATGGCCAACCTGGCGCTGGTGCAGAATCTGGCGGGCGTGCCAAGCGTGCTCGCTCCTCTGTGGACGTTGCCACTCGAACTGCAGATGTACGCGGCACTTCCGCTGTGCTACATGATAGCGCGGCGGTCATCACCCAACGGAATGCTGGCGCTACTTGCCCTGGGGGCTGCGCTGGCGTGGCTATTCAACTACGGCGTGGATCCTGCGCACCGGATTGCCGGCATGTGGCGGTTTTCGGTGCTGGACTACACGCCGTGCTTCCTGATGGGAGTGCTTGCGTACTGGTTGCTGCGTCGTGGGCCGCCGAAGCTACTCCCAGCGTGGACCTTTCCGTTCACGATCGCGGCGGCGGTGGTGCTGGGGTACTTCGTGCTCGACGCGGTGCATCTGACCTGGGTAATCCGCATCGCGTTGTGCGGCGCCTTCGGGCTTTCGGTCGCGCTCACGCGCGATGCGGCGCCATCGCCGCTGGCACGCGCGGCGCACACCGTCGCGACGTATTCGTACGGCATCTATCTGTTCCACATGTTAGCGCTGCGTATCGGCTTCGGTGTGCTCCGCGCCGTCCCTACAGTGGTGCAGGGGATCGTGGCCATCGCCGTGCTAACGGCAATGTGCTTCTGCGGCTATCACCTCATCGAAAAACCCGGCATTCGCTTTGGCCAGCGGTTGCTTGGCGCGCGCGCCCGCTCACGCGAGGCGGAAGCGGCTGCCCCCTGATTGGCGCACGTCAGCTTCCGTCGAGCACCTCGCGCAATGCACTCGCGAACAAGGGAAGGTTGTCCGTGATCAGGCCGATGTGGCCCGAGGCGACCGGGTGCATGCGCACCTCGCGGGCGACGATCTGCCACGCTCCCAAAGGATTGGGTCGGCGCTCCTTTCCTGGCGCACCCTCGGCCCAAATGAAGTCCAGTACGCCCGCGTACTGGCCCGGCACATATGCCGACGCGGCGCGCTCCTGCGTGCGGAGCACGATGGCATCCCCAAGTTCGTTGTCGACGTCCCCACGCGGCGACGATGGAGCGACTCCTCTACCCGACGGCACGGGCGCCGCGCGAGTGACGAGTCGCGGAGCGTACCGCACGGCCTTGTCGGCGAACCAGCGCGTGCGCTCACCCATTGAAAGTCCCTTCACGTATCGCACACGACGCAAGATCCAGCGGAGTCGGCGCATGGCTGTGGCCTGACGCGTGAGTCGGGCTTCGCTCCCCGTACCCACTACCAGAAGCGACACGAGGGGTTTCAGCGCCCGCAGTCGCGCATTCATCGGGTCGCTGTCGACCACCACGAGCCGTTCGACCGCCTCGCCCGCGTCCTTCAGCTGCCGCGCCATCTCGAACGCAATCACTCCACCGACGCAAAACCCGACAATGCGATACGGTCCTCGCGGCTGCTTCTTCCGCAATTCCTGCACATGCCGCTCCGCCATCGCTTCCACCGTCCAGGTGCGTGCCTCGTTCCCGGCGCCGATGGTGGGCAGCACATAGAACGGCGAATTGGCGGCCGCGAGCGGAGCAAGCCGGCGTGCATACCAGCCACCGCCGGTCCAGTCACCATGGACGAACACGACCGGAGGGCCGCTCGTCCCTTCTTGTAGCGTGATCAGCGGAGGCTCTTGCTCGTCAAACAGTGCCGCTGCCAGGCGCGCGGCCAGCGACTCCACCGTGGACGACTCGAAGAGCCACGCGAGAGGAATGCGCTGACCGCGCACACGCTCTACGTCGGCAAGCATCTGCATCGCGAGCAACGAATGACCCCCGATCTCGAAGAAATCGTCGAACGCTCCGATGGGACGTCCGGGCGACAGGAGCCTCTCCCAGATCTGCGCGAGCTCATGTTCGATGGTGGTACGCGGCGACTGATACGCTGGGCCGGTCGCGCTGCCGAGTGGAGCCGGAAGCGCTCGGAGATCCACCTTGCCATTTGACGTGATCGGCAGCCGATCGAGGAACTCGATGGCGGACGGAACCATCACTTCGGGCAGCCGCTGGCGCATTGCCTCGCGCAGTTGGAGTAATGACGGTGGGGAGTCCGGCTCCGGCACGACGTACGCGACGAGGCGCTGGGCGTCCGGCGAGTCTTCACGAACCATGACGACCGCTTCCGCTACATGCGGTTGTTGGAGCAGCACTGCTTCGATCTCTCCGAGTTCGATGCGGTGCCCGCGGATCTTGACCTGATGATCGCGCCGTCCGATGTACTCGATTTCGCCGTTTGCACGGCGCCGCCCGAGGTCGCCCGACCGGTACATCCGCGCACCCGCCGCCTGCCCCATGACAAAGGGATCCGGAACGAATCGTTCCGAGGTCAGGTCGGGACGATTGAGGTAGCCGCGCGCGACCCCCAGGCCGCCAACGCAAATCTCGCCGCCGAGTCCGATGGGCACCGGCCGCAGCGCCTGGTCGAGCATGTAGACCGTGGTCGTCGGTATGGGGCGCCCGATGTTCGATACGCCCGCCGCGATTTCCGCGTCCCCGATTTCCTTGAACGTCACGTGGACGGTGGTTTCGGTGATGCCGAACATGTTGATGAGCCGTGTTTTCGGCCAACGCTGTCGCCACTTGCGGAGCAGCGCCGGCTTGAGCGCCTCTCCGCCGAAGATGATGTAACGGACGGCAAGCGTCGGGTTTCCCGTGACGGCCTCCTCGAGCAACGCCTGAAACGCGGACGGCACCTGGTTCAGAATCGTCGTGCCGGACTGCTGGAGGAGCGCGAGAAAATCCGCTGGACTCTGCGCGACGAGCCGCGGCACCACGACGGCTCGTCCTCCGAAGACGAGGGCACCGAACAGCTCCCAGACGGAAAAGTCGAACGCGAAGGAGTGAAATACCGTCCACACGTCACGCTCATTGAAGTCGAATAGCGACCTGTTGTTCACGAGCAATCGCGTCACGTTGCGATGTTCGATCATGCAGCCCTTCGGACGGCCCGTAGACCCTGACGTGTAGATCACGTAGGCGAGGTGGCGCGGCGATACTGCGACGTCTGGCGCCGCGTCGGACGAGCCGTCGCGCACAGCGGCATCGACCATCAGCAATCGTGCGGCGTGTGTCAGGCCCACCAACCGTTCATGATTGCGCTCGTCCGTGAGCATCCACGCCGCGCCGGCGTCCAGCAGCGTATACTCGATGCGGTCGTCGGGGTAGGCTGGGTCGATGGGCAGATACGCGCCACCCGCCTTGAGCACGCCGAGGATGGCGACGGCCGTGGAAACGCCGCGATCAAGGCATATCGCGACTCGCTCGTCGGCGCGAACCCCCAATGCGTGGAGAGTACTGGCCAGGCGATTCGCGCGCCGGTCCAGTTCCGCATAGGTCAACGTCGTCCTCTCGCCGTTTTCGGTACACTCCACCGCGACGTCGCTCGGCCGGCGGCGCACCTGCTCCTCGATGAGCCCGTGAATGGTGGCGTGATCGGGGTAGCCAGCCTCGGTGTCGTTCCATTCATACAAGACGCGCTGGCGCTCGTCGTCATCCATGATCGGGAGGTCGCCGATGCGCGTGTCGGGCATCGTGACGGCGGCCTCCAGCAGCACGCCGAAATGGCGCAGCATGCGATCGATGGTTTCGTCGTCGAAGAGGTCGGTGCGAAATTCGGCCGTGACGCGCAGTCCCGTGGGCCGCTCCGCCGACCAGATGGTGATGTCAAACTTCGTCCCGCCAAGCGTGGCCGCAAACGGCGTGCTCGACGTGCCCGGGATGTGTAGACGCTGGCGATCGGGATCCTCGGTGGACAGCACCACTTGGGGACTGTTGGCAAGCGGCCGGTCGTGCGGCCCTTTGGCGCGCATCAGCGTCTCGAGTGGCATTTCCTGATGCTCGTGCGCGCCGAGCACCACGCTGCGAACGCGCTCCAGCAACTCGCGAAACGTCGGATTGCCGGCGAGCGAGGCTCGCAGCAGCAGGGTGTTCGTGAAGAAGCCGACGATGCCCTCGAGTTCCGGATATGGCCGGCCGGCAATGGGCGTCGCCACCACCAGTTCCTCCTCGCCGCTGTACCGCATGAGCAGAACGTAGAGCGTGGAGAGGAGCACGGTGAATGTGCTCGAGTTCTGCGCTCGAGACAGCGAGCGGAGCCCATCGAGGACGTGAAGCGGGACATTCGTGCCGCGTATCGCGCCTTCAAAGCTGGGCGCGAGCGGGCTAGCGCGATCGGTAGGAAGATCGAGGTGCGTCGGCGCTCCCTCCAGTCGAGAGCGCCAGTACGCGAGCAAGCTCTCGAGTCGCTCGCCCGTCAATGTTCGCCGCTGCCAGACCGCGAAGTCCGCGTATTGCACGTCGAGCGGGGGCAGTACGTACGGCCGGCCATCCCGATAGCCCTCATATAACGCGGCGAGGTCTCGCATCAGAATGTTGCCCGACCAGGCGTCGGATGACACGTGATGCGAGATCAACAGAAGGATGTGGTCCTCTTCCGACAGCCGAATGAGCGCGGCACGGAGTTGGAGGTCCTTCTCCAGGTCGAACGGCTCGCGCGCCAACTCGCGAATTTTCGTGCGCGCCGCCGACTCGCGCATGTCGTCCGGGAGCCCGCCGATGTCCACGTGAGTGATGTGCACCGGAGCGGCCGCATTGACGACCAGGCGCGGCTCGTCATCGATGAGGGCGAAGGTCGTGCGAAGCGCTTCGTGCCGCGCGACGAGTGCATCAAGCGCCGCAGTCAGCGCATCGACATCGATTCTTCCGGTCAGACGAACGGAGCGCGGAACGTTATAGATGTGACCGGGCCGCGCGCGCTCCAGACGCCAGAGCAACTCCTGCGCGAACGACATCGGAACAGGCGCCTCGGGACTCCGACGCGGAATGGTGTGTTCCTCCGGCGGCGGGGCAGCGGTGACGGCGAGCTTCGCACGCTGTGCGGGCGTGAGTGAGGCGAGGCGCCGCTCGAGTTCAGCCCGCCGCTCGGCAACCGGATCCGGACGATCCGTCATCGATCTGGCGCGTCCTCACTCGCCATCGCATCGAGAGCGGCCAACTGCAGTTCGACATCGATCAATTCGGAGAGCTTCTCGATGGTCGGTGCGTCGAACAGCGTGCGCAGGGAGAGGCGCAAACCGAATGTCTTGCTGATCTTGCCGAGGATGCGGATGGCCAGCAGCGAATGGCCGCCGAGTTCGACGAAGTTCTGCGTTATGCCGATGTCCGGCTTCTTGAGCACGTCCGACCATATGGCGGCGAGCCGCTGCTCGGTGTCCGTACGTGGTGCGACGTGCGCGCTCGCAGCTGCGGTGTCTGCTGTGGGCAGCCGCGCGCGATCGATTTTTCCATTCGGGGTGAGCGGCATCTCATCCAGAAGTACTACGGAGCTCGGCACCATGTGTGGCGGTAGCCAGTCGGCCAGCCACTTGGCAAGGTTCTGGGTTGTCGGGCGATCCGCGTGGCTGGCGCTGTAGCCTTTGCGCGCGACGGCATACGCGACCAGGTGGAGTTCCCCGCCTGCGTCCCGATGCGTCACGACCTCGCCGTTCGCGACACCTGGGTGCGCACGCAGCGCGTGCGCGATTTCTCCCAATTCCACCCGGTAGCCGCGAATCTTGACCTGGTCGTCCGTGCGACCGAGAAATTCGATCGTTCCATCCGCGAGGCGACGAACTCGATCGCCGGAGCGATACGTGCGCGCTCCGTGGAACTCGAAGAAGCGCTCGGCGGTCAGATCCAGTAGTCCGAGATAGCCTTGGGCGACACCCGCCCCGGAAATGAGCAGCTCGCCCGGCACGCCGATCGGGACCTCGACGTCGCGCGCATCGACGACGAACACCTTTGAATTCGGGAGCGGACGACCGAGGGGAACCGTCTGCGCGCCAAGCTCGCGGATGCGCGCGAGGGAGTGCCCCGTCGCCGGGAAGGTGAGGACGCCTACCGTCGTCTCGGTGGGACCGTAGTGGTTCAATACGCGTGGCTTCCGTGCCTGCACCAGCGTCTCCGCGAACTCCAGCGTCAGCGGCTCACCGCCCAGTACTATCCAGCGTGACGGCAGAAGCGCCGCCAGCTCAGCGCCGCGCGCATCGCCGACCAGCGCGCGCAGATGACTGGGCGTGAGCTTGAGCACGTCCAGCGGATATTCAGACACATACTCGCTGAACCGTGCCGAGTTCGTTGCGACCTCGGCGGGGAGAATGTGCAACGTGCCGCCCGACATGAGTGCCGGAAACAGTGAGGTGTTGCCGAGATCGGCGGCGAAGGTGGATCCCATCCCGAAATGCAGACCATCGAGCGCGGCAAATCCGTCACCCCGATTCTCCGCGGGCAGGTCTCCCAGCACGCGCGCGACGGCGCGCGAGTAGTGAACAATGTTGGCGTGCGTCACGGCAACGCCCTTGGGAGTGCCGGTCGAGCCCGACGTAAACAGGACGTATGCCAGATCATCGGGGGTGACGGCGACCGACGGATCAGCACCGGGCTGCGACTGCAAAGCGGCGTTTCCATCGAGACATATGGTCTCGAGTTGGGGGGGGCATTTGGCCGCGTGTTCCGACGTGGTCACCACCATCCTGACACCGCTCTCCGTCAACTGCGCGGCTAGGCGCGCGGGTGGCAGATCCGGCGCCGTCGGCGCATAGGACGCGCCTGCCTTCAGGATGCCGAGTAGCGCAACAATCGCATCGGCGGACCGGTCGAGAACCAACCCGACCACGGCGCCCGCAACGACGCCTCGCGCGCGGAGCGCACGTGCGAGCCGGTTGGCTCCCTCGTTTACGTCGCGGTACGACAGTTCCGTGGGGCCACACACGATCGCGGTACGATCCGGGACTCGGCGAGCCTGCTCTTCGATGAGCCCGACGACAGTGGCGGACGCGCCCTCGTCAACGTCGGTGGCATTGAATGCCGCCAGGTCCGCCAGTTCATCGGTGGTGAGCATCGGCAATGCCGAGATCCGCACGGTCGGGTCCTGGACGACAGCCTGGAGGACGCGGTGGAGATGGCCGAGAAAGCGGTCCATCGTCGCGCGAGCAAACAGATCCGTGCGATAGCTGAGGCTCAGCCGGAGTCCGTCTTCGCGCCGGCTCGGCAGCAGCGTGATGTCGAACTTCGTTGCGCCAAGGCCGACGCCGAACGGCTGCACATCGACGTCGTCCAGCTGCAGCGAGTCGCCGATCGTGTCCTGCATGGTGAACACGGTCTGAAAGAGCGGCGCGTCGCTGACGCGCTGACGATCCTGCCGAAACTCGAGCATGAGTTTTTCGAGCGGCACGTCCTGATGGTCATACGCACTCAACGCGCTGTCGCGGACGCGAGTGAGTAGCTCGGCAAAAGCTGGATCACCGCTGAAGTCGACGCGCTGCACCAAAGTATTGTTGAGGTAGCCCACCATCGTTTCCGTGTCGTGTTCCGAGCGTCCGGCCGCGCCGGACCCGATGAGTACGTGCGTGCGGCCGGTGTAGCGATGCTGCACCAGTGCGTAGGCAGCGAGCAGCGTCATGTACAGCGTCGCGTCGTATTCGCGGCCGAGGGCCGTGACTTGTCCGAGCAGATCGGACGACATCGTGCGGCCGACGGTGGCGCCAGCGAAGGTGGGTGTCGGCGACGACGGGAAGTCGGTCGGCAGCGCGAGCGGTTGCGTGACGTCTCCGAGGTGTCCGCGCCAGAATTCGAGCAGGCTCGCGAGGCGCTGCCCCTGCAGCGTTTCGCGTTGCCAGATGGCGTAATCGCCGAATTGGATGGCCAGCGGCGGGAGGTCCGTGGGGATGCCGCGGCAATTGGCACGGTACAATTGTGCCAACTCGCGCATGATCAAGCCGATCGACCAGCCATCGCAAACCGCGTGGTGCGTCTCCACGAGCATGATGTGGTCATTCGGACCACGTCGGACCACCGCGACCCGAAAGAGCGACTCGTTTCCGAGTTGGAAGGGCGTGCGCGCGCGCGCCGCGAGCAATCGCTCGAGCTCCGCCTCCCGTTCCGGGGCCGAGTCCGCCGCGAGCTCGATGAACGAGAAGTTGACCGGTCCAGGCGCCGCAATGATCTGCGACGGTTCTCCGTCCACCAAACCGAAGTGCGTGCGCAGCGATTCGTGGCGAGCAACGATCTGCGTGAGACTCCGTTCCAGCGATGGCACGTCCAGCGGACCGATGAGGCGTCGGGCGGTGGCGAGGTTGTACGCCGTGAGACCGGGTGACGCCTGGTCGAGCATCCAGAGCAATTCCTGGGAGAACGAGAGCGGCACGCGCGCCATTGGCGTGCGCGGCCGGATTCCCTGCACTTCGCGGGCGCCTGAGACCCCTTCCTCGCTGAGCAGTTGCTCGAGGAGATCGAGATCGAGGTTTGTCAGGTCCAAATCCTTCCCTATCCGTTCCCCTTCACTCATGACCATCTCTTGATTCGGTAGCCTGGCGAAGTGACGCCGCCGCAATTCGCCGGCGCTCCATCTCTTCGGGTGTCATGTCGCGCATCCGGACGATTGCCCGAGCGACCGCGTTCGTTCGGCCAGGTGTCGGCTCACCACTGGCGAGCGTTTCGGCAAAACCGATGACGGTGGGGTGCTGAAAGAAATCGCGGAGCATGATGCGTCTCCCGAACAATCGCGACGATCTTGCGACCACTTGCATGGCCAGCAACGAATGCCCCCCGATATCGAAGAAGTCGTCGACCGTGCTGACGCGCGTCAGCCCGAGGACTTCGCGAAATACGCTCCCGATCACTTCCTCGACGTGGTTCTCCGGCGTCCGGAAGGAGGCGGGGTCCTTTGACCCGTCCGCGACGGGGGCCGGCAGCGCCGATCGGTCGAGCTTCCCGTTGGGCGTGAGCGGCCACGACTCGAGCCATACGATCGCGCTCGGCACCATGTAACTCGGCAGCGACGTCTTGAGTCGATCGCGAAGGACGCCCCACTCACTCGGGCCAGCTCCAACCTCCGCTACGCAATACGCGACCAGTCTCTGATCGCCGGGCACGTCTTCACGCACCAGCGCGACTGCCGACCGAACACCGGGCTGCGATGTGAGCACCATTTCAATTTCACCGAGTTCGATGCGGAATCCTCGCAGCTTCACCTGAAAGTCCAGTCGTCCCAAGTACTCAATCGCGCCGTCACTCAGCCAGCGGGCGCGATCGCCGGTGCGGTAGAGTCGCGCGTCCGCTTCGAGGCTGAATGGATCGGGAACGAACCGCTCAGCAGTCAATTCTGGCCGGTTGTGATAGCCGGCGCCGACCTGGATGCCGCCGATGTATAACTCGCCAGCCACATCGATTGGTGTGGGGGCCCGGTCGTCGTCCAGTACATACAGACGTGTATTGGCAATCGGCCGGCCAATCGGGACGACATGACGCGTATCGCCCCGCACACATTCCCACGCGGACACATCCACCGCGGCTTCCGTGGGACCGTACAGATTGTGCAGGCGAGTCATCGGGAAGCGGTCGAAAAAGCTTTGCTGGAGGTCGTAGGTGAGTGCTTCACCGCTGCAGATGACGTCGCGGATCGTGGTGGGCGTCACGCTCACGCCACTCTCGAGGAACGCACGCAGCATGGAGGGAACGAAGTGCAGCACGGTGACCCGCCGCTCGCGGATGACCGCGGCAAGATATGCGGCATCACGGTGGCCACCAGGATCCGCCAAGAGCAGTTGCGCGCCAGTGGCGAGCGGCCAGAAGAACTCCCAGACCGAAACATCGAAGCTGATGGGAGTCTTCTGCATCACGACGTCATCCGCCTCCAGTGAATATGCGCGCTGCATCCAGCGCAGTCGGTTGACGATCCCCCGATGGCGATTCAGCGCCCCCTTCGGACGTCCAGTCGAACCGGACGTATAGATCATGTAGGCGAGGTCATCCGGCGACACGATGGGCAGAGTCGGTGCCAGCTGAGCGTCAGTGACGATGTTCGACCAGTCGCCATCGAGGCAGACAATCTGTGCGCCAACCCCGACCGCATCACTCGACGCGTGGTCGGAAATTCCGTTGAGTGTGCTCTGGGCGATCCGTTCCTGAGTGAGTAGTAGGGCGCAACGCGCGTCATCGATCATGAACCGGAGGCGACTCGCCGGATATTCCGGATCCATCGGGACATAGGCGCCGCCCGCCTTTAGAATTCCCAACAGCGCCACAACCAGGTCGAACGAGCGGTCCATGCAGACGCCTACCAGGGACCCGCGTGCCACGCCTCGTGCGCGCAAGGCACGGGCCAGTGTCGTTGCGCGTGCATCGAGTTCGGCGAATGTGAGTGACGCCTCTCCGGACAGGACTGCGGTCGCGTCGGGTGAACGCCTGGCTTGGTTCGCGATCAGTTCGGGTAAGGTTCCCGGCTCGCCCGCATCATCCGTGGCGGTCGCATTCCACTCCGAAACCACGCGGTGACGCTCGGTCGAATCCAGCAGTGCCAGTTGATCGATTCTCTGGTCGGGGGACGCGACGATGCCATTCAACAGATTCAGGTAGTGCCCGGCAAACCGCTCGATGACGGACGCGGCGAACAAGTCCGCGTCGTAGTCGACCGACGCGTGGTAAGCGGCGCCGTCCGGGGCAAGCGTGAGCTGGATGTCGAATTTCGTATTCTCGAGGCCAGCCCGCACACGCTCCGTCGTCACGCCGGGAAGCGCAAGCTCGTCGACCGACTCCGCCTGCATCGCGGTGGCTGTGGCGTTCTGCATCGAGAACAGGATCTGGAAGATCGGCGTAATGGACGGGTTTCGCGTCGGCTTGACCACGTCGACCACTCGCTCGAACGGCAGCGCATCGTGTGCAAGATCTTCGAGTGTTTTCTCCCGCACTCGTTTGAGGAGCGAACGAAATGGAGGACTGTCCGACAAGTCTGTCCGAAGGGCTACCGTGTTGAGGAAGATTCCCAACAGCGGTTCGACTTCCGGCGCACCTCGACCAGACACCGGCGTGCCGACCACGACGTCGTGCTGGCCGGAGTAGCGTCCGAGCAGTATCTGGAACGCAGCGAGATACACCGTGAATGGCGTCGCGCGCTCCTCGCGCGCCAGCGCGTGCACCGCCGACGCCAACGGCTCGGCAATCCGGAAGGTGCATTGTCGCGCCGTGCGCACTCCAAGCATCGCGGGTCGCGGCGCCTGCATTGGCAGATCGAGGGCGGGTAGCGGGCCGCGCAGCCGCTCGCGCCAATAGGCTTCCAGCCGATGGGCGACGTCTCCGGATAGCTCGCGACGCTGCCATACCGCGTAGTCTGCGTACTGGATCGATAGCGCCGGAAGATGCGGCGCTCTGGCGGCGAGCGCAGCGGCGTAACCTTCGGCGAGTTCCTTTCGCAGCACCACCATCGACCACCCGTCTGAGATGATGTGATGCAACGTCACCACGAGCAACTGGTCGCCGGGGGCCGACCGAAGAAGTGCGACGCGAATCAACGGACCCCGGCGCAGATCGAATGGTGTGTTCGCCTCGGTGCGCATCGCCGCCGACGCGCGCGCCGCGGCATCACCATCCCCAGAGAAGTCGCGGAACGACACGTCCACGCGAATGTCCCGGTGCACCAACTGCACCGGCATGTCGCCGTCGACTTCGAAGGTGGTCCGGAGCACGTCGTGCCGCGCGCACATTTCGTTCATCGCGGACTGCAGTGCGGCGGCGTCCACCTGACCGCGAAGCCGCCAGGCGATGGGAACATTGTACGTCGAGTTCCCCGGCGACAGCTCCTCGATGAACCAGAGGCGTGTCTGGGCGAAGGACGCCGGGAAAACCAGAACATCTCCGGAAGCGTCCGGATGGCCAAAGTCCTCGGCGCGGCGACGCATTGAGTCGCGCGACACGATTGGAATGCGGGATGGGCCGAGACGAGCGCCGCCATCGCCGAGTTGGTCAAGGGCCTCCGCAAGCGCCGCGACCGTCTGGTGCTCGAAGACGAGCCGCGTGGTCACCGCGACGGGCAGGCGCTCGCGCAAACGACCCGCGATGCGTAAGGCGAGCAACGAATGTCCGCCGAGATCATGAAAGTTATCCGCAGCGCCCACGCGCTCGACTCCCAAGACGTCGGCGAAGACCGCCGCGACAACAACCTCCGTTGGTGTTCGCGGCGCGAGGTATTCGCGCGCGGAACGCAATTCCGGCGGCGCGGGAAGCGCCTTGCGGTCCAGCTTGCCGCTGGGGGTGAGTGGAAGGGCGTCGAGCTCCACGATCTGCGTCGGAACCATGGCGGCGGGCAGCGTAAGCGCGAGGGCGTCCCTGAGGACCGAGGGAATCGCCGCCTCTGCGGCCCGCACCACGTACGCGACCAATCGCGGCTCGCCCAGGTGATCGGCTGCCACGATTGCCACGGCCGCCGTCACGCCTGACTGCTCGAGCAGTGCCGCCTCGACTTCGCCCAGCTCGATGCGCACGCCTCGGACTTTCACCTGAAAGTCGAGACGCCCGAGGTACTCGATTGTCCCGTCCGCACGCCAGCGCGCGCGGTCTCCGGTGCGGTACATCCGCGCTCCCTGAGGCAAGGACGCCGGCGCGAACGGATCAGGTATGAAGCGCTCCGCGGTCAACTCCGGCCGACGGTGATAGCCACGTCCTACTTGCGCTCCAGCGATGTGGAGTTCCCCCGGTATGCCAATGGGTGCGGGCGCGCCGCTCCGCTCGAGCACATACAGCCGCGTGTTCGATACCGGTCGTCCGATCGGTACCACCGCCGGAGGTACCAGGCTTTGTGGGCAAGGCCAGTAGCTCACATCTATGGCGCATTCGGTAGGCCCGTAGAGATTGTGCAACCGCGCGCGCGGAAGCGTCCGAGAAAACGTTGCCACCAGATCGGGAGGCAGCGCTTCGCCGCTCGCCATGACGTCGCGCAGCGCTGTGCACTCGCGTGCGCCGGAGTCGGCGAGAAAGGCGCGCAGCATCGACGGAACGAAGTGGCAGACCGTTACTCCCCGCTCGCGCATGACGCTGGCCAGGTATGCCGTGTCTCGATGTCCCTCTGGACGTGCCATCACGATTCGAGCGCCCGTGATCAACGGCCAGAAGAACTCCCATACCGACACGTCGAAGCTGAACGGCGTCTTCTGGAGAACGACGTCACGCGGTGACAGCATGTATTCCGACTGCATCCACAACAGTCGGTTGACGATGCCACTGTGCGTGTTCAACGCCCCCTTCGGGCGGCCCGTCGAGCCGGACGTATAGATCATGTAGGCCACGTCATCGCCCCGTGGTCCCGGAAGCGCATCACTGAGGACGTCCGTGGGCTCCGCGACCCCCTCGAGTTCGATAATCTGCGGCGCACCGGCGCGCGGGCCCGCCACGGATCCGGTCGTGAGCAGGACGGCGACGTCTGCGTCGTCGAGCATGAATGCAAGGCGGTCGGCTGGGTATTCGGGGTCCAACGGCACGTAGGCGGCGCCGGCTTTCAAGACGGCAACGAGGGCGACGACGAGCTCCACAGAGCGCTCGGCGCAAATACCGACGCGGGCGCCGCGACCCACGCCCGCCGCAATCAGGCGCCGAGCGAGTACCGCGCTGGCACGCTGAAGTTCACCAAACGTAAGTGTGCGCCGTGCGTCCTCCACTGCGATCGCGGTAGGGGATTGCATCGCCTGCGCGTCGATGAGGGTGATGAGAGTTGCATCGCGCGGCATGTCCACCGCCGTATCGTTCCACTCGTTTAGGACGAGATTCCGCTCCTCCGCGCCGAGCAGCACCAGCTCCGATATCGCTGCGTGCGGAGCCGCCGATGCGGACAGCAGGAGCGTCTCGAAATGGCCGATGAACCGTTGGATGGTCTCGGACCGGAATAGATCGCTTCGGTACTCGACCACCATGCGGATGCCATGAGGTGCATCGGTGGCTGAAACGCTCAGGTCGAATTTCGCGGCGCCGATGTCGATGCCGAGCGGCTCCAGCGTTGCCGTGCCTAAGCGGCCAATCCCGCCGCTGGCGTCCTGCATGGTCAACATCACATCGAAGAGCGCCCGTTCGTGCGGAGGACCCTCGGCACGCAACGTCTGCACAAGCTTCTCATATGGGACGTCCGGTTGCCCTAATGCGTGCACCATGCCGAGCCGCACTTGCGCGATGAGCGTCGCGAACGTGGGGTTGCCCTCGAACCGCGCCCGACAGGCCAGCGTGTTCGCGAGGTATCCCAACACCCCGCTCGTCTCGGCGCGGCCCCGTCCGGCGACGACGGTACCGACCACGACATCATCCTGTCCGCTGTAACGGTGCAGCAGCGCCTGGAATGCGGCGAGCAGCACGACGAACGGCGTCGTCGCATGCACGGCCGCGATCGCGTGCATGGCCGTGCGCGTCGTCGGAGAAAGGGTCGTCGCGAAGCGGGCTCCCGGTCCTGTCGCGCTAGGGGGACGCGGAGAATCCGTCGGCAAATCAACGGATGACGGCGCGCCGGCGAGATACTCGCGCCAGTAGGACAGCGCAGAAGCGATACGCGCTTCATTTCCGGGCCGTCGTTCCCATACGGCAACATCCGCCAGTTGAACCGACGGCGGTAACAGGCCGGAGGCGGTGCCGGACACCTCGGCCTCGTACGCCAGCGCCAACTCTCGAAACAGCAGGTTGACGGAAGCGCCGTCGAACACGATGTGATGCACCACGATGAGCAGCAGCGACTCGTCATCGGCAAGGCGGACCACCACGATGCGAGGAAAGCTTCCAGCAGCGAGATCGAACGGTTGCTCGGCGACTTGCCTGAGCACACGCTCCGCCTCCCCGTCGCGCGACTCGGGTGGTGCGCCGCGGAGGTCGTACTGTTCCACATCAACCGCCTTTGGGTCCAGTACGATCTGCCACGGCGCGGCGTCAATCTCACGGAACGCGGTGCGCAATGATTCGTGTCGCTCCACGAGCAAGCCGAGCGCCCGCTCGAGCGCCGCGACGTCGATTGAACCGCGAATGCGTCGCGCCATCGGAAAGTTGTACGCCGACGTCCCCGGCAGTTTCTGCTCGTAGAGCCATAGTAATTCCTGCGCAGCGGTGAGCGGAGCAGGCGCGCTGTCCGCCCGCGGAACGATG
>JANYIN010000124.1 GCA_025362035.1 Gemmatimonadaceae bacterium | reverse complement strand
GAGAAAGTGATCCTGATTCTGCGAGCGAACGTGCCCCTTGTGCGACAGACCGAAGACGTCGATCTCGTCGTCGTGCGGCTTGGGTGGCGCCGCGCTCGTGGGCTGGTGCGGAGTACGCATGCCGAGTCTAACCTACGCGGTTGGGCTCCGCGCGCCAGAGCGAAACGGGGTGACGTACCGGAGCGTGCTGGGCCGGCGCTACCGATCGGGAATGTTCGCCATTTCCTGACGAGCGGCGAAATCGTACAGCGTCACGCGCCGCAAGTGATAGTACGCCGTCCAATAGCTGCGCAGGGCCTGCACGTGCGCGAGCACCGCGGCGTCCTTGTCGTTCTGCGCGTTGTACAGGTCGGTATTGCTGATCTTACCGATGATATAGCGGTTCCTCGCGACCTCGAACTGCTTCTCCGCCACCGTGTCCGCCTTTGCCGAGATGAGCACGTTGCGCTGCGCCTGCTGCAGTCCGAGTGCCGAAAAGCGTGCCTCCTCCACAAGTGCGTCCCGCTGCGCTCTGTTGTTGGCGGCCACGCGTTGGTCGTTCGCCTTGGCTTCCTCCACGTCGGCATGGCCGGCGCCCCACTGCAGCATGGGCAGGTTGATGAACATGCTGAGCGTCTGCTTGGCCAGCGGGTTCTGATACGCCTGACCGAACGCCGCGCCGGTCTGATTGAAGCCGGCACTGGCGTTCACGGTGGCATTGAAGTGGTTGTTCAACCTGGCCTGATTGATGCCGCGCTTGGTTTGCAGGTCGTCGAGCGCGCTTTGCTGGATGATGCTCGAGTTTCGGAGCGCCTCGCGCACAGCCACGTCGGGGTCCGCCTCCACCGCGGGAATGGAATCCGGCGTCACGATCGCCACCGGCTGTTCGGCCGGAAAGGCGATGAGGCGACGTAGCGCCGCTTCAGCACGGTCGCGCGCGAGCTTGGCGTCATCCACCGCAGCCCGCGCGCGCAGCAGGGCGAGTTCGCTCTTGAGCAGTTCGTTCTCCCCGATCTTCCCGACTTCGAATCGTCCCCGATTCAAGCGGTAGAGCGTGTCGTTCACGCCGACGTTGGCGGCGGCGTTGGCGAGCGTCATCTGCTGGGCGTACAGGTTGAAAAACGCATCGGCGATGGTGCCGGCCACATCTTCACGCGCCTCGAGGTACCCGCGTTCCGCGACGGTGGCGCTCAGCGACTGCACGCGCTCGTCCCACACCACGTTGCGCGGCTTGAACAGGTCCTGCTGGAGCGAGATCACCAGCGGGGATGTCTGGTAGTAGGTGGAGCCGGGCGTCGCGGCGGTGGAAAATTGGTCAACGCGGCTGATGGCCGTCCCGACGGACAGCTGCCCTCCCGTGAGGGGAAGGCGCTGGCTGAAACCCATCTGTACCGTTGACTGGTTCTGCGACTGTCCCACGAATTGCGTCGACCCGTCGGGTAAGGTGATGGGGTTGATCCCGTGGTTGTAGTTCGCCGCGTTCCCGGACACGAACAGCTGGGGAAGGAGGCGCGCGTTGAAGGCGCGATCGCGGTACTGCGCCGCGTCGCGGACACTCCGCGCCACCTGCGCGTTTGGTCCCTGGCGTAACGCCATGGTGATGGCGTCCTGGAGCGTGAGGGTCCGCACGCGAGCGGGCGTCTGCGCGCCCAGCGCGAGCGGTGCGGACAGCGCCAGCGCAAGGCGTCCGATTCGGCACATTCTCTTCAGGGAGGAAAAGGGAGCGTGGGTCATTCGTAGCGCAGACAGACGATGACGTCCTGTTTTGCCGCCTTGCTGGCCGGCATGAAGCCGAACACCAGACCGACCGCCACGGACACGCCGAACGCCACCGCCACGGAGGCCCACGAGACGATGGTGTTGATGTGGGCAAAGCTCTGGATGCCGTAGCTGAGCACGACGCCAACCACGATGCCGGTCAGTCCGCCAGCCAGGCTGATCATCACCGCCTCACTGAGAAACTGCGCCCGGATGTCCCGCTGCGTGGCGCCGACCGCACGACGCACGCCGATTTCCTTGATACGCTCGAGAATGGACGCGAGCATGATGTTCATGATGCCGATGCCGCCGACCACCAGCGAGATCGAGGCGATGGCGCCCAGCACGATGTTGAAGATCCGCTTGGTGTTCTGCTGCTGCTTGAGCAGGAGCTCCGGCACGGAGATCTCGAAGTCGGTAACGTCGTTGTGCCTCCGCTGCAGCATACGCCGCATCACCGCGGCCACGGCGGGCACGGCATCGGAGTTGTCGACCTGCACCACGATCTTGTCGAGCTGATGATAGTTGCGCTTCTCGGCGCGCTGCTCGTCGGTTTCAGTGGAGTCCTGTGAACTGTTGCTCTCCCGCGCCGCGAGCTCCATTTCCTGCTGCGTCACTTCTCCGCGATTGCGAAAGCGCAGCAGCATCGTGGACAACGGCACGTACACGTCCATGTTGGCATCGCGAATGCCGAGCTTTTGAGCCGTTTCGGCCGATACCTTGCGGTCGGCGAGCACGCCAACGACGGTGAGCCACTGCGCCCCGATCTTGATTGGGCGGCCAATGGGATTCTCCGTCGTGAAGAACCGCGCCTTCACGCCCTGGCCGATGATGGTCACCGGCCGAGCGCTCGCGAAATGCTGGTACGCGAATGAGCCACCTTCGGCCAGCTGAAGGTTCATCACCTTGAAGTACGACGAATCCACGCCGACGATCTTCCCGGATCGATGGTGCGCCTCGCGCGTGATTACCGTATTCACGACCACTTCGCTGCTCGCCGCAGACACGCCGGGCAGTTCCTCTTTGAGGGCCTGCGCGTCGAGGTAGGTGAGCCCTGGGGTGAACTTCTTCGACTGCTTCTTGCCATCGTCTTTCTCGATCTTGCCTTCCTTCTGCTCGACGATCGGGGTGACGATGATGTTGTTGGCGCCGAGCAGCTTCATCTGCTGGAGAATCTCCTGCTCCGCGCCGCTGCCGATGGCGAGCATGGCAATCACCGACGCCACGCCGAAGAGGATGCCGAGCGACGTCAGCGCAGCGCGGATCTTGTTGTGCGCCACCGCGTCGGCCGCCGTGCGTCCGCTGAACGCCAGATGGGTGGCCAGCGCCCGGGCACGCGATGCCGGCGGCGCATCATGCTCGACGGCGGCAGACGTCACGGCTCAGCCTTTCGGCTTGGGCCCCGCCTTGGCGGCCGCGCCGGGCGGCGGTCCGGTCGGACGGGCCGGGACCGCGAGGCTCCTGGCCGTATCGGCGGAGGGGGGCGCTGCCACCACGGGCTTGAGCCCCGGGATGGTGATCGTCTTGATTCCCGTTTTGTCGATAGGAGCGGTGAGCATCACCCGATCGTCCTTCGCCAGACCGCGGCGGACGATGATCTCCACGTCGTTGGCCTGGCCCGTCTCGATCTGCTGCTTCACGACACCGCGGCCGTTCCTCTTGTAGACGTACGAGAATCCGCCATCGTTCACCAGCGCTTCGAGCGGAATGGACATGACGTTGGGAATGGACGCCGTCTCGATCGCGTTGGCCGTCGTCATGCCCGGCCGAAGGGTGGTGTCGGCGCGAGCGACCTCGATCTTCACCTCGAAGACCTTGGAGTCCTGGTTCGGCTTCTGCTCGCCGACGTTCGCGATGTGCGTCACGGTGCCCTGCAACTTCTTCGTCGCGTCGGCGTCGAGCGTGATCTCGACCTTCTGACCCGCCGCCAGCTTTCGCACGTCCACTTCGTTGACGTAGGTATTGGACTCCATCTGCGTGAGGTCCGGCAGGGTGGCGACGGTGGGGTCCCACGGGCTCCACGTGGAGCCGACGCCTTTCTTCTTGCCGTTCCACTCGCGCACGTAGATCACCATGCCTGGTGACGGCGCCTTGATGGTGAAGCTGCTCTGCACGTCCTGGATGGACTTGAGTTGATTCTGCTGCCGGCCAAGATCGGCGCCCACGGACGACATCTTGGCCACGGCCTGCTTGGTCTTCGTTTCGAGATTCTTCTTCGACTGTGCCAGGGCACGTGTGGCCTTTTCGAAATCGATTTCGGCCTGGCGTTTGACCGTCGGCGCCTCGTACTGCGCCTGTTCCTTGGCGAGCTTCTTTTCTTCGAGCGTGTACTCGGCGGTGCGCACGTCTTCACGCGACTGTGCCAGGTTGAGCGCCGAGTCCAGCTGCGCGCTGGTGTAGTCGGCCTGCGCCTTCTGCAGGTTGAGCGTGACGTCATTGAGCTTTGACGCGATGGGTCCGCGATCGAGCTCCGCCACCACGTCGCCCTCCTTCACGAGCGATCCTTCGGGGACCATGGAGGAGATCTTGGTCTGGTAGACCTGCACGGTCTGGGCGGCCGCCGGCCCCGTCATCTGCACGAACTTCCTGGCGCGCAATTCTCCGGTGGTGGTGACCAGCACCTTGAACGTCCCGGATTTCACGGGAGCCGAGAGATTCGCTTCGCCGGCGGACGCGGTGGAGGGCCAGGCGTACCACGCGACCGGGCCGCCGATGAGCAATGCCAACAGGAGAATCTGGATCCAGCGCTTCCGTAGCTGCAGCATCTCCAAACCCCCGGCTATTGTCAGTACTCTCGAGCAGGGAACCTACCTCCGACTGCCGTGCGTGTCGAACACGAATTGTACGCCGAGGGCACTGCCAACGTACACCGCTTACCTGAGAATGCTCTCAGGCGGGCATTCCTTACATGTGCCCTGACGTTGGATGCAGGCAACGTCCAAATGGTTGGCTCGTCAGGAAACGCGTCACCAGCGTGCGATGGTGAGGGTTGCTCGGCGCCCTCATGGTAGTGGTGAGGGTAGCTCGGGCGTCCTCATGGCTGTATTGCCATGAGGCTCCCGCCAGAGGTGGCCACTCTGCGGCTTGCTGTCGTTCCAAGCGTCCTCCATACTTTCCTCCACGAGTGGCCGACGCGGGCGCTCGTGGAGGTGCCTCAGTGTCCGGAGGTAGGCCCATGCCACCTGTTCTTCGCATTACGGGCGGAGTGCTGTACGCCAGTTCGCCGACTGAAATGGACGTCACCCTGGAAAGTGCGAAATTCGCGGTGCGGTTCAATCTGACCGACCCTGGCACCATTCCGTTGCCTGGCGACACGAGCCAGGGACTCTCGCTGGATGTGTCGGCGACTAACGCGGACTTTGGATACGGGCCGGGGGATTTCGGTGGCCAGAGGTATGACAAGCTCTTTTACGGGGGGGCACTACATCTGAAAGCCACCCCGTTCACGGTGGGGCCCAACTCGTCGAATCCACTTCGTCAGACGACGCGGTTCGTCGTGTCCGGACGACTGGCGGCGTATACGGCCGATCCAAACGGGGGAAACATAGTCCCGCCGCTCTTCGACTATCAGGTGACCGGACGCGGGCGGGTGACCGTGAGTATGTATCCCTACGTCGGCAATTCCCGGTCGATACTCAGCCTGTTTTATTTGTTCATCTGAGCGTCGCAGCAGTATCGTGCCGCCGTATCTCGAGCAGGAGCGCGCATGCACGGCGACGACCGACACGACGACCCGCCCGATGAGCTGAATACCGTAAGCGTTCCGGAGCCGTTTCGGGACATCTTCCTGCGCGCGCAGCGCTACGTGCAGGAGTATTTCAGCGACCTCACAAGGGATCCCGGTCATGGCTCGATCACCATCGCCGGGGATCGCTACATCCTGGTGCGTGCCGCCTCCATGTCAGTGGAGTTCTTCGAGATGGTCGCGTCGCTCTACCGCGACAAGGGAACCGACGTGGCGCGGTCGGTGGCGAACAACCTGCTGTTCGACGTGGCCCACGCCATCGGCAAGGCCGACGCGAACGTGTTCCGCGCCCGCATGGGAGTGACCGACCCGGTTGAACGTCTGTCGGCCGGCCCGGTCCACTTTGCCTACGCCGGATGGGCCAACGTGCTGATCCACCCGGAGTCGCGGCCGCAACCGAACGAAGAGTTCTTCCTCCTCTACGACCATCCCTACTCGTTCGAGGCGGATGCATGGCTCAAGCGCGCCGTACGCGTTGAGTTTCCGGTGTGCGTGATGAACTCGGGCTACTCATCGGGCTGGTGCGAGGACAGCTTCGGACTGCCGCTCGTTGCCGCCGAGGTGGAGTGCCGCGCCATGGGCGACGACCACTGCCGGTTCGTGATGGCTCCGCCGTCCAGAATCGAGCAGCGCATTGCGGACTACCTGGCGCAGGCGCAGCTCGCGGACCGCTCGCCCCGCTGGCTGGGCGACGAAAAGCCCATAGAAGTACCGGAGTTCTTCCAGCGGAAGCGCATGGAGGACGCGCTCCGTGCCTCGCACGGGGCGCTCGAACAGCGGGTCGCGGAACGGACGCGGGATCTCACCCGGGCCAACGACGAGCTCGCGGCCGAGATGGCCGAGCGGCAGCGCGTGGCTGAGGAACGCACCTATCTGGAAGCGCAGCTGCGCGAGACCCAGAAGCTCGAGACGCTGGGCGTGCTGGCTGGTGGCATCGCGCACGACTTCAACAACCTGCTGGTCGGCATTCTTGGTAACGCCGGACTTGCCCTCGAGGACCTGCCGGCCGGCTCGCCGGCGCGGGACTGCGTGAGCGACATCGAGACGTCGGCGCTGCGGGCCGCAGACCTCGTTCGTCAGCTGCTCGCCTACGCGGGCAAGGGCCGCCTGGCCGTGGAGCGGGTGGACCTGTCGGCGCTCGTTCGCGAGATGCTGCAGCTGCTCGGATCGTCGATCCGGAAAAAGGCCGAGCTGCGGTTCGAGCCGGCCGCGTCCGGGCCGATCGTGGCCGGCGACGCAGTGCAGTTGCGGCAGGTCGCCATGAATCTCATCACCAACGCGTCGGACGCCATGGCCGACATGCCCGGTGTGATCCGGGTGAGCACGGGTATCGAGCACTATTTCACGGACGACGCGGGGTCATACCGCGGCGCTGCACTCGATCCCGGCGAGTATGCGTTCGTCTCGGTGTCGGATACCGGAAGCGGGATGGATGCCTACACCCGCGAGCGGATGTTCGAACCGTTCTTCACCACGAAGTTCGCGGGGCGCGGGCTGGGCCTTGCGGCGGTGCTGGGGATCGTCCGATCGCACGGCGGCGCCCTGCGAGTCACGAGCAAGGTGGGAACCGGCACGACGGTACGGGTGCTGCTGCCGCTCGCGCTCTCGCAAGTCGAGGATGCCGCACAGGTCGCCGAGTCGTCGGCGCGCGCCGAGGCGGCGTCGATCAAGGTGCTGGTCGCCGATGACGAGTCGACGGCACGCGAAGTGGCCAAGCGGGTGCTCGAGGGAATGGGGTTGACCGTCGTCATCGCCGTGGACGGTGAAGAGGCTGTGCGGCGCTTCACGGAGCGACATGCCGAATTCCGTCTCGTGATTCTCGACCTGACCATGCCGAAGATGAGCGGGCTCGAGGCGATCGACGCCATGCGCGCGATCGAGCCCAATATCGCGGCGCTCCTGATGAGCGGATACACGGACGAGGAATCGGACGCACTGTCGCGGCGACACGGATTTTCCGGATTCGTGCGCAAGCCATACCGGCCGTCAGAACTCGCCGAACGTGTGCGCGAAGCGCTGCAGGCCGCAGGACTCTCTATGCGCGCCGCGGGGAATACGATAGAATAGCACCGCGCACGCAGGTGCCCTCCCGCGCGCCGACCAGATCCCGAGGCTGCTGTGCCGCCACACGTCCGCCGCCGTTCGCGCGTCGCGCGATCATTGCTCGTACTCGCGATTGCCGCGTGGCCGCGCACGCACGCGCTCGCGCAGCAGAACACGCCCGCGGGCGCGCCGCCTGGTGACCCGCTCGCGTCCGTGCCACGGCTCGACGGCGTCCTGGTGCGCGCACCAAGCGATCTTGCGCCCATCGTCGATCGGTTCACCGCCGACCAGCAGTCGCTCAACCGGCGGTACGATGCCACGGATTCGCCGGACCAGCGTCGGCGGATGCGCGCCTTTGCCACGTCGTGGCGCACACGGCTTGCGGAGCTGGACTTCCAACGGCTGAACGCCGAGGGGCAGGCCGACTACGTGTTGTTGGACAACCACCTCAAGCACCAGCTTGCGGAACTCGACCGGCAGGAACGAAAACGCGTGGAGACGGCGCCGCTGCTGCCATTCGCGGACAGGCTGCTGGCACTGCAGGACTCGCGTCGCAACCTCGCCACCGTGGACCCCACCGCGTCGGCACGCGTGCTCGCGCAGGTGATGAAGCAGGTAGACAGCATGCGGACGCTGTTCGAGCCAATTCCAGCCGCGGGTCGCGGAGGCGCGCTCGCCGCAGGCACGGTACCGGACAGTGCGCCGACGGCTCGCGCGCACGCTCCCACGGTGTCGCGAACGGTGGCGAACCGAGCGGCGGACAACATTGATCAGGTGCGTGCGGTCGTCACCACGTGGTATCGCTACTACGACGGCTTCGACCCCATGTTCTCGTGGTGGATGAAGTCGCCGTACTCCAGGCTTGACTCATCGCTCACCCGCTATGCCCGGACGTTGCGCGAGCGCGTCGTCGGCATTCCGCCGGCGGTCGCGCAGCAGATCGCTGCCGGACGTGGTGGCGGTGCGGCCGGGAGCAGCGACGGACCGATCATCGGCGATCCGATCGGCGCCGACGGACTCAAGGAAGATCTCGACCACGAGATGATTCCGTATACGCCGCAGGAATTGATTGCGATCGCCGAACGCGAGTACGCCTTCTCCCTGAGCGAAATGAAGAAGGCGGCGCGCGAGCTTGGCTTCGGTGACGACTGGAAGGGCGCGATGGAGAAGGTCAAGAACACGTATGTCGAGCCGGGCAAGCAGCCCGATCTCATTCGTGACCTCGCGCGCCAGGCCGAGTCTTATTTCGACGCCCATGATTGGGTGACTATTCCGCCGCTGGCCAGGGAAGACTGGCGGATGGACATGCTGAGTCCCGAGCGACAAAAGGTGAGTCCGTTCTTTCTGGGCGGCGAGCAGATACTCGTGTCGTATCCCACCGCGGACATGACGGACGAAGACAAGTTGATGAGCATGCGTGGTAACAATCCGCATTTCTCGCATGCCACGGTGTTCCACGAACTGAATCCGGGGCACCATCTGCAGGGGTTCATGCAGGCTCGCTACAACTCGCACCGCCGGCTCTTTGGCACGCCGTTCTGGAACGAAGGGCAGTCGCTCTACTGGGAGATGTTCCTCTGGGACCACGGGTTTCACGCCAGCGCCGAAGACCGCGTCGGCGCCCTGTTCTGGCGTATGCACCGCAGTGCGAGAATCATCTTCTCGCTCAACTTTCACATGGGGAAGATGACGCCGGACCAAGCCATTCAATTCCTGGTGGACACGGTGGGCTTCGAGCGAGCGAACGCGGAAGGAGAGGTGCGCCGGTCGTTCAACGGCAGCTACTCGCCGCTCTACCAGACGGGGTACATGCTGGGCGGACTGCAGCTCCGCGCGCTGCATCACGAGCTCGTGGACGCAAGGAAAATGACCGAGCGTGAATTTCACGACGCGGTACTGCGGGGCGGTCCGATGCCGATCGCCATGGTGCGCGCGCGTTTGGAGGCGCTTCCGCTGACGCGCGATGGGATGCCGGCCTGGAGATTCGCCGACCAGTTGCCGCCGCCCATTCCGTGGGCGGGAGGGCGGTAGTGGCGCGGCGGCGGTCCGGGTCGTCGCAAGCCCCAGTGAATTCCAGCGGGAAGAGCGTGCTCGTCCTCGTGCCGCAGACGGATACGGCCCATCCGTCGCTGGATTACTACAACGACTACAGCCAGAGCCACGGGGAATTCGCGCGTGCCTTTGCCGAGTTGGGTGTGCCCTGGCGGTGGCAGCCGGTCACGTCGCGCACCTACCGCGACGTGATCGACGCGTTCGCGAACGAACCGGCCTCGGACGCGGCGGTGGTCTTCAACCTCTGCGATGGCGACGAGACCAATGACGTGCCCGGCATCTCCGTCATCCGGCATCTGGACGAGTCGGGGCTCGTGTACACCGGCGCGGACGCTTCGTTCTACGAGATGACGACGTCGAAGATCGACATGAAGCACGCCTTCGACGTGGCCGGTGTCGCCACGTCGCCGTGGAGGGTGGTCAAGCGGAACCAGCGCGGCACCGAGCGGCTGTTCGCGCAGCTCGGCGCGCCGCTCATCGTCAAGCCGGCGGTGTCGGCCGGCAGCATGGGGATCACTATCGACTCGGTGGTGCATGGCAACGACGCACTGCGCGAACAGGTGCACCTGCTGCACGACGGCTATCGGGGGTGGGACCTGGCAAGCGGCGGGCTCTTCGTGGAGCGCTTCATTTCCGGTCCGGAGTTCACGACGCTCATCGTGGGGTCGGCCGACGATCCGCGCCGGCGCACCATCTATCCGCCCGTGGAGCGCGTCTTTCACGCCGCGCTGCCCGCCACCGAACAGTTCCTGTCGTACGACCGCTTGTGGGAGGTGTACGAGCGCGAGACCCCGGTGGCCGACGGCGAATATCTCTGGGAATATCAGCCGGCCGCCGCCAACGTGTGCAAGCGGATCCAGGCGATCAGCTGGGACGCGTACGCGGCGGTGGGCGGATGCGGGTACGGGCGGGTGGATCTGCGCATGGACGCCGAATCCGGCGAACTGTTCGTGCTGGAAGTAAACGCGCAGTGCGGCTTGTCAGAGGACGAAAACTACACGTCCATCGGGGCCATTCTGCGCTTCGCCAACCGCACCTTTGCGTCCGTGGTGAGCGGCATCATCGATGGCGCGGTGGCGCGACACCGGACCCAGCCCCAGTGCATGGCGCAATGAAGATCTGCGTGCTCCAGCCGGACTACTCGACATCGAGCATCGACTATCAGCACTACGATCCACATCGCGACCTGACGCCGCTGCTGCCGAACCACACGGTGCATCACGTCGCCGTGCACAAGCTCACCACGTATCGACAGATCAAGACGCTCGCGTCGCAAGGCTACGACGTGTTCGTCAACCTGTGCGAGGGATACCTCGATTGGGACGTTCCCTCCATCGACGTGATCGACACACTGGAGCGCCTGTCGCTGCCGTACACCGGACCGACCTCCGCGTTGTACGATCCGTCGAAGTCACTGATGAAGTATGTGGCGTACACGGCAGGCGTGCCGACGCCCGCGCACACGCTCGTGACGGACACGGACGGAATCGAGCAAGCGGTGAGCCGGCTGCGGTACCCGCTCTTCGTGAAGCCGTCCCATGCGGGCGACAGTCTTGGCATCGACGACCTTTCGCTGGTACATGACCTCGCCGAGTTGACGGGCAAGGCGCGCACCGTCATCGAGGTGTACGGAGACGCACTGGTCGAGGAGTACGTCGATGGCCGCGAGTTCACGGTGCTGGTGGTCGCGAGTCCGGTGGCCGGCGAACGCCCCACCGCCCTGACGCCGGTGGAGTATGTGTTTCCCGATGGGCCCCACTTCAAGACCTATGCGCTCAAGACGTCCGAGCTGCATCCCGACGCCAACATCCCCGTGCGCGACGCCGAGCTGGCCGCGCGCCTGTCGGATGCGGCGGTGCGGGTGTTTCAGGCGTTTGCCGGTGTAGGATATGCGCGTATGGATTTCCGGATGGACGCAGCCGGCGCGCTGTTCTTTCTGGACGTCAATTTCACGTGCTCCGTTTTCTATCGCGACGGATACGAAGGATCCGCCGACTCCATCCTGAAGACCGACGGCCTCGGCCAGGGGGGGTTCGCCGAACGGATCATTGCGGAAGGGATCGCGCGTCATCGCCGGAAGCGAAAGTCGTTCGTGATGCGAGGGAATGCCGTATCCGGGTACGGCATCTTCGCCACGGGCGGAATCTGCGCCGGCCACGTGGTGTTCCGTGGCGAAGGGCGCGCGCACCGGGTGGTCACGAGGCGCCACGCGTCCAAATGGAATGAGGAGGAACAGCGTCAGTTTCGTCGCTACGCGTATCCGCTCAGCAGCGAAGTCTTCGCGCTGTGGGACGAGAATCCCGTGGACTGGGCTCCGCAGAACCACTCGTGCGAGCCGAACACGCATTTCGTCGGTCTCGATGTCGTCGCGTCGCGCGCGATCCACGCCGGCGAGGAGCTCACGCTCGACTACGCGACGTTCATGAACGAAGCATGCGAGCCGTTCGAGTGCGCATGCGGATCCGTGTCGTGCCGCGGCACCATCTGCGGCACCCCGTCCAACTCGGTATCGATGCGTGAAGGAGGCCGCAGCGGCTGATGGAGCAGGCCAGTCCCATTCGCCGGGTCCTGACCGAGTATCGCTCCAAACTGCTGCTGACGTACTCGCTGTTCGGGCTGGAGATGATCGGATCGCTACTGCGGCCGTTCCTGCTTGGCGCGGCAGTGGACGGGTTACTCGCCGGCCACTACCGAGGCCTCTTCCTGCTGTCGGCCGTACATGTGTTCTACCTCGTGGCCGGGACGGTGCGGCACATGTACGACACGCGCACGTTCTCGGCCATCTACACCGTGTACGTGACACGGCTGCTGGCGCAGCCGGCCGGCGCCGAAGAGCTCTCGCGGCGCAGCGCGCTGTCCACGCTGGCGCGGCAGGTCACCGATTTTCTGGAGTACGACGTCAACTATCTGGCAGAGGCATTCTACAACATCTTCGGCTCGCTCGTCCTGCTGTTCATCTATGACCGGGCCGTGGTGAGCATCTGCCTCGGCATCCTGCTCCCTGTCGTCCTTCTGGGCCGCCAGTACGGACGGAAAGCGGCGAGACTGAACCGAAACCAGTTCGACGAGCTGGAACGCCAGGTGGACATCATCGCGGCACAGGATACCGAAGTGATCGTGGGGCACTACCGGCGCCTGCGCTCGTTCCAGGTACGAATCTCCGATCTGGAAGCGTGGAATTTCGCCTCCACCGAAGTCTGCGTGTTGATTGCGGTCGCTGGATCGCTGCTCGTCTCCACGCACGCCGGTGGCATCTCGATTCCGTTGGGCAGCATCATCGCGATGTACACCTACGTGCTGCGATTCGCGTCGGGACTGGAGACGATCCCGTACACGATTCAACGATTGGGGGCACTTCGCGACATTCTGCGTCGCGTTGCGGCCACGTCGTCGCCCGCGGTCGCCCCCGCATAGCACCAACGATGCGAACATGACCCAGGTCAGGATGAACTCGTTCTGGCGAGCGGCGGCGCTCGCGCAGGTGCTGATGTTGGCGGGGCTAACCCTGCGCGCTCAGTCGGTGGGATGGTTGCCCCGGCTGCAGCTGGACAACGACGCGTACAACTTCTGGATCGATCCCGGGTCGCGCACGGACGAGCAGTACACCAACGGCGTGGTGTTCTCGCTGGAAACGATGCGGGCGCCGTGGTGGGGGCACCGGTTCGCTCCCGGCATGCCAGGATGTGTTCCGGACGCGCCTCGTGAGGGCGCGTGTGTCGCCACCATCGTGTCCGTCGCGCAGGACCTCTACACACCCAACCTGAATCGGCCGCCGTTTTCGGAACCGAATTGGGAGCAAGAGCGCCCGTACGCCGCATGGCTTCGTGTCAGCGCCACGGCTCGAATGGCCGCCTCCCGCGAGTTGCGCGAAGTCGAGATCGCGGCGGGCGTTACCGGCGCGCCGGCACTCGGACAGGTGGCTCAATCTATCGCGCATGCAGTGGCAGGTGCCTACACCCACCCTGCCACGGGATGGGAAACACAGGTCGGGTTCCAGCCCGGGATCCTTGCGAGCTACCATCAGAGCTGGCTGGTGGCGCGATCCGAACTCGGTCAAGGATTCGCATTCGACTTCTCGCCGTATGCCGGCGGGACGGTCGGAAACATTCTCACCGAGGCCGACGCGGGGGCGAAGGCGCGGATCGGGTGGAATCTGTCGCATCCATGGGATCCGCGCGCGTGGCGCGGCCGACCGCGATGGGAAGTGTTCGCGTACGTTGGCGGCAGGTACGAGTACGTGCTCGAAGACTTCTCGCTGGACGGCACGCTGTTCGGTGGCGGCCGGCACGTGACGCGCGTGCCGGCCGTTGGGGAAGACGAATTCGGCGGTGGCCTTCGATATGATCGGTGGTCAGTCGCGTACCGCGCGCTCAGTCGCAGCCGCGAGTATATGAGCGGGCCACTGCAACACACGTTCAGTTCGATGATCGTCTCGTACGGGTGGCTCTGAACCATCAGCCACTTCGCGCCGCGCTATCTCTCCAGCTTGAATCCCGGGTCGATCGCCGGGCGCACGGGAGCGTTCGCCACGAGCCATCCCGTCATGTACATCCACTGCGTCATGCGGGTGAGCTTGGGGAAGTTGATGTTCTCCGGCTTGTCGCGCGGCGTGTGATAGTCTGGATGGAGGTTGGTCGAGAATTCGATTGCCGGCACGTTGAGGCGAGCGTAGGGCAGGTGATCGCTGCGAAAGTACCAGCCCTCGGGATGCGTCGGGCGATCCCAGAGCGAATCGATGACGAACCGGCCCGTGGCGGCGTTCGCCTCGAGCGCCATCTGGACGAGCTGCGTGGAATTACGATGGGGGGGCTGAATGCCGAGCAACGACGCCGTGTCCGGATGGTTGCGGCCGATCATGTCTCCGTTCAGTACGGCGACGACCCTGTCCAGCGGCACCACGGGATGCGCGGCGTGATACCGGGAGCCGAGCAGCCCGCGCTCCTCCGCGCCGTGGAACACGAACAGGACAGAGCGTTTCGCCGGTTGCTTCACGAAGGCGCGGGCCGCCGCCAACAGTGCTACGCTCACGCTGGCATTGTCGTCGGCGCCGCTCCAGATCGAATCGCCATTCACGGAAAAGCGCACGCCGTCGTGATCCTGATGCGAGCTATACAGCACGTACTCGTCGCGCAGCTTCGGGTCCGTTCCGCGCACGACGCCGATCACGTTGACCGAGGGCGTCTCGAAGTTCTCGAGACGAATCCGGGCCTCCAGCGTCTGGCCGTTCACGCGGAAGGCGTCGAGGGCGGATCGCGGGACGAACAGCACGGGTGCCGTAATGCGACTCTGCAGATTTTGCGTGGGAGCGGCGCCAGCGGCAAAGCGCGGCACTCCTCCGATCACGTCGTAGGTTCCGCGCTCCTGGATCTTCCAGACACCATCGTAGGCGATATCCGCCGTGGAGTCGGCGACGATGACCACCGCGGCGGCCCCACGTTGAATGAGCGGAGCGGATTGCGACGCGATCGCCTGGCGGGCATAACGATACTCGTACGTGTTCGTTGTCGTGCGCAGCGGCGTGGCGGACGGAACGAGTGTCGCCACGGCCACCTTGCCGCGAACGTCGATCGTCGTGTCGCGGCCGTCGCCGACGAAGACCGTACCAGCGGAGACGTCTGCCGCCACATTGGATGTCGGCGAAACGTCCGTCCAGAGGGCGAGCGTCCGGCCGGCGAGTTTCACCGAGCTCGATACGCTGGAGACACGCGTGCGACGAATGTTCCACCATTGGAAAAAGCTGTCGTCTTCGCCCGCTGGCTTCACGCCAATGGCGCGCATCTGGTCCGCTAGCCACATCGATGCCCGCATCTCGTCGAGCGTGCCGGCCTCGCGGCCGCGCATGGACGGGCCGGCCATTCGGTACATGTCGCGATTGATGTCGCTCTCCCTGATGGCTGACATGGCGGCGGGCACGCGCGGCGTCTGCGCCGCGAGCGGTGCCGCAACGGCGAGGAACGGGATGACAAACTGAAGGCGCATGGTGTCGAGGGAGTGAAGGGAACTCACGGACCTGAAGGCTTGATTTGCGTCCACAGCAAACGTACGGCGCACAGAGAAACCGCGCCAACGAGTACGCCGGCCCACACGTCCACCGCATAGTGGAAGCCACCGTAGACGGTAGCGATCATGAGCGCCACAGTGATTGGCAGCAGCCCGTAGCCGAGTGGGCGTACGAACCTGAGCGCGCAGGCGCTCGCGACGACGGACGCGGCAACGTGTAAGGACGGGAACGCGGTTCCCCGCGTGGAGGCCCCGTTCAGGAGCGCGAGCGTCAGTGTGCGGATCGGGCCATCGGGGGCCGCCGCCGCCCCGGTCATGAATCGCGGACCGTCCACGGGAAACACGAGAAACGAGGTGAAGCACATGGCGAACGCCACAGCCAGCGCGAGATTCGTTTCAGCGAATTCTTCGCGCCGTCCGCGTACGTGGAGCACGAGTGGCGGCAGATAAATGAGGGCGTAGTAGGACAGATACGCGGCGTGGAGCACTTCGCTCAGCGGTGCGCTGTGGAACCGTACGGCCAGCGCGCGCGACGGATCGCTCGGGAAGATGGCGAGTTCCCATGCGTGTATGGCGGCGTCGGCGTGGGGACGTCCCAGCCCGGCAATCGGCCAACGGGCCTCGAGGTAAACGAATGGAACGGACGCCAGTGGCAACCAGTCCCGCAGCAGCCGCGGAGCGCGGACGTCGCGAATGAGCACGACGACCACCACCACAGCGGCGAATACATGCGCGATGACCGGTGCTACGCCGCCGGTTTCCCGTGCGTAATGCACCACCGGGACAACGGTGCCGAAGAGCCACGCGGCCACGGCAACCGAACAGAGACGAAGGGCCCTGTCGGCGCGCGAGGACGGCGAGCTGACGAGAGGAACGGGACGGTCGTGGTTGGAGGCGGTCGCGGCCGTCACCGGGAGTTCGCGGAATCCGTCGCGCGGGGGCAGTGCATTTCGTAAACTACCGTCCGTGACGACGCCCAGCATCCTTCGCGCACCGTCGGTCCCGACGAGCATCGCGCGCGCGCACCTGCTGGTGGCGTTCGTGTACATGGTGGTCTTCGCGGCGCGGTACGGCTATTCGCCGTTGATCGTTATGCTCCACGTCGCACAAGTGGCCAGTTGGTGCGTGGCGGTCGGCATGCTGCTGCACGGGATCGGCATCGTGGCGGGCCGGCGCGCGCCGGTCTTGGCCCGGTCGATGGTCACGCTGCTCGGCGCCGGTGCGTCGTCGCTCTACCTGATCGTTCTCATCGGCAGTGCCGTCACGAATGAGGCCTGGGGATGGAGCGTTTCCGTCGACCTGGCGCGGGAGTACGCCTCGTCAGTCCCGGCCATCATCGGCAATCTCCCGTTCTCCCGTGCGTGGCTGTATGCCGGCGGTCTGCTCTATGCCGCGGCCCAGTCGGCAATGCTATTCGGCTGGTGGCTCGCGTCGCCGTCATTCGTCGCACCAGGCACAGCGACGTCATTGGAGCACCCCGGGCGCGCCATCGGTCGCGCACGCGGAGGGGCGGTGCGGTCGTTCCTTCCGTTCGCTGGCGTCCTGCTGGCGGTGATATTCGTTCTGGTGGCGCGCTCCTCCGCGCGCGCGGCGCCGGAACCGTTCACCGCGCTGCTGACCGCACCGGGGCTGCCGGATCCCCACGAAGCGCGCGCGCGCAACGCGCGGGCTCGGCGTGAGTACGCGTTGCGCGCTGCAACGTTCGATCACCGCAACGTGATCCTCATCTTTTCCGACGCGCTTCGCGCCGATCACACGAGCGTGTATGGGTATCGGAGGCGTACCACGCCCTTTCTGGACCGGCTCGCGGCCACGGGACAACTACGTCGGGTAAAGCTCGCGTTGTCCACGTGTTCCTTCACCGCCTGCGGCGTGCTCAGCACCCTCGCGTCGCGCGACACCGGGGTGCTGGAACCAGGGTCGCTCAAGCTCCATGATGTGCTCCACGACCGCGGGTATCGCGTGCATTTCATCGCCTCCACCGACAACTCGTCGTGGTACACGTTGCGCCTGCACTACGGATCGACCGTGGACTACTTCTTCGACGGATTCAACTCGAAGCGGTTCCCGCTGAACGACGATCGATCGATCGTGGAAGGGCTCGACGCCGTGCCGGATGCTTCCGGCCCCGCGTTCTTCTTTTTCTTTCTGAGCTCGACCACGTCCCTCGGCACCAGGCACGGCGAGTTCCAGCGGTGGATTCCGGCCGCGGTGGATCTCGGATCGGATCCGCAGGCGGTGCAGTCACTGATGAACGCGTACGACAATGGCATTCTGGAGGCGGACCACACGATCGAGACGATCTTCCAACGTCTCGACCAGAAGGGCTACCTCACGAACAGTCTGGTGGTGATCCTGGGCGATCATGGCGAAGGATTCGGCGAGCACGGCCACTTTGCGCACACCAAGTACCTCTATCAGGAGGTGCTGCACATTCCGTTGCTCATCTACGACGAGTCGGCGGTGACCTACAGGAACCTCGACTTCGCCAGCCAGAGCGATGTCGCTCCTACCATACTCGATCGACTGGGACTCCCAATCCCGGCTACCTGGCAGGGACGCTCCTTGCTTAGCGAGCCGCCGAAGACTTTCAGCACGCACTGGACCGATCGAGGTCGTCCATGGTACGCGGTGGTGTACCGTGACGGAGGAAAGGTGTACAAGTATCTGTACCAGTCACGCTGGGGTACTCTGGTGGAGGAGCTGTACGAGCTCCGGAGCGACCCGACCGAACGTCGTAACTTGATGTTGTCGGCAGGGGCGCCCGCGGGCGTGCTGTCCGCGGTTCGTCGAAAAGCCGCCGAGACGTTTCCGACTACTTCCCGTTGAAAGACCGAACGAACCGACCCTTCGGTACACCGTGAGGCTAAAGTTCCGGCGGCAGGTGCCGAGACTCAAGGCGTACTCCCCTCAAGGAGCTTCCGTATGATCGCCGCCCTGTCCATTGCCACCAGCGGACTGCAGCGCGCCCTGTCGAGCTTTGATATGGCCGCGACTGCGCTGGTGGCGAACACGTATCAGAACGACCAGTCGATCGCCCCCGAACTCCCCGGTTCGGGATCTCTCGATTCGGTGATGACCGGAATAGTCAGCGCTCGACTTGCGGTTCGGGCCTCACTCGTTGCCGCGCATACCGCCAACGAGATGGTGGGCGATCTCGTCACGCTGGAGTACCCCCAACCGGTCCGCTGGTAGGACCGGTATCGTCGGCCATCGCGTGGCGTGCACGGCTATGGTATGCGCCAGCGGAATCCGTCGAGTGAGATGAGCCGGTCCGCTTCCGCCGGACCCCAGCTGCCGGCGGGATAGGTAGGCATGGGGCTCGCGGGATGCTCCTCCCAGTAGTTCAGCAGGGGATCGATGATCTTCCACGCCGCCTCGACCTCGTCGCTTCGCGTGAAGAGCGTCATTTCGCCGATCATCACGTCGAGCAACAGCGTTTCGTAGGCGGGTGCGGACGACTCGCCGAATGCCTCCGTGTAGCTGAAATCCATGTCCACCGGCGCCACTTCCAGATGCTGTGTCAGCGCCACCGCCGCGCCGGGCACCTTCACCTCGAAGTTCAGCGACACTCCCTCATTGGGTTGGACGCGCAACACAAGGACATTGGGCTGGAGCGCGCGATGCCCCGCCTCACCACCAAACATGAGGTGCGGTGGAGACTGGAAGTGAATCGCGATTTCCGAGTAGCGCTTGGCCAGCCGCTTGCCGCTGCGCATGTAGAACGGCACGTCCTTCCACCGCCAGTTGTCGATGAAGAACCGCGCGGCCGCATAGGTGGGCGTCTGCGAATCCCGTGCGACATCGGGTTCGTCGCGGTAGCTGGCGACGAGATTCTCCTTCACCGCACCAGCGCTGTATTGCGCGCGCACGGCGCTCGTGGGAATCGACTCCGGCGTGAGCCAGCGGACTGACCTGAGCACCTTGACCTTTTCGTCTCGCACGGCGTCTGCCGTCATGCTGGGCGGCGGTTCCATGGCGGTGAGCGCCAGCAACTGCATCAGGTGATTCTGGAACATGTCGCGCACCACGCCGGCTTCCTCGTAGTACACGCCGCGCGCTTCCACGCCGACCGCCTCGGCCGCGGTAATCTGCACATGCGAGATCCATCGTCTGTTCCACAGCGGCTCGAAGATGGAATTCGCGAAGCGCAGCACGAGCACGTTCTGGACGGTCTCCTTGCCCAGGAAGTGATCGATGCGATACACCTGATGCTCGGCGAACAGCGAGAGTACCAGCGCATTCAGGGCGCGGGCCGTTTCCAGGCTATGCCCAAACGGCTTCTCCACGACGATGCGCGCCCAGGGCCGCGCCTGCGGATCGACGTGTCGCGGTGCCAGGCCGCTGTCCGCCAAATGGCGCACGATCGGTTCGAAGACGCTAGGCGGCACGGCAAGATAGAAGAAGCGATTTCGCTTCTGCTCCGGGCGTGACTGCTCGATTTCCGTCAGGCGTGTCTGGATCGCGTCATATCCCGCCGGCTCGCCCGCGGTGCATCCGCAGTAAAACACGCGCTGCGCCAACTGCTGCCACACCGCATCGTCAAAGTGCTTCACCTCGTCCGACTCGCCGAGCGCGACGCGCATTTTTTCGCGGAAGGACTGGTCGTTTTCCGTCATCTCGCGGCCCACCGCGAGCACCGCAAAGTCCGCGGCCAGGAGGTGTTCGGCGGCAAGGGAATACAGGGCCGGGAAGAGCTTGCGCTTGGTCAGGTCGCCAGTGGCCCCGAAGATCACCATTGTGCAGGCATCGGCCTGCTCGGCGGCGTGTCCGATCGTGCCGAACATGCTCGTCGGGCGCACGTTCACCTTCGGATTGCCACCGGTTACTGGGGCCGTCATGACTCCTTCACCGCGTGCCCGCCGAATTCATTGCGCAGCGCGGCCAACACTTTTGCGCCGAACGAATCGTCCTGTCGCGAACGAAGGCGCATGAGGAGCGACAACGTGATCACCGGCGCCGGTACGTCGATGTCGATGGCTTCCTGTACCGTCCACCGCCCTTCGCCTGAGTCGGAAACGTAGCCCTTCAGCTTCGAGAGCTTCGGATCCTTCTTGAACGCATCCACCGCGAGCTCGTTCAGCCAGGAACGCACGACGCTTCCGTGTTGCCACAGCTCGGCGATCTTCTGCAGATCGAGGGCGGGAAAGAGGCGGGACGACTGCAGAATCTCGTAGCCTTCGCCGTACGACTGCATCAGCGCGTATTCGACGCCGTTGTGCACCATCTTCACGTAGTGCCCCGATCCGCTCGGCCCCACGTGCGCATAGCCGCCTTCCTGTGCGAGCGAACGGAAAATCGGTTCGCAGCGCGTCACGGCAGCGTCGTCCCCGCCGACCATGAGGCAATAGCCGTTCGCCAAGCCCCAGATGCCGCCACTCGTACCGGAATCGATCAGGTGCATGCCCTTCGCCTTCAGTCGCTCGGCCCGGCCCATCGAGTCCTTGAAGTTCGAATTGCCCCCATCGATGATGATGTCGTCCGAAGACATCAGGGCCGCGAGTGCGTCAATGGTGTCGTCCGTCGGCTGGCCGGCGGGCACCATGATCCACACGACGCGCGGCGTAGCGAGCTGACTCACCATGTCTGCAAGGTCCTTTGCCGGACTGGCGCCCAGGGCCTGATACCTGGCAATCACGGCCGGGTCACGGTCGTAGGCGACCAGCTTGTGACCGTCGCGCATCAGCCGCTCCGTCATGTTGCCGCCCATCTTTCCAAGGCCGATCATCGCGAGCTGCATGGGTCGTCGTATTCGAGGTGAATGGGATGTAGCGCGGGGTATTCCTACTGCTGCACGAGGACCGCACGTGCCGGCGCGCCGTCCAACCCCGCGAACTTGACCGGAAGGCAGCACAGCTCGTAGTCGCCCGCTGGAGGCTCGCTCAATTGCAGTCCCTCCACGATCACGATGCCGCGTTCCAGCAACGTGCGATGCGTGCGGTGGTGCCCGGAGTGGAACTGCTCCACCGACAGGTAATCGACGCCCACCAGCAGCACCCCGAGTGACGCGAGATAGGCAGCGCCGTCGGGCGCCACATACGTGTAATCGTTGTGGAACTCAGTGCTCCCGCTGGCAAGCCAAGCGGAGTTCCTCGTCTTGAACAGTGCCCGGGTAACGCCGGTCAGGTTCTGCCCGCGAAGCTCCGCCTCGCCGATACTGGTGACCGAGTCTGAAAAGGCGAACAGGCGCGCGGTACCGATGAGCACATCGAGTGGGAGAGAGTCCACGCCGGCACCGTCGTCAAAGAAGTGCTTCGGCGCGTCCACGTGCGTGCCCGTGTGGGAGCCCATATCGATGCGCGATACATTGGCTCCCGCACCTTGGGCGATGGCCTGTTGCGGCGTGATCGAGGTTGGCGGGTTTCCAGGATATGTCAGGCCGCCCGTTCTCACGGTGACGGAGATGTCGTAGATGCGTTTCGCGGCGTGGCTCATGAATGGAAGCTTAGAGATGGGACATTCTGCGCACCAGCCACGCCAATGACGCCGAACGGCGTGGAACCGACGCCCATTCTCCATCGCCCGCCCAGCCATTCGATGGGTTCGAGGCGTGAGGCGTGAACGTCGGAGAGTGACAGAGTCGTGTATCAAACGTTACATCTGTTGCGCGCGACCTACAGCCGGGAAGGACCGCGGGTTCAAGGGGGGATCAGGCGTCTGTTTAACGTGTTGCACCGCATCGACTTGGGGAGTCGATTACTATGGTCGATCGGAGCATCCGTCTTGCATGAAGATTGGGCTTGGACGGCCGCCAGAAACATTTGCGAAACAGGTGATATGAAGTTTTCGGGAATCCGTGCGATGACGCTCGGTCTCGTCTTGTCCGCGCCGGTGTTGCCAGCGGCCGCGCAAACACACGAGTACAGGCTCAATGGCACTTACGCAGATGTGTTCGGTGGGCCGAGCCTCACCTCGGACGGCGGGGTTCTAGGACCCTACGGCTACAACTTCGGCCCAAACCAGGGGCTGGTGCTCCGCAACGTCTTCTCGCCCGGCAACAGCTACTCCATCGTATTTCGCGCCACGCTGTCCAGTGTGACGAGCTCCACGGGTTACGTGAAGCTGGTGGATTTCAAGGACCAGACGTCGGACAACGGCTACTACGTGTACAACGGCCAATCTGTCTTCTATCCGTACAATGGAAGCGGATTCTCCACCGACTATTTGCCGAACGTGCCGACGACCACGGTCCTGACGAACGACGCCACCGCGCACATGGTGTCGGTCTACGTCAACGGGCTGTTGCGGCTCTCGATATCGGACGGAGCGCAATTCGCGGAATTCACGGGGCCGAATGGAGTCGCCCGGTTCTTCGAGGATGACTTCTACCTGGGTCAGCCGGAAGCCACGTCCGGGTTCGTGGATTACCTCGCGACGTACAACCAGGCACTGACAGCATCAGAGGTCGCCAACCTGCCGGTCCCGACCACGGTACCCGAGCCCGCGACGATGACTCTGGTGGCCACCGGTCTCTGCTGCGTCGCGGCCATAGCCCGCCGCCGCCGCAACGCGTCGTCCTGACCACCCTTTCGTCGTCCGGTTGCATCTTTCCTGATACTGGGAGAAGCTTACGGTATGCGCTTCTCCAATCTTCGCGGCGCCGCGATCGCGGTTCTGCCGCTCGTCGCGTTCGCGGCCTGTCGCTCCAGCGCGCCGGTGGCGGCGCCCGCGCCCGCTCCGGCCGCTCCCGTAGCAGCGGCGACCGCCGTCCGCACGGACTACAAGTCCGGGGACGAACTCGTGGCAGCGATGCACACGCGCTACCACGCCACATGGTACACGACGCTGGCGTTCAAGCAGAAGACGTCCACGTTGCTCGACACGGCGTGGCGCGTTCAGACCTGGTATGAAGCCATGCGAATCCCCGGCCGTCTGCGCATCGTCTTCGATTCCGTGAATTCCGGCAACGGCGTCCTCTACGCGCGCGACAGCCAGTTCGTCGTCACCAACGGCAAGGTCCAGCGACGCGACGCCGGCATCAACCCGCTCCTTCTGCTTGGCTTCGACGTGTACGGAAACCTGCCCGCGCACACGTCCGCGTTGCTGAGAAAGGAAGGGTTCGACTTGAGTCACGTGCACGCCGCGGAATTTCAGGGCAGATCCATGATCGTCGTCGGAGCGGCGCGCGGCGACCTGCGAAGCAAGCAGTTCTGGGTCGATGCCGAACGCCTGTACTTCGTTCGGATCATCGAGCGTTCGCGGCGGGATTCCACGAAGACGCAGGACACGCGCTTCGTCAACTATCAGAAGGAGGGGGACGCGTGGCTGGCGGCCCGCGTCGAAATCCATGTGGACGGGAAGCTCACCTTCCACGAAGACTACAGCGACATCCGCACGAACCTGGTACTCGACGATCTGCTGTTCGATCCCTCCAGGTGGAGGACGGCAAGGAGTTGGATTACCCAGTGATGTCGCGCTTCCGTCTTTCCGCTCCTAATCAGGCGTGCGTCGTGGCGCGCAGCGCATCGAGTTGTGCGCCAAGGACCGCGGCATCGGCTGTCGGCGCATCGCAGGAGTAGGCTCGGCACACGTACGCCGTCGGCTCGCTTCGCGCACGGTCGCGGAGCAGTGCGATGCCGCGCGCGCCGTCGCCCATGCCCCCTGCCACGATCAGCGAGGGAACGTATCGTCGAGTCACGGTGCGTGACAGCGCGATGAATCGCGCGTCGACCGGATCGCCCGTGATCGCCACTTCGACGGCGCCTCTCACCACGAGATCCGCCGCGCCGAGCCAGTGTCCGAACCCGGTGGGATATCGCGCCATCGGCTCCGCCACGGTTGCGAGCAGGTGCGTTGCTCGGGCCGTGTAGCCTGCCTCGTCGAAGTATATGCCCAGCAGCACCAGCAACTCGACGGCCAGCGACGATCCGCTCGGGATCGCGTTGTCCGTGACGTCGCGCGGGCGAGTTACGAGCGGCTCGCTATCAGCGGCGGTGTCGAAGAACGCCTCTGCATCGTCGTCCCAGAACCGCGCGATGATGGCGTCACCCAGCGCCCGCGCGCGATCGAGCCACATGCGGTCGAAGGTGAGCTGGTAGAGCGCGAGGGCGCCGAGCGCCAACGCCGCATGGTCCTCGAGAAACCCGCCGATCTTGGCGACCCCGTCCTTGTACGACCGTAGCACCCGAGCGTCCCGCGCCAGCGTCCGAAAGAGGAACGCGCCGTTGCGTAGCGCCATCCCGCGCAAGGCTGAGTTCTCGAACGCCCCCGCCGCCTCGGCGATGGCGCGCAGCATGAGACCATTCCAGCCCGCGAGGATTTTCTCGTCGCGCGCCGGTCGAATGCGGAGTTCTCGGGCGTCGTAGAGAATGCGCACGGCGCGGTCCACCGCCGTGCGCAGCTCGTGCTCCGTCACGCCGTTACGCTCGGCCACGGTCCCCGGTTCGTGTGCCACGAACAGGATGTTGCGGCCTTCGAAGTTTCCGTCCGGGCTCGCACCCCAGTAGTCCCTCAGCAATACCGCGTCTTCACCGAGCAACGCATCCAGCTCCGCGGCGTCCCATACGTAGAAGCGGCCTTCGTGACCTTCACTATCCGCATCCAGAGAGGAATAGAAACCACCCTCAGGCGACGTCATCTCGCGCGCGAGCCACCCAAGCGTCTCCTCGACAATGCGCCGCACCTCGGGGTCGCCCGTTGCCTGCCACACATGCACGCCCAACCGGACGAGCAGCGCGTTGTCGTACAACATCTTTTCGAAGTGGGGCACCAGCCAATGGGCATCCACGCTGTACCGCGAAAAGCCCCCGCCCACCTGGTCGTAGATTCCGCCGCGCGCCATGCGTCTGAAAGTGTGCGTCACCATCTCCAGCGTGGCCGAATCGCCGGTACGCGCCCACTGCCTGAGCGCAAAGTCCAGCGTCATGGTCGGTGGAAACTTGGGTGCCCCATCGAATCCGCCGGAGCGCGGTTCGTAGCGTTGCCGCATGGCAGCGTGCGCGCGGGTCAGCAGCGGTTCGTCCAGCACGCCGGTGACCTGCGAGCGCCCGGCGCTCGCCGCGTACAGCTCGCGCATCTGCGCGGTGGTTGCGGTCACGGTTCCCCGCCGGCCGTTCCACGCTCCGCTCACGCCCAGTAGTACCCGACGAAAGCTCGGCATCCCGTGACGCTCGTCGGGCGGAAAATAAGTGCCGGCGTAGAACGGCTCCCCCTCTGGAGTCAGGAAGACCGTCATCGGCCAGCCGCCCTGTCCCGTCATCGCTTGCGTGGCCTGCATGTAGATGGCATCCAGGTCGGGACGTTCCTCGCGATCCACCTTGATGCACACGAAGTGCTCGTTCATCATCGACGCGGTTTCGACGTGCTCGAACGACTCGCGCTCCATCACGTGGCACCAGTGGCACGCGGCGTATCCGATGCTGAGCAGAATGGGCCGGTCCTCGCGGCGCGCCACGTCCAGCGCCTCCTGCCCCCACGGCCACCAGTCGACGGGGTTGTGTGCGTGCTGCAGCAGATACGGGCTGGTCTCGGTGGCCAGATGGTTCGTCATGGGGTGAAAGTAACCAGGTTGGGCACTGCGAGCCGAGTCGTCAGCGCTTATGTTTCGCCCCACTCATGAACTTGCCTCGATCCGATGCATCCGTGATCTCCCGCCTGCGGGCGCTTCCGCTCCCATTGGTGGCGATCGTGGCACTCGTCCTGTTGTCGGCGCTTTTTCCCGTGGCGCCCATCCACGACGCTGTCACATTCGAGCCGATAACGGAAGCGACGCTTCGTCGGCCGATGAGCTACGTGTTTCTCGCCCCGATCTCCGATGTGCTCGATACGCTGACGCTGCTGAGCCTGCGCCAGCACATCGCGCTTCTCGCGTCGATCATCGTCGCGTACGGCATCTGGTGGTGGGTAACGGGCCGTCATGCGCTGGCCAATGTCGCACCGGCTCGACGTGTGCTGCGAGAAACGGCGCGCATCGGGGTGGGGGCCGTCGTGTACACCGGACTCTACGCGGCGCTTGCGGTCATGCCACGGCCAATGGCCGCGCTTGACCCGATTGGAAGCGTCATCGCCATCGATTTCCACACCCACACCAAGTACTCGCACGACGGCCGACCTGACTGGACGCCGGAAGACGTGCGTAGATGGCATCGCGATGCGGGATTCGGCGCGGCGTACGTCACCGATCATCGCACGTTCGAGGGTGCGCGCGAAGGATGGGCAAACAATCCCCAGCTTGCCGGCGAGGGTACCACGCTGCTCCCCGGCATCGAGGTCGTCTGGCGCGGCGAGCACGTGAACGTGCTGGACGCGGACCGCATGTATCGTGGACTCCTCACCGCGGATCTCCGCGACGTGGACGACGGCGCACTGACCATGGCGAGCGGATTGCGCGGAACCGAGCCGCTCCTGATCGAGACGCTGCCGGGTGATCTGTCAAAGATGCACGCCGCGACCGGACCGGGTACACCCGGTGTGCGCGCGATTGAAGTGGTCGACGGCGCCCCGCTCGGCCTTGGCCAGACGCGCCGCGAACGTCAGCGCATCGTACATCTGGCCGACAGCCTCAACCTCGCGCTGGTATCGGGAAGCGACAGTCACGGGTGGGGTCACACCGCGTCCGCGTGGACGCTGGTGTTTGTGCCGCTCTGGCGTTCCGCGACTCCGGATCAGCTGTCGAGTGGCATCCCCAACATTCTTCGCAAAGGCGGGCGCGGGTCCACTCGCGTTGTCGAACGTTACGTTGTGGATTCCGACGCGCCGGTTCTGTTGGCACTCACTGTTCCACTCGCGGCCTGGGGAATGCTGCGTTCCGTTTCCGGCGACGAACGAATCCTCTGGATCGCGTGGTCCATTGCCCTGTACATGACGTGGCGTATGGTGCGCGCGCGCCGGAAGGCGAACCCACCAGCGCTCTGACATGTTGGAGACGCATTCGCCGTCACCAGCGGACAATCGCGACGACGTGGCCGGCTGGCGGGCCGCGATCGCCATTACCCTTCTCGCCACGCTGGGGCGCCTGCTTCTCGCGGCGCTGCTGCCGCTGTTTCCGGATGAGACGTACTACTGGGACTGGAGTCGCCACCTCGCTGCTGGCTACTTCGATCACCCACCTGCCATCGCGTTTCTGATCGCGACCGGCACATGGATGGCGTCGGCTGTTGGGGCCGCGCCGAGTCCTTTTGTCGTCCGCTTCTTTCCAATCATTGCGGGCGCCACCGCGTCGGTCTTCGCGACGCTGATCGCAGGCAGACTGGGTCGCGGTTCGGCAGCCCGAACGGCGGCCACCGTATTTGCGCTCATGCCGCTGGCTGCGTCAGGTCTGGTCATCGCCACGCCAGACTCTCCGCTACTGGCCATGAGCGCCGCGGGACTCTACGCCGTGGTGCGTGCACTGCAGTCAGCCCCGTCGTCCGCCCAATCCCTCCGATGGTGGGCCGGCGCCGGAATCGCGCTCGGTCTCGCGTTCTCGTCGAAGTACACGAGCATCCTGCTGCCACTCACGATCTCGGCGGCGGTGTTGCTTCGACCGTCACTCCGCCTGCGGCTGCGCGAGCCCGGTCCGTATGTCGCGTGCGTGCTGGCGACGCTGGTGTTCCTGCCGGTGCTGCGCTGGAACTGGTCGCATGATTGGCTTTCGTTCCGCTTCCAACTGCAGCACGGACTTGGCGCGCCGAAGGGTTCGGTCGTCAAGCGCGAACTGGATCTGATTGGCGGTCAGCTCGGACTGGTGTCGCCGATCCTCTTTATCCTGACCGCGCATTCGGTGTGGAGAACGCTTCGGCGTCCGGCGGACGACGCGCGATTTGCCCTGGCTATTGTCGCCACTGGCTGCTGGATGTTCTTCGTCTACAGCGCAATGCGTCGTGCGGTGGAGGCCAACTGGCCAGCGCCTTCGTATCTCGCCGGCATCGCACTGCTGGCGGCACTGCACTCCTCACCAATTCGCGACCGGTGGATCCGGCGCGGTATCGCCCTGGCCGGGCTCATGGTGGCCGTCATCTATGTGCATGCCATCGTCCCCGTTCTGGGGCTGCCGGCGGGCCGCGATCCGGTCGCGCGCAGCGCGGGATGGGAGGGCTTGGCCGCACGCGTGGACGATATGCGACGGCCGCTGGCCGGTCGCACGTGGGTGGGATCGAATCGCTATCAGGACGTGAGCGAACTCGCGTATCATCTGCCGGACCGACCGCACGCCGTGTGCACCTGTATCACTGGCAGGCACAATCAGTACGAACTCTGGCCATCCTTTCCCGAGTCGGCGCACGCAACCGACAATCTCGTCGTCACGCTGGAGGAGACTGACGATACGCACGATACGGCGGAACGACTCGCACCGTTCTTCTCGAAAATGACGCGGGCGGGGCCTGCACCGCTTCTCCGCGGCACGGACACCGTGGACGTGCGGCGCATCTATGTGTTCGAGGGGTATCGCGGCGGGTGGCCGGCGCGCGTGGAGCCTTGACCGGCTTCCATCCGCGAACCCTTTCTCTGTTCCAACGGGAAGCCGGCCCGGGCCCCGTCGAGCAATTCGACCAGGCCGCGCGTTTCCGATTCGTCCAGCATCCGCATCGCGAATACGCTCGCGGAGTCGATGGGCTCGTCCATTTCGGACAGCAAGCGCAGTCCCAGTGGGGTGATCTGGCAGAGCACCTGCCGACGATCTGGCGAGGACCGTTCGCGCATCACGAAACCGGCTGACTCGAGCTTATCCAGCAGTCGTGTGATGCCGGCTGCCTCCTCGATCATGCGGTCGCGGATGGCCAGCGTGGGCATTCCGGCGCTGCCGGCCCCCCGGAGGATGCGGAGCACGTTGTATTGCTGAATCGTGACGCCGCTACCCTCGACTACCTGGGCGAAGTGCCGCTGGAGCAGCGACGCCGTCCGGAGCACGGCGATCGCGGCCTCGTGGGCCGTCGAGCTGAATGGCCGCGTCTGCTTGAGCTCGTCCCGGAGGGCGCTCGTCTTCTTCGGCATCGGGAATGGCAAACGGTGGGAGACTGCACGAATGTAAGGCCGTCGCGGATTCGCGCGCTCGTGTAATGATTTACGCGACAATGCTCCAAGGCGTTGCTAATATGACTCGTCACCCACTGCCTCGTGTCACACGCAAGCGGCGAGTGGTTATTATCGGCCAAGCAGAGTACGCCCAGTCCCCTGACCGCCAGCGCCAATGACCCTCGTTCCAGCCGACCTGGATGCGTATCTCACCGCCAATGACGATCGCATTCGCGGTGAGCTGTTCGACTTCTTGCGGATTCCGAGCGTCAGCGCGCGCTCCGAGCACGATGCGGACACCGTGCGGGCGGCCGAATGGACGGCACGCTCGCTCGGCGCGGCGGGGCTCACCGCCACCGTGCATCCAACGGCCGGGCATCCCGTGGTCGTGGGCGAGTGGCGTGGAGCGCCCCCCGGTGCGCAGACGGTGCTGGTTTACGGCCACTACGACGTACAGCCTGCCGAACCCCTCGAGTTGTGGACATCGCCCGCGTTTGAGCCCACGGTGCGAGACGGGCGGCTGTACGCCCGCGGTTCGGTGGATGACAAGGGTCAGCTCTTCCTGCACATCAAGGCGCTCGAGGCACATCTGAAGGTACGCGGCACGCTTCCCGTGAACGTGATCGTGTTGGCTGAGGGCGAGGAGGAAGTCGGCAGTGAACATCTGGCGTCCTTCATCGAGCAGCACGTCGATCTGCTCCGGTGCGACGCCGTGGTCATCTCGGACTCCGCGATGTTCGCGCCGGGACTACCCAGCGTCCTGTCGTCGTTGCGGGGGCTGGCGTACTTCCAGATCGACGTGCAGGGACCGGCGCAGGACCTCCACTCGGGAAGCTACGGCGGCGCCGTAGTCAATCCCGCCATGGCGCTCGCGCGAATCCTTGCCACGCTGCACGATGACGACGGCCGGATCGCCATTCCCGGCTTCTATGACGCGGTGGACGAATGGCCAGCGGCGGTCCGCGAACAGATGCGCTCACTTCCGTTCGACGACGAGCATTTTCGTGCAGAGGCCGGCTCGCCCGCATTGGGCGGTGAAAGGGGCTACACGGTGCTGGAGCGGTTGTGGACGCGACCGACTTGCGAAGTGAACGGGCTCCTGAGCGGCTACACGGGTGAAGGCGCCAAGACGGTCCTCCCCGCCAGGGCAATGGCCAAGGTCAGCTGCCGACTGGTGCCCGATCAGGATCCAACCGAAATCGAGGGCCTCATGAAGGCGCACCTGGCCAGAGTTTCGCCTTCAGGCGTGACCACCACGGTGACGCACCTGCACGGCGGCCGTCCGTGGCGCGCCGAACTGAAGGGACCTCTGTTCGAAGCCGCTCGCCGCGCACTTGCGGCGGCCTTTGGGCGTGAGCCCGTGATCACCGGCGAGGGCGGGTCCATCCCTGTGGTCGGGGACTTCGGCCGGATTTTGGGAGCGCCGGTGCTCCTGGTAGGTTTCGGCTTGCCCGGCGAGAACGCACACGCGCCGGACGAGTGGATGAGCATGGAAAATTTCACGACGGGCATGCGCGCCATCGCCACGCTATGGGACGAGCTGGCGGCGCACTGATCGTCGATCGCTTTTTCAAACGGAGACTCGATGGCAAGGCTCAACCCAACCGCATGGATCTGGCACGACGGCGAGTTCGTCGCCTGGGCCGACGCGACCGTCCACGTGCTCGCGCATTCGATGCAGTTCGGATCGTCCGTCTTCGAGGGCATTCGCTGTTACGCCACGCCTCGCGGACCAGCGATCTTCCGACTGGAGGACCATCTCCAGCGCATGCTCAATTCATGTAAGATCTATCGCATGGAAGTGCCGTACACAGTCGATGAACTGGTGGCGGCGAACTGCGAGCTCGTCGAACGCAACAGCATCGAATCGTGTTATCTGCGGCCCATGGTCATCCGCGGCTACGGCGCGGCGGGCATGGTGCCGTTCGACAGTCCGGTGGAAGTCTTTCTCCCGTGCTGGCCGTGGGGCGCCTACCTCGGCGACCATGCGATGGAGAACGGAGCAGATGCGTGCGTGTCGAGCTGGCATCGCATGGCACCGAACACCATTCCCTCCATGGCGAAGGTGGCCGGCAACTATCTCGGCGGACAGCTGATCAAGATGGAAGCACTCGCCAACGGGTACGACGAAGCCATCGCGTTGGGTCCGGACGGCATGATTAGCGAAGGCTCCGGCCAGAACGTGTTCCTCGTGC
>JANYIN010000115.1 GCA_025362035.1 Gemmatimonadaceae bacterium | reverse complement strand
CGGCCGTCGAGGATGGCGACGCTCCCACCGCGCCCCGGAAAGGGCGAGCACGTCATGTTGCCCTCGTCGGACACCGCGAAGTAGCCGCCTCCCCAACGGTCGATCAGATAGAGCTCCGTCGCGGAGTCGGTCGTCCAAGGCAATTGCGAGTGCTGCCCAACTGTCGCCTGATGCGCTGCTGCCACGCGCAACAAACTAGTCGATCTCGGCGCCGATCCCTACGAGCGCTTCGCGGCCCGAGACGAAGAGATGACGGCCGGTTGTCCGCGGTGTGACAACGGCGTGTCGGGCGGCGCTTTTCCGAACCGCTCCGATCGTCGCGGCGCTTCACGGGCGCGAACGTGCTCACGTTCTGGCTCTACGGCGCGCTGGCCATGCTGTTCTTCGCGCTGCCGCTCGACCTGATCGAGGTGCAAGGCTGGTCGGCGACCGCGGCGGGTGCGTCGCTCCTGCCCTTCATCGGGATCATGGTCGCGCTGTCCCGGTGGGTGGAATGCCAGAGGGGCTGGCTCCGTTGGCGGAGCCAGCCCCTGTCTAACGCCGCGCAAATACCCGAGCTGCTATCTGCCAGTGCCGGCGGTATTGCCCGAGAGAATACTCACGGCGCAAATCGAACGGCCAACTGCCCCCTGAACCCCGTCATGTCCGCGTGACGCTGCACACTCTGGTCGTCCAGCACGGCTACGGATCCCAACGTGTAGCCACCGCTCGGGTAGATGGAGAGGCCCATCATGTCGATACGCGCGCGCAATCCCAGTGTGCCGAGTACGCTGATCTGCGAACGATCCGCCGTGTTTACGCCGCCGGCCGCAGTGCCCGGAATGAACTGCAGCCATTGCCGAAACTCGATGCTTGGTTCGATGACCGTTCCGAGGGTGTGCAAACCCAGACCAAGGTATCCGTTCAGAATGTTCTCCTTTCCGGCCTGATCGCCCGACGCATAGTGGCCCGACGCACGGAACAGGTCATAGCCTGCGAGGGTCACGTCCACGTCGTTATAGGTGTTCGTGATCGCCGTCTGAGCGATGAGCCGGTTGCCGGTATTGTATATCGATCCGCCTGCATCGTCGTTGCCGTACGCCGAGTATGTCAGGCCCAGCGAGAAGCGCCCGGCGCCCAGCGTGTGATCCACGCCAACGCGGGCACGGTATTCATCTCCCGGCGTGAAGCGAATCGACTGGCCCGGCACGTTGAACGGGTCGTACGTCGACGCATGGCGCACCGCGCCGCCGAATCCGAGGTTCCAGTCGCCAACCGGGCGCGCGATCGCGAGGCCCCCCGTGGCGGCGAACCCGGTTCCCAGGCTCGAAATCGGAAATGCCAGGAAGTCGCTGGCAATGCGTCCCGCCGCCGACAGTTGATCGAGGGTCGCTGATGACCTGCCAGTGGGCAGGTTCACGCCAGCTGTGAGAACGACGAAGTCGGTGCCGAGCGAAAGGTTACCGCGTAGTTGCGTGTCCGTGAGTCCGCTGATCTGGCTCGTCGTAGCACCGGTGGTCACCTTCGCGTTGGCGTACGACGTGCCGACATCGAAGGTGAAGCTCGATCCGAACGGAATGCTCACGAACACCGGCACGGCCAGCTCGCTGATCGTCTCGTTTGCCGGTGACTTGATCCGATACTGAATGAATTGCGGAGCGAAACGGAGTTGGCTGTCGAATACGGACTGCGCGCCGAGCGTGGGCGGAACCACGGTCGCGAGCACGAGAGGAAGAAGTCTGCGCATCATGATGTTCATGGCTTGGGCCGCGCGATGACGATCGTGACTTTCGCGGTGCCGTTGGGATTGTCGCTCCCCGTTCCGGCAGACACAGGATCCTTTGAGGACGGAGAGGAGCCGCCCTTCCCGGTTGCGCCGCCGGTTGCCGCACCGCTGGGCGATGGATTCAGGTCGCCGGCCGTATTCTGCGCGGTGGAACCCAGTCCGGCCCCTACAGCGGGCTGCGGTGAGCCCTGTGTCGCGCCGTTCACAACCGCGCCTTCACTGGTGCCTTTCAGACTCGTTTCCACTGTTGCTGCCGTGACTGCCGCGCCCACGGATGCGGACCGCGCCTCCGCGCCCTTTTGCTGTGCGGCACTGAAGCTCGGATCAAGGCGGACGGCTTCCTGAAAGAAGCGACTGGCATCGTCGTACCGTCCGCCGTCTTCGGCCAACAGGCCGTTGCTATAAGCGACGAACGCCGCGAGGGAGCGCGTCGGGCGCTGTTCGATCTGGTTACGCTCCGCCAGCGTGAGGGTAACTCCAAGCTGCGTAAACAGGTCGAGGGCGAGTTTCTTCTCGATGCTGAAGACTTGCTCCAGTTGATCGGTTGACGTCGCGCTGCCTTGCACCTGGCTGGTGGGTACGTCCACGACCGCGGCATCTACCCGCAGGTTGGATCCCGCGAGCTGCGAGAGGGATCCCTGCACCACACGACCCGCGCGAACGAGCTTGCCCGCCCGCGCGTTGGTGGCGGCGTCTGTCGCGCCGCCCCGCTGCAACGCCAGTTCGTCGAGCAGCGCCTGCATGCGAGACCGCTCAACGAGCGTCAGCTGCGAGGAGCGCGCCAGATCGGTGGTCAATAAATCGGCGAAGCCGCGCTCCAAGGGCTTGAGCGTGCTGTCCGAGCCCGAAAAGCGCAACGGCATCACAGCAATGGTGCGCGGCAACCCGGGCTGTGTCGACAGCGTGGCCTCCTGCGCAACCGCTGCCTTGGCGTCCGTCGCGATTTCCTTCCGGGCCAGTGCCGTGAGGCGATCCTGCAGTTGGCTTCGCACTCGGCTCGTGCGACCAAACTGAATGTAGGAGGAGTATGCCGCCTTCGCGGCGGGCAGATCGCCCAGTGCCTCATCGCTGAGCCCCAGATACAGCGACGTCGTTCCGTCAGTGGGATCCAGTTTTGCCGCATTCTCGAGCGTTGCGCGCGCCTCCGCGAACCGGTCGGCTTTGTAATACGCAATGCCCAGCGACCGATTCACCGCCGCCGACGTGGGGTCCGACTGCTTCTGCTGCTCGAGGCGCGTGACTGACTCGCCAACCGTCATGCCACCGCCCGTCGCGCAGGCGGCGAGCGAGCCGAGGAGCAGGGTCGAAACCAAAGGGTTCAGGATACGCATGCAACCGCCTCCTAGCGGTCGGGGTCGAGCATGTCTTCAAAGCGCATCCACTGCGCATAGAAGTACAGATCCACGTAGCCGGTGCCGCCGTTACGATTCTTTCGCACCAGGAGTTCGGTCGCGCCTTCAATCCCTCGAGCGCTATCGTACATCCCTTCGCGGAACACCGCGAGTACCACATCGGCGCGCTCCTTCACCGCGCCTCTCGCCGCGAAGTCATCCAGCACCGGCCGCCGGTCCTCGCGCGCCGCCATTCCGGGTAACGGTGCCGTCACGAGCACGGCCACGCGCGCGTCCATGGCCAGGTGCTTCAACGCGCGGACGGCCGTTGCCGCCTCCTCGTCCGTGTCACGCACCCCCGGTAACAGGGAGTGCAGCCCGTCCACCACCACCAGTTCCAACGTACGCAGCGACGCGATTTCGTCTGCGATGGCCGTCACACCAGTGCCTGGCGCGCGCTCCACGATCGGAAGGTTGTCGCGAAGACGCACCGCGGCCGCTCCGACGGCTGCCCGCGTGAACTCATCCAGCATGCCACGACGCAAGTCGTCGATACGCGTGCGCCCTTCAATGGCCAACGCCCGCTCCAGCACGCGATCCGGAAGCATCTCGCCAGAATAGAACAGGGTGGGTCGCCGCTGCTGCGCCACCCGAATCGCGATTGCCAAGGCGAGGGCGCTCTTGCCACTGCCGACGTCGCCGCCAAGCACGATCAGGTCACCCCGTCGTAATCCTCCCCCGAGCAGTTCGTCGAGGCTGGGGAACCCGGACGGAATGGTATCGGTGGGCGCGGCACCATCGGCCACTGCATCGACGCGGCCGAGCAGGACCGACAATGGAGAGATATCGACGCCACGTAGCATGGACCAAGATAGGGTTCACCAGGGGAAGGGAGCAAGCGAAATCACGGCGCCCGCTGCGGCAGGCTCCTTTCAGCCGTTGAGCGCCGCGGCCAGCCTGTCGAGTTCCGCGTTGCCTTGAGCATCCAGAAACGGCGCGGCCGCCATGGCCAATCCGGCCAGTTCCCTTCCCGTTTCTCCTGCGGTGCACGACGCGCTCGCGTCGGCGCATCGAACCGCCGGCGTCCTCACGGCCGCCGGTAGGGCGAGTGTTCCCAACCAGGCCTTGGCGGCCGCACACCGGGCAACGCGAGCCGCCGAGTCGTCCGCCGGCTGGCCGGCGCACTCGGCCACCACACGCGCTGCCACAAAGCACGCCAATGCCACTTCTCGCGCGCCTCCAATCGGCGCACGGCCGGCAAGACTGGCGAGATGCCGAAACCGAAACGTTGGCGGCGACAGTGCGAAGGGAGGGAGGGAAGGGGGCACGACGCAAAGGTGCACGGTTGGGGACACAACCGACAGGAGCGTTCACGCGATGAGTTCAAAATGGGCAGGGAAGTTCCCTCACGCGGTTGTCCCTGCGGCGCCTCCCCGGTCCCCCGTGCCGTTGCTGGCCCTCGCGTTGCTCCCTCTATAGTGGCGGACTACGTTTGAACCATGCCGCAACAGGTCAAGGCCATTCTCTGGGTGGACGATGAGGCGGAACTGCTCGAGCCGCACCGCATCTTCTTGCGTGACAAGGGGTTCGATGTCGAAACCGCAACCAATGCTGACGACGCCGCCGAACTCGTGCGGCGCCGCGCGTTCGATCTTGTCCTTCTGGACGAACAAATGCCGGGCACTCGTGGCCTTGACGCGCTAAAGGAACTCCGGGAGATCGCGCCCACCCTCCAGATCGTCATGGTGACCAAGAGCGAGGAGGACACGACGCTCAACGAGGCACTCGGCAAGAGCGTCGCGGGCTATCTGGTCAAGCCGGTCACGCCGCGGCAGGTGTACGCCATGGTCTCTGGTCTGCTGGAAGGGCCCCGCATTCGGCAGCAGGTCGTCGCTCGCTCGTTCGTCGACCGGTTTCGCGCCATGCAGTTCGATTCCCTCCGCGACCTGGATTGGCGCGGATGGATCGATCGGTACCTCGAGATGGTCCAGTGGGACCTCGATCTGACCGCCGCCAACGAAATGGGCCTCCACGAGTCGCTGCGAGGACTCTTTCCCGAGTTGCGCCGGGAGTTTGCGACATTCATGTCGCGCGCCTATCCCGAATGGCTCGCCAACTTGGAAGGGGACCGGCCGCCATTGTCCATCGACATCGTCAGCGAGTTCCTCATGCCCGTGGTGCAGCAGGACCGTGCGGCGGCATTCATCGTGATCGACTGTTTGCGGCTCGATCAATGGAAGGCGCTGGAGCCGGTCATCGCCCCGTTGTTCGACATCGAGACGACGCACTACTTCGGCGTGCTGCCGACCGCGACACCCTATGCGCGCAATGCCCTCTTCAGCGGTCTCTTTCCGAACGAGATCGCGGCGCGCTTCCCGGACTGGTGGGGCGAGCGCGAAGACGAGACGCTGAACGCGCACGAAAAGGACCTGCTGGAGGCGCACCTGCAGGAGATGGGGCGCACTGTGCCCGTGAAGTACGACAAGATCTCGTCGTCGCATGAGGCGGATGAACTTGAACGCCGTCTCGCAAATGCCATTGCGCCCGACGGCATCAGCGCGTTCGTCTTCAATTTCGTCGACCTCCTCACGCACGGTCGGTCGGAGTCCGCGATTCTCTACGAGGTCGCCCGTGATGAGATCGCGCTGCGCCAACTCACGCTCCAGTGGTTCAAACGATCGGCGCTGTTCAGCGTGCTACAGGAAGCCGCGCGGCGAAAGGTGAAGGTGCTGGTGACGAGCGATCACGGATCCATCCACTGCCACACGCCCGCCACGGTCTTCGCCAAGCGCGACGCGACGCAGAACCTGCGCTACAAGTTCGGCGAAGACCTCCGAGCGGAGAATTCCGACCTGGCGCTGCTGTTCAAGAACGAGGATTCCCTCAAGCTGCCGCGGCGAGGCCTGGGCGCGAACACATTGCTGGCGACGGGAGACAGCTTCTTCGTCTATCCCACGAAGCTGCGGGAATACCAGAGCCGGTATCGCGGATCGTTTCTGCACGGCGGCGTCACGCCGGAAGAGTGCATCCTTCCCGTGTCGCTCCTGACTCCAAAACGCTAGCCCATGTACCGTCGATTGCTGCGGTACTTGCGGCCGCATTCGGCACGGATGCTGGGCGCCATCGCGAGCAACATCGTCGCGGCGGCACTGGACGTGTTTTCGTACACGTTGCTGGTTCCATTTCTCAACGCGCTGTTCGGGTCCAGCCAACTGCTGCCAACGACGTCATCGAGCTGGGTCATCCGGCTGCAGTCGCAGCTCGTCGGCGCCTTCCTCGATCCCGCCGACCGGCTTGGATCCGTTTCCACCATGATCATCGCGATCATGACGATCATCGCGGTGAAGAACATGTTCATCTGGCTCGCCGGACAGCTTGGCGCGTCCCTGCAGGAAAACGTCACGCGCGATCTGCGCGACAGCCTGTTCCGTCACTTGCAGCGCCTCCCGCTTGCGTATTTCCAGCGGACGAAAACCGGCCAGATCATTTCGCGGGTGCTGTCGGATACGGAACAGACAAAGGCGTTGATCACCGAGTTGGTAACGCGTACGCTGCAGAACGCGGCGCAGATAGTCGGCACCATCGCCATTCTGCTGAATTACTCGGTCCAGCTGACGCTGGTCTCCCTCGTGATCGCGCCGCTCCTGACGCTTTCGTTGCAGCCCTTGCTGCGCAAGCTGCGCAAGGGTCACCGGCGACTGCGCGGCGACTACGGCGAGATCACCAGCGTGCTGCAGGAAGTGGTGAGCGGCGTTCGTCTGGTGAAATCGTTTCGGGGCGAGCCCTATGAAGACGAGCGCTTCGCGTCGGCCAGTTCACAGTATTCCTCGGGCATGATCAGGATCACTCGCGTCGCCGCCCTGTCGCAACCGATGACCGAAATCATTGGAGCCGGCGTGGCGATGCTCATTCTCTGGATCGGCGCGCGCGAGGTCCTCCTGCACCCCGGCGGGGCCATGGACGGCGCGACACTCATCACGTTCATGATTATGGTGGTGCGTTTGCTGCCTCCGCTCAAGCAGCTCTCGCAAACGCCCACGACGGCACAACAGTCCTTCGCGTCGGCCGAGCGCCTGTTCGAGGTGCTGGATTTGCCGGCCGAGCACCAACTCGATCGTGGAACGCGCGTCGTGACCACCTTCCGCGAATCGCTTGCATTCGAACGCGTCTCGTTTTCCTATGGCGACGAACTCGTGCTACGCGACGTGAGCTTCGTCGCAGGGCGGGGAGAGGTTGTTGCGCTCGTGGGAGCCAGTGGATCGGGAAAGAGCACGCTCGTGGACCTCATCCCGCGGTTCTACGAGCCCACCAGCGGCAGCATCCGGCTCGACGGCGTGGACACCCGGGAGATCACCCTCGCGACATTGCGCGGGCTCACGGGCATCGTGAGTCAGGACACGGTGCTCTTCAACGACACGGTGGGGAACAACATCGCGTATGGTTCGGTGGGCCGTTTCTCCCACGCGCAAATCGAGGCCGCCGCGCGCGCGGCGAACGCCCATGGTTTCATCACTGAGCTCCCCAAAGGGTATGCGACAGTGCTCGGCGAGCGTGGAACCCGCCTCTCAGGAGGCCAGCGGCAGCGACTGGCCATCGCGAGAGCATTGCTGACAGATCCCCCCATACTGATACTGGATGAAGCCACCTCCGCCCTCGATACGGAATCGGAACGACTCGTGCAGGAGGCAATCGACCGGCTGCTTGCCGGCCGAACCGTGTTCGTCATCGCTCATCGACTCTCCACTGTGGTTCACGCCGATCAAATCCTGGTTCTCGAACGCGGTGAGATCGTCGAGCGCGGCTCGCACGTGGAGCTGCTCAGCCTTCACGGCGCCTATCATCGACTGCATGCCGCGCAGCTCAGCGAGGAGACCGACGATGCCGCGTAGCGTGCCTCGGCCGGCGGGGATGCGGGCCTAGATGCGCATCCTTTTCTACCTCACCGATACGCATTGGACGGGCGCGGCGCGGGCCTTCCAGAGCGCCGCCCAGGGCCTTGCCGACCGGGGGGAACCCGTGACGGTGGTGTGTCAGGAGGGAGCCGCCATCGGTGAGCTGCTCCGAGGCACCGGTGTGGATGTGGTGACGATGCCGACCGTCGGCAGCGTCGCGGGCGACGCCTGGCGAATGCGCGCCGTACTCAAGGCCAAATTCGTCGAGGTCGCGTTTCTGCACACGGACCACGAACATCTTGTCGTGAGTTCGGCCATGCGGTTAGCCGAGCGTGGCGCGATCATTCGACGAATTCCGGCCGGCGGTGTCGTCTCCGCGAATCGATCGCTGAAGCTCGCGGGACGCATGTCGGCATCACGACTGCTGTTCAGCACCGAGTCCGATCGTGCTCGGTCGGCGGCGAGCGATCATGGCCTGGTCGCGCCGCTCAGCGTGAACGTCTCCGCGCTGCAAAACGCACGGGAGACCTCCCGCGCGGCGTTGGGTGTTGCGGACGACGTCCAGTTGATCGTCTGCGTGGTCGACCAGCTCGCGCGCAGCCGCATCAACACCGCGCTGCGCACGCTCGCGCTACTCGCCGAGCGGCATCGTGAGTTGCGATTGGTGCTGGTCGGGCATTGCGAGAACGTGGACGACACCCGGATGCACGCGGCAGCGCTCGGCGTAACACGCTTCGTGGAGTTCATCGGCGAACGCGTGGACATGTCGGCCGTCCTCGCGGCCGCAGACGTCGGCTGGGTGGCGGCCGAGGGCGATGACGGAGCGTTCGCCTGCCTGGATTTCATGGCGGCGCGTGTACCCGTCATTGCCGAACGTTCGCCACTGCTCTCCACATTCGTACCGGACGGTATTGCCGGCGTGCTGCTTCCCCGAGCCGATCCAAGCGACACGGCGTCCGCGGTGGCACAGTTTCTCGCTGACGACGGAAAGCGTCTGGCGATGGGCAACGCGGGGCGCACCCGCGCCCTGCGCGACTTCAGTGATCGGGCGATGGTCGATGGGTTCGCCGCTGCCGCCGATGCAGCAGGTGATCGAACGCAGTGGGCGGCTCGGTGAACGAGAAGACGCCGACGATTGCGCACCACCTGCAGTATTACGCGCTGCGCGGCGCGGTGGGCGCGCTGCGGCGACTCAGCTTCAAACGCGCGGGCGACGTCGGCGAGTGGCTTGGGTTGCTGGGCTATCGGCCGATTGGGATCCGGCGCGGGGTCGTCGAAAGGCAGCTCCGTGCCGTGTTTCCGGGGCTCGCCGATGCGGAGGTCCAGCGAATCGCGCGGGAGTCCTACGCGAATCTTGGACGCACATCCATCGAGGCAGCGGTGGCCGCCGGTCGGTCGGCTCAGGAGCTGCTCGATCTCTTCGAGCGCGTCGATGGGTGGGAGGTTGTGGAACGCGAATACGCGAGGGGCAGAAAGGTCCTCATCGTCAGCGGGCACATCGGGAATTGGGAGATAGGCGGAGCGTACTTCAGCGCACGCGGGTTCGTGATGGAAGCCGTCGCCCGCGGCATGGAAAACCCGTTGTTCGATCGCTACCTCACCGAGACACGTCGGCAGATGGGCGTCGATATCATCCACGATGCGGATGCCGTTCGGCGGGTGCCGCGCGCCATTCGCGAAGGGCATGTCGTAGGGTTTCTGTTCGACCAGGGAGCCGTGGGGTTGGCGTCAACGTGGGTTCCGTTCCTGGGCCGCTACGCGAAGACGCCGCGCGGCCCGGCCGTTTTTGCGCTACGACTGAATGCCCCGATAATCTTCGCCGCGTCCCTCCGGCTGCCCAGTGGACGTTTTCACATCACCTTCGAGGAGATCGTGACCGATCGCACCGGCGACCGCGAAGCCGCGGTCGACCGCCTCGTGCAGGGCTACTCGGAAGCGCTCGAGCGCGTGGTGCGCCGACATCCGGAGCAGTATTTCTGGCAACATCGACGGTGGAAGCACCAGCGGCCCGGAACACCACCCGAGTTGGGAGATCCATCGTGAACGACCGGGCAGTGCGGGCGCTTCGTGCGGACTTCCGCGCGTGGTTCGGACTGAGCGTCATTGGGCTCATGGTACTGCTTGCCGTGATGGCGCCAATCGTCTCGCATCACGATCCGTTGCGAATTGACCTCGTGAACCAACTCCAGGGTCCATCGGTGTCGCATTGGCTCGGCACCGATGTCCAGGGGCGGGACGTATGGGCGCGGCTCGTGTACGGCGCGCGCGTGTCCCTGTCGGCTGGCGTCATTTCACAGTCCATCGCGCTCGCGATCGGTCTCGTGATGGGACTCGTCGCCGGATATTACGGCGGATGGATCGACGAACTCGTGATGCGCCTGGCCGACGTCACGTTGGCGTTCCCCACGCTGCTGCTTCTGATCGCGATGGCCGCGGCGCTTCAGCCGTCACTGATCGTGGTGTTCCTGACCATCGGCGTCGTGGGATGGGCCAGCATGGCGCGGCTGATCCGGGGCCAGGTACTGGTTGTGCGTCAACTGGAGTTCGTCCAGGCGTCGAAGGCGCTTGGCGCGCGTGACCTTCGCGTCGTGGTGTGGCATGTGCTGCCTGCCGTCCTGGCGCCCGTGCTCATCGCGGTGACGCTTGGAGTGGCGGCCGCGATCATGGCGGAGTCGGCGCTCTCGTTTCTCGGACTGGGCGTCCAGCCGCCGACACCCAGCTGGGGCTCGATGATCGCCGACGGGCGAGATCTGAATCAGCTGCGCAATGCGCCGTGGACCTCGCTCGCCCCCGGCCTTGCCATCGGCGCGGCGGTGCTCGGTTTCAATCTGCTTGGCGACGCATTGCGCGATGCGCTCGATCCACGGCACTCCTCCATCACGAGCAGCATGGACGCGTCGCCTTCGGCGAGGCCGTGATCGTGCCTTTCGACGTTGACGCGGTGCGACGAGCGGAATTCCCGTGGGCAACAGCCGGCGAATGCGTGTACATGAACGCGGCGAGCACCGGTCCGATGCCGCAGCGTTCCATCGCTGCCGTGAATGCCTTCACGAGCCAACGCGCGCAACCGCAGCATCTCACGTTCGAGCATCAGTTCGGTGCCCTTGATGAGTCACGGGGCCTGATCGGTCGGCTCATCAATGCGGAGCCGACGGACATCGCCCTGACCACCAACACGGGTGCCGGTATCAACCTCGCTGCGTGGGGACTACCGCTGGGGCATGGCGACGAGGTCGTCGTATCAGACGGCGAGTTCCCCGCGAACATGTATCCGTGGATAGCGGCGTCGAACGCACGCGGCTTCGCCCTGCACGTCGTGCCGCTGCAGGATGGCGTGATCGACAACGACGCCGTGCTCGCGGCACTCGATCGTCGGGGCGTACGGCTACTGTCGGTCTCGTGGGTGGGATTTTCAAGCGGCGCCGTGGCCGATCTCGATCGGCTGGGCGCCGCGTGCCGGGCGCGCGGAATTCTGTTCGTCGTTGACGGCATTCAGGGCCTGGTGGGATTCTCACTCGACGTGAGCAAGACACCGGTCGACATGTTCGCCTGCGGCGGACAGAAGTGGTTGCTCGCGCCATGGGGTACGGGGTTCACGTACGTCCGCCGCGACGTACGACCGCTAATCACTCCGCAGCCCGTGAGTTGGATGGCCGTGCGCAACTCGGATGATTTTTCGCGGCTCGCCAACTACGATCTCACTTGGCGCGACGACGCGCGACGGTTCGAGCAGGTCACCCTTCCCTACCAGGATTTCGTAGGGTTGGTTGCCAGTTTGGGTTTCATTCACGAACTGGGCGCGCCGGCGGTGGCGTCGCACATCCATTCCTGCGCGGAACGCCTCCTGCTCGGCGCACGGGAGCTCGGGATTCCCTCCGTGACGCCGCTGGAGCGTCACGGAGGCATCGCGTCACTCCGCCCCAGAAACGCGATGGAGGCGAGCCGGCGGCTCGAGGCGGCGCGCGTCATCCACTCGGTGCGCGAGGGCACCATACGACTGGCGCCGCACTGCTACACGAACGACGAGGACATCGCCATTACGCTGCATGCCCTCCGCGGCTGAGCGAGGGATTTCACCGGCGGGCATTCCCGCTACTATCGCACCCGCAGCAGCGCGAAATCCCGCTTGCCTCTGCCAACGACGATGTGACCGCCGCGCAAAATGGTGCCGTCGATCGGCACCAGACGTTCGGCATGCTGCAGCTTCCGTTTGTTGATCGATACGCTCCCCTGCTCGAGCAACGTCTTCGCGATTCCGTTCGATGCCGCGCTGCCGGAGGCCGTCAGCAACTTCACCACGTCAAGCTGCGATGGATCTCCATCGGATGTCAGTTCCGAGCGCGCGACGTCGCGGAAGCGGGATTCAGCGCGGAGAATGGTGAACGCGTCGTCCGTCAGGTCGTGCGGGTCCAATTTGCCGAAATAGAAGGTTGACACCTGCTCCGCCGCCCGCAGACCGCCCTCCCCATGGACGCGTCGCGTCACGTCGCGCGCAAGGGCGTGCTGCGCCGCGCGATGTTCGGGCGTCGCGGCGGCTGCCGCATCGAGCGTCTCGATCTCGGCGCGGTCGAGCAACGTGAAATAGCGCAAGTAGCGGCCGACGTCCCGGTCCTCAGTGCTCAACCAGAACTGATAGAACGCGTATGGCGAAGTACGCTCGGCATCGAGCCACACGGCGCCGGCTTCAGTCTTGCCGAATTTCGCGCCCGTGGAGCTCGTGACCAGCGGCGACGTGAGACCGTGCGCATCGATACCATCGACGCGGCGAATCAGTTCGATTCCCGCCGTGATGTTCCCCCACTGGTCACTGCCGCCGAGCTGTAGCGTGACGTCGTCGCGTCGTCTGAGCTCGAGGAAGTCGTAGGCCTGCAGCAGCATGTATGAGAATTCCGTGTACGAAATGCCCGCGTCCATCCGCGACCGCACCGATTCCTTTTGCAGCATGTAGTTGACGGTAAAATGCTTTCCGATGTCGCGCAGGAACTCCACCACGCGCAGGGGCGCGAGCCAGTCGGCGTTGTCGCGCATCCGCGCCGCAGTGGGACCGCTGAAATCCAGGAAGCGCTCGAGCTGGGCTCGAATCGCTGCTGTGTTCGCTGCCACGAGCTCCGCAGTGAGCAGTTGACGCTCCGTCGTTTTGCCGCTCGGATCGCCGATCATTCCCGTACCGCCGCCAACGAGCGCAACGGGGCGATGACCGTGCCGCTGCAAGTGAACGAGAATCATGATCACCAGCAGACTCCCCACGTGCAGGCTGTTCCCGGTGGGGTCGAATCCGATGTATGCCGAGGCCCCGTTCTTCGAAAGTGCCTCCGGCACACCGTCGGTGAACTGGTAGATCAGCCCACGCCACTGCAACTCCTCGAGCACGCCAGTCATTTGCATGGCACAAAATTAGACTCTGGCCTCACCGTTTGTCACTCGCGACGGCTTGGTGCGCGCCCCGAGACCTCGCGTTAACCTTCCGTACATGGTCCCGAACGGAGCCTTCCGTGCGGCACCAGGCCACTCCATGGACTCCCGATGGATCTCCCGTTTTCAAGAAAGTTCCGCCGTACGCACCCCACGCTCTCTCGGGGCGTCGGCCTTACGTTCACATTCGGAGCCGCTTTTGTCGTCGGGTTCGCATATTCCAGCTGGTCGCTGGTGTGCCGGGTGGGCGCGTGCCCGTCCGTTGACGTGCTCGAGCAATACCAGCCTCGCCAGACGTCCAAATTGTACGCAGCGGATGGGCGGTTCATTGCGGAACTCGGGCTGGAACGTCGGACCCTGCTGAAGCTCGACCAGATCCCGCCGCTCTTGCGCAATGCCTTCATCCTGACGGAGGACAAGCGCTTCTATGCGCATCGCGGCGTGGACTTCATGCGCGTTCCCGGTGCGCTGTTGGCAGACCTTCGGCGTCGAAGCTTCGCAGAGGGATTCTCGACCATCACCATGCAGCTCGCCCGCAACATCTTCCCTGAACGCTTGTCGCGCGAAAAGTCACTGGTCCGCAAGCTGAAGGAAGCCAAAGTGGCGCGTGCGATCGAAGCGAAGTTCTCCAAGGACAGGATTCTGGAGCTGTACCTCAATCAGATCGCGCTCGGCAATGGGTCATTCGGCGTGGAAACCGCGTCGCAGCGATACTTCGGCAAGTCGGCTCGAGACCTCAACCTCGCGGAAGCCGCGACACTGGCGGGGCTACCCAAGGCGCCAGAGCGCTACAACCCGAGGCGTTTTCCCGAGCGCGCCATTCAGCGACGCAATACCGTCATCGAAGTCATTCGCGAGCAGGGCGCCATCAGCGACGCGGATGCAAGTCTTGCCAAGGCGTATCCGCTGCAGCTCGCGCGCCGGTCAGAGGCTGGCGACGTCGCGCCCTATTTCGTGGAATGGGTGCGCCAACAACTCGAGAATCAGTTTGGACAGCGCCTGTACGAACAGGGCCTCAAGGTCTATACCACGCTGGATGCCGACTTGCAGTCGGCGGCCGAGCGTGCGTTGGAGAACCAGTTGCGCCGAATCGAATCAGGCGCATTTGGCTCCTACGCACACCTGACGCTCGAGTCGTATCTGTCGCGGGCCTCGGAGCGGTCGGGTGAGGCCCTCGCTGCCAATTCGCCGTATCTCCAGGGCGCATTCGTCGCGATGGACCCACGCACCGGCGCCGTCCGTGCGCTCGTCGGCGGACGGGACTTCGACGATTCGAAGTTCAATCGCGCCACGCAGGCGCTGCGACAGCCGGGCTCCACGTTCAAGCCGATCGTGTACGCGGACGCCGTTCAGAACGGGCGGCCGCCGTCATACATCGTTGATGATTCTCCGGTGTCCGTTCCGCAGGCAGGTGGCGGAACGTGGACGCCACAGAACTACGACATGAAATTCGAAGGGCCCATGCCGATGCGGCGCGGACTCTACCAGTCGCGCAACATCATCGCGATCAAGGTCGGGATGGAGCTGGGACCGCAGAGCATCGTGGAAATGGCACGCAAGTTCGGGATCACCACGCCGGTGCCACCATATCCCTCCATCTACATCGGTGCGGCCGACGTCTACCCCATCGAGCTCATCGCCGCATACTCCGCGTTCGCGACCCTCGGCACGCGAGCGAGCCCCACGGCCATCGTGCGAGTCGACAATGCCAAGGGAGATGTGCTGTGGGAGCCGTCGCCGGTACTCGCGCCCGTCATGACACCGGACGAGGCCTGGATCATGGTCAGCATGATGAAGGATGTCGTGCAGCGGGGTACCGCGGCCGCATCGGTCGGCAGTCAATTCAGCTATCCGGCGGGTGGCAAGACGGGCACAACGAATGATGGCGCCGATGTCTGGTTCATCGGCTACACATCGGATCTCGTCGCCGGCGTGTGGATGGGACTCGACAAGCCCGGCAAGATCAAAGGCAACGCGCAGGGTGGCATTCTGGCCGCTCCGGCATGGACTGCATTCATGCGGGAGGTGTATCGTCGCAAGCCAGCCCCGCCAGACTGGCCCCGTCCGCAAGGGGTACAGGTGAGGCTGATCGACCCGGCAACCGGGCTCCTGGCGGGCGCCGGATGCGTCGGGTCAGTGACCGAGTATTTCCTGCAGGGAACCGAACCGACGGCCAGCTGCACTTCCATCACGGCGACACCGGGGTCCGGAGTGCCGGGCGGCGGCGGTATCGATACGTCCTTCGGATTCCCTGCGTCGGCTCCTCAGAACCAGGACAGCCTCGCCGCCGCGCGCGCGCGAACGGCGTCGCCCGGGTCGATGGTCATTCCTGGAGCCACCCCGATGCCCCGTGCGTCCCGCCCCACCCGTCCACTCGGCGACACCACTCGTGCGCGGCGTGACTCGGTGAAGCCTCCGCAATGACATGGAAACCCACCGATTGCCACGCCCACTCCACGCACTCCGACGGCGCACTGAGCGTTGCCGAGGTGGCCGCGCGCGGGCAGAGTCTTGGCATCCAGGTGAGTGTCACGGACCACATCTCTCTCGACGCTCCGACCACGCTGGATTCGGTCGCGGCGGTCAACGCGTATCTCGACGATCTCGAGCGGTACGAGGTCCTGCGCGGGGGTGAATTCTGCTGGCACGATTCGCTCTGGCGCGCTCTGCCGGCGGACGTGGTGCGACGCTTTACGCATCGCATCGGGTCCCTGCATTCCATTCGCCTCGACGACGGCTCGTACTGTCGCGCGTTCACTCAATTGTTGCCGGATTCGCTGACGCCGGAGATCTATATCGAGGCGCACGTGACCTCGCTCGAGTCACTCGCGAACGAGATGCCCGTGGACATCTTCGCGCACCCGACTCTCGTGCCACCACCGCTCCGTCTCCTGGATCCGCACGAATTGTGGAGTGAAGCCCACGAGGCGAGGGTGGTCACTGCATTGCGCTCGGCGGGAATCGCGTTCGAGGTCTCATCGCGATACCCTCCCCACGAGAGGCTCGTTCAGCGGGCTGCCCACGCCGGCGTCCGGCTGTCGCTCGGCTCGGATGGACACTCTCGGACGCAGGTCGGAAATGTCGCACCGGCACTCGCGCTCACCCGGGCGGCAGGTGTTTCCGACGACGCCCTGTACGATCCGACACGTCACGGATCGCGGACCGGCGCGTTCGACGCATGACTCGGTACCACGCGAGGTGGATCTGTCCCATCTCGTCGGCACCGATCCGCGACGGTACTCTCGTCGAACAGAACGGCCGCATTGTGTTTGTGGGACCACGCACAGGTTCGCCCCCCGACGATGACGTCGAACTCGGCGACGTCGTTCTCGTTCCGGGCTTGGTGAACGCGCATTGCCATCTCGAACTGACCGCGATGCGGGGGTTCCTGGACGGGCTGGATTTCCTGGGATGGATCAACCGTCTGACGATGGCGCGCCGCGCTGTTCTGACTCCGTCCATGCTGCTGGATGCGGCGCGCCTGGGTGTCGAAGAGGGAGTGCGCCACGGCATCACCACGTTCGCCGACACGGGTGACACCGGCGCCGGGTTTGACGCGATGCTGGAAAGCCACGTGCGGGGAATTTCCTATCGCGAAGTGTTCGGACCTGATCCGCAACACTGCGCCGCGGCGATCGCGGCTCTGCGCACGAAGATCCTCCTCATGCGTGACCGCGAGACGAGGCTCGTGAAAGCCGGGGTGTCTCCGCACGCGCCCTATACCGTGTCGGACCCACTGTTCGCCGCGACGGCCGCTCTCGCTCGTGAGATCGACGTGCCGGTCGCCGTGCACATCGCGGAGAGTCGGATCGAGAGCGAGTTGGTGGAGGAGGGGAGCGGCCCGTTTGCGGCCGCACTGCGCTTGCGCGGCATCTCCGTAGTCGCCCGCGCGCGCTCGCCCGTGACCCTGCTGGAGAAGCTCGGCGTGCTGGACCTGCGGCCGTTGCTGATCCATTGCGTGCGGGTGGACCCCAGCGATGTAGACGCAATTGCGCGTCACGATTGTGGCGTCGCGCACTGTCCGGCGTCGAACGCGAAGCTCGGACACGGCATCGCGCCGCTCGTCGCGCTGCTCGCGGCGCAGGTGCGGGTCGGACTGGGCACCGATTCCGTCGCGAGTAATGATCGGATGGATCTCCTGGACGAGGCCCGGCTCGCCTCCCTGATTGCGTCCGCACGTGAGAGCCGTCACGACGCGCTGTCGTCGGAGCGCGTCCTCGCGCTTGCGACGCTCGGCGGCGCGTGTGCATTGGGACTCGACACCGAGATCGGCACGCTCGACGTAGGGAAGTCCGCCGACTTGGCGGCATTTCCGGTGTCGTCCGTTCGCTCGCCGCTGCACGACCCCGTATCGGCACTCATGTGGTCGATGGCGGGGGTGCAGGCGAGTTTCGTCGCCGTCGCGGGACGGGTACTTGTGCGACACGGCGTCCTCCAAGGCGCCGATCCGGGATTGCCGGCACGCGTGCAGTCGACGGCCGACCGTCTTCAGGAATGGCTCCGCGCGCGGGAGAACTGATCAAGAGCGCCAAAGGAGCGCACCCGCTGCCTTGTTGGCGCTCTGACACACCCGTAACTTCATGGTGATGGAACGCCGGAGGAGCCATTGATCATCGGTTGTCTGGCACTGAATGCGTCGTTCGAACCCCTGACCATGGTTCCCATGCGTCGGGCTCTACGTCTCGTCATCGACGGCAAAGCCGAGATTGTCGAGGCGGAGATGGATCGTGTCGTGCGTTCCGAGCGGCTCACGATGCCGCGTCCGGCCGTCATCCGGCTGACCAAGTTCATTCACGTGCCGCGGCGTTTTCGTCGGCAGGTCACGAACACGTTCCTGTTCGCCCGAGACCACTACCGCTGTCAGTACTGCGGCCGACCGGCTGCGGAACTCAAACCACGTGAGGCGCTGACGCGCGACCACGTCATCCCGATTTCCCGCGGCGGAAAAAACGATTGGGGCAACGTCGTGACCGCCTGCTCTCCCTGCAACACACGCAAGGGCAATCGTCTGCCGTACGAGATCGGCATGCATCCCCTGACGCATCCGGTGGAACCTCACTTCGTGCATCTCTCGTGGGCCGTGCGTCGCCTCACACAGACGCAGGCGCGGTATATCAAGACGTTTTACGGGGATGCGATTCTGCATCAACTCGAAGCGCTCGAGCATCGCGTGCATCCGCACGGTCACCGGGCCGCGGATTCGAAAGCACATCCAGACGAAGCAGCCGCGGTCTAGCTGCTCTTTTTGTTCACGGCGCCACGATATTCGCCGGAATGAAGCTCGCACTCTTCGCCTCGTAATGCCGTTTCTCGCCGCCCAGCAGGCGCAGCATCAGCGTGCGCATGCCAGTACCGAGCGCCGTCGCGGCCGTTCCCCCCCGAGCTCCGCGCAGCCAGCGTCCCAGTTCATCCATGTCGCTCACGGACAGGGCTTCGATATCGAGAGCGAGTGCATAGTAGTAGCGCGCCTTGTCGTGATCCGGCACGATCGACGATTTTGCCGGACGCTCCAGCAGCACTCTCGCCGTGGACAGCGTCGCAAAACTGCCAAGGTCATCGACATGCTCCTTCTGTCGCCGTAGCACGCGATACCGTTGCGCCGATGGATCGTACTGGATGACGACGTCCCACTCCTCGTGGTGCTCGCGGTCGTCGAACAGCCCACCCTTGCGCCAGAGTTCGAGTCGGTAGTGCAGTTGCGCCGGGAACCCGCTGCGGACCAGCTCACGCATGTCGTCATCGGCGAACAGATTGACGGCGGTGACGGTTGCTCCCGCACCAGGCGCCGCCGGCACCTCCACCTCGAGCTGCACGCCACGTTGTGCCTGCGCAGCGGGTGCGGCGAAGAGGAAGAGGGCCAACAGGAGCGCGTGCCCGCGTCCGATTGGGCACATTGCTAGAAGCGGTGACGAATGCGAAGGAAGAGATGCAGCGCGTCCCCGCGCTCGGACAGCGCCTTCGCCGTGTAGATCCCGAACTGGTCGAAGTCGAGCCCCACGCCGATATCCGTGCGGAAGGTGGAGAGCGGGGGAAGCTCGCCGCGGCGAAAGGTGAGAGGGCTCCCCGGCGCATTCACGAGCCACCCTCGGCCGGCGTCCGCGAACAACACCCACTCGCCGTCGGCGCGAAAGCGATTGCGCCGCTGTTCCTCCACGCCATCGGAGAACGACAGGCGAATGCTGCTGCGATACTCGAGTTGCGCGAGCGAGATGCGCTCGCACTGCGCGGGGCGCCCTGGGATGGGCTCGCCCACGCCGCACGTCCCGACATCTGTGCCACCCTTTGTTCGGAAATCGAATCCGGGGACCGTGCCCGGTCCGTCGATGGAGAGACGGCGCTCGAGGGGCAGCGGGTCTCCACTCAACCAACCCGCCAGCACCACCCGCAGGTTGATCGCTGCGCTCGGCCCGAGCCTGTTGTATCGGCGCAGATCCAGGAACCCGCGATGGTATTGCGTCGAGCCGGCCGCAACCGGTGTGACGCCTGACGACGTGGGTGCCACGAGATCAATGAGTCCGGTGCCGTTCTCATAGTCGGCCAGCACGTACCAGCCGGACCATGGATTGAATGCGTCGTTCCGCGTATCGACGCGCAACGTCAGGTTGGTGACGTGAAACCGCCCTTCATCCACGCGCGGATTGTCGCGCCAGCGCAGGTCGTTCGCGAACAGCGCAAAGGGATCACGCGCGCGACGCGAACTCCATCGCTCGTCGCCATAGCTCAGCGTCAGGTCCGCGCTCTCGGTGGCGCGAATCGCGGATTGCACGCGAGCACCGTGGCGTTGGAAGTAGTCGCGGTAGTCCCGGTGAAAAAGGAAGGACGACAGGCCGACTTCCATGTTGCCCATCTGCCACTGTTCCACGGGGTCGACCATGTCGAACACGCGCCCACCAAGCGTGACGCCGAACTCACGTCCAAACCGTACCTCGCCGCGCACATCGTGCCCGACGTCCACGGTGGACCCATTGAAACTGCTCGCCGTCCGCGCAATCGCCACTGCGTCCAACCGCAGATGTCCCCAACCCTGATCGCGATAGAATTGAGGCCCGAGCCGGATGGGTAACCCCTCCACGCGATTGAACGCGCCGGCTGACGCCACCTGGATCCGCGTGAAATTGCGCTGGCCGCGCCGCTCCCAGCGCCGCCACCATCCCTGATCCTCCGTTCCGTTCCCCACCTCGGCGACGATCTCATCTCCCTGCTGTGCGTAACGCAGCGATGCGCGGTAGATGCGGATCTCGCCGCCGATGGAGGCGCCATCGCGTCCCTCCACATCGCCGCCGACCACGAGGAGGTCGCCGTCGATGCGCGCGCCCTTGCGCAACACAACGTCCGCGTTGATGGCCAACACACGTCCCGATACGTGCCCAGCGATGATCACGGGGCCATTCAGTACGGCGACGTCGCCCGCTACCGTCACGCCCTCCTCGATTTCGATTCGGTGAGTGGCGCGCAGAGCGACTGGCGCATTGAAAAGCGCCGCGACTTCGCGCGCGACGTCGGCGTGAAGTCCCTCCTGGATCGAGACGGTGTCTCGGATCTGGGCCTGCGCACGAGGAACAGCGACGGACGCCATGCCCAGCGGCAGCAACACGCGGGCGGCGAAACCTGCGCCCCGCTTGAAAAGCAACGCCATCAATCCTCCTGGTCCGCGCCGCATGGACACCCCGGTCAAAGCAATCCGCTCACTCATCGCCTACGGGAATCCCGAGTCGGCGCATTCGCCGGTACAGGTTTGCACGATCCGTCCTGAGGCGTCTCGAGGCCTCCGCCACGTTGCCGCTGGCGGCCGACAGCGCGCGCACGATGAGCACGCGCTCGTGGGCGTCGAGCGTATCGGTCAGCGAGTGGTCGAGGCTGGAGGGATCGGGAAGTGGTTCGTCCGCGCGCCCCCTCCCTCCATCGATCTCCAGCACGGAGCGGACATCACGTTCGCTCACGTCTCCACCCGCGTGCAGAATCGCGAGCCGTTCGACGATGTTCGCCAACTCCCGGATGTTGCCCGGCCAGCGATGACCGGCCAGGAGCGACAGCGCCGTCAGCGTCCAGTTGGGTGCGCGCCGCCCGGTGCGCGCGTGATGCAGCGCTGAGAAATGCGCCACCAGCGCAGGGATGTCGTCTGGTCGTTCGTGCAGCGGCGGCACCAGAATGGGAATCACGTTCAGCCGGAAGAACAGGTCTTCACGAAAGCTCCCGTCCGACACGGCGCGTCCGAGATCGCGGTTCGTGGCCGTCACGATGCGTACGTCTACGCGGATCGGTTTGCCGCCGCCGACGCGTTCGATCTCGTGCGCTTCGATCGCGCGCAGCAGCTTGGCCTGCGCCTCCAGGCCGAGATCCCCAACCTCATCCAGGAACAGCGTGCCCGTGTGTGCGAGTTCGAACCGGCCGATCCGGCGTTCCGTGGCCCCGGTGAATGATCCCTTCTCATGGCCGAACATCTCACTCTCCACGAGATCCCGCGGAATCGCCGCACAATTCACGCGTATGATCGGGCGATCGCGTCGGGCGCTACCGAAGTGAATCGCAGCCGCAACCAGCTCCTTGCCGGTGCCTGATTCCCCGGTAATCAACACGCGCGCGTCAGTCGGTGCGATGCGCCCGATCAACTCGCGGACCCGCGTCATCGCGGGACTCGATCCGATCATCTCGCCCGCAAGCCCGAGATCCTCGCGCAGCGAGCGCGCTTCGCGCCGCACGCGCCGAAGCTCCAGCGCCGACGCGAGCGCCAGGAGTACCCCCTCCGGCGAGAGCGGCTTCTCCAGGAAATTGAAGGCGCCCAGCTTCGTCGCCTTCACTGCGTCGCTGAGTCCGGCCTTTCCGCTCATCATGATGACCGGAACGTCGGGGAGCTTGCGCCGCAGTTGCGCGAGCGCCGCAAGGCCGTCCAGTTCACCAGGCATCATGAGATCCAGCAGGACCACGTCCGGTGCACTCTCGGCTGCATTCGCCACGCCCGTCGCGCCGTCCGCCGCATCGCGAACTTCGTACCCTTCGCTCGCAAGCAAAGCGCCCACCATCCGGCGGATGTTCGCCTCGTCGTCGATGATCAGTACGCTCGGCACAGTCGGTGGTCAGCGGGGAGCCGGCGTCGGCGGCGACGTGCGCTCCGAGAGCAGCTTGGTGGTGAAGCGCTGCCCTTCGGAGATACGTTCGATCTCCACCGCAATGCTGTCGATCGCCTGCTCCATGCGTTCCAGCCGCGCCTGAACGTCGGGCGGCACCGCTGTGCCGACCGGCTTGCGCTCCAGCCGCTGCGCGTACGCCTTCGCGATGGGTATTCCGATGACCATGAGCGGTACCACGGAAATGGCGATGATCGGGATGTACAGCGGACTGACCATGTAATCCTCGTGGTTCAGGGAGCCGGCGCGGTCGCCGGGAGAAGCAGTCGCATCGTGGTACCCATCCCGGGCACACTTTCCACTTCGGCGGCGCCATCGTGGGCGACCATGGTCTGTCGCACGATGGCGAGGCCGAGTCCAGTGCCGCCGGGCTTGTGCGTAACGTACGGCTCGAAGATCCGCTCGAGACGAGACGCCGTCATGCCCGTGCCTCGATCGCGTACGGTGATCTCCACCATTGGGCGGCCCTGTCGGACCGCGCGCCGTACGGAAAGCGCAATTGGTGCATCCGGGGCGCTGGCTTCCACGGCGTTGAGCAGGACGTTCGTCAGCGCCCGACCGAGGGCGTCCACATGCCCCGGCACCATCGGCACGTCATCCGCCACGTCCACAGTCAACGGTCGGTCAGCCGGCACGGCGCTTCGGGTAACGCTGCGCGCCATTTCGCCGAGGTCCACTGGCGCGCGCGGTCCATCGGGCAGGCGTCCGAACTGTGCAAAACTGCGCGCCATCACCTCGAGACGTTGGGTTTCCGCATCGAGGACGTCGATCGTTTCGCTCAGCGACTCCGGCGCCTCGCGGCGCAATCGCGCCACGGCAAAGCGAATCGGCGTGAGAGGATTCTTGAGCTCATGCGCGACCTGTCGCGCCGACTCGCGCATGGCAGTGGCCCGCTCCGCTTCGAGGGCCCGCGCTCGACGAATCCGAAGTTCGGTGGACATCTCTCGCATCCGATTTCGAAGGACGACGAACTCCGGCGCGCCGCGCCGCGGTGGGACGTCGGGCAGCGGTTCCCCACGTTCGATCGTTTCCGTCCAGCCGATGAGTTCACTGAGCGGTCGACTCAAGTTTCTGCTGAGGTGGCCGGCGACGCGCGATGCGATGAAGGTCAGCAGCAGGGAAGCCAGCAACGCCACCCCTGCCGCAACCACCGGCACTCGTCGCGTCATGAGGAATTCCATCTGTGTCGCGTGCAGCAGCCCCTCGCGCAGCGCGTGCTCGTGCTCGTCGAGGATGGCGCGCTCGGCTGGGGTGATGGCGCCCGATCGCGCCGCAGCGATCGCCCGCTGCCCCGTCCCCGCGATCCGCTTCATCGCCGGCGCCGTGCCAAGTTGGGGCAGCGCGCTCACGACCGTCACCTCCCACGCAACCGAGAGCACGATGGTCGGGATGAGCGCGAAACCAAGCAGAATGACAAAGAGACGAGCGCGGAAACCAATCTGCTTCACCGTCACTCCGTAGGGCGAGAGAGGGTATGTGCCACAACAATATAGGTCGCACGCCGAGCTTCCACCCCGGCCCACCGCGCCGTCAGGGCCGGCTCGGCCACCCGCCTTCCCTCGTCACACACGCCTCTTCCGACGATTCGCGCGGCATCGTCAAAGAGTGAGGACCGGGCAGGTCCAGCTCGCCGTGCCTTACGCATCTCCCCCGGCCGAACTACATTCCCATCTGGCCATTCCATGGCGGCGCGAGCGCACCTGCCCGCGGCGCCGGGGGTGACCAGTCACTAGCGGTGAGGCGTGATCGGTGCCGCCCTGAATGACCGTGCCTCCGCACGGTAGGGCGAGCCGGTGTACGTGAGCACCGCGAACAATCGCTCCACGCGCGACCGCCGCGCCCGCCGACCGACCTTCGATCGATGCGCGCCGCCGCGACAGAGAGCACGGGTTTCGCCACCATAGCGCGCCCGCTCACATCGCCATGCGTCGCTTGACGCAAGGGACAGAATGAATCCACGCAATTCGCGGAATGTACCGTCGCGCTCAGGCGCAGCGCTCATCCACCGCGGCCCGCAGGCGTTTACCGCGCCTCACGTCGGCGCGCAAAGCTACGCGCCACAGATGCACGCTCCGAATGCCGCACTCCTCATCGACTTCGACAACGTCACGATGGGGATTCGTTCCGACTTGGGAAAGGAACTCCGTACCCTGCTGGGCTCCGACATCATCAAGGGCAAGGTCGCGGTCCAACGCGCCTATGCCGACTGGCGTCGATACCCGCAGTACATCGTGCCCCTGGCCGAGTCGTCCATCGACATGATCATGGCGCCGGCCTACGGCTCGTCCAAGAAGAACGCCACCGACATTCGGCTCGCCGTCGATGCCATGGAGCTCGTGTTCACGCGGCCCGAGATCGGCACGTACATCCTGCTTTCCGGCGACAGCGACTTTGCGTCCCTCGTCACCAAACTCAAGGAGTACGGGAAGTACGTCATTGGCGTCGGCATCCGCGAATCGTCCAGCGATCTGCTCGTCATGAACTGCGACGAATACTACAGCTATAACGCCCTCGCGGGTCTGGTCAAGAGCAACGACGACGAACCGGCAAAGAAGTGGGATCCATGGGAACTCGTCACGGAAGCCGTCCAGCGCATGAAGCGCAACGGCGACGTCATGCGCTCCGATCGCCTGAAGCAGGTCATGCAGGAGATCGACAACTCGTTCGACGAGAAGGATCTTGGCATGGCCAAGTTCTCGCGATTCGTGCAGGACGCGGTGCAGCGCGGACTGCTCTCGGCCACCAAGCTTGAAAACGGCCAACTCGAAATCGGGTTGCCCAGCGGCGCGCAAGGTGACGCGCGAGCGGCTGAAAATGCCGCCGCCGACGAAGCGGCTCGTACCGAGACGCCCATCGCAGGGGCCGACGACAAGAAGCCCGGAAGTCGGGGGCGCCGCGGGCGCCGCGGACGGGGTCGCGATCGCGATGATCGCCCGCGCGCCGACGCGTCGGCAGAACCGCCACTGGATGGCGAGGTCCTCGCCGCAAGTGCAATGACCGCCGGCGCTCCGGCACTCCTTGCGCCACCCACCATGCCCGTGGCGCCAACAATCAGCGCCGCAGTCGCACCGGCACTGGCGGCGCCAGCGGCACCGCCGCATCGGACGCCAAGGCCGGAGCGTACGCCCCGTCCGCAGCATCCCGCGGCGCCCGTGGAGGCGATCGGCGTGAACGGCGAGCGACTCACGAGGGACGAGGCGTTTGACCTGCTGCACCGTGCCGTGGCCGCCCTTACGTCGGGCGACGTTGCGGTTCGCGCGAGTATCGTGCGCGCCAAGTCACGGGAGCTGCTCGGCCGCGACAGCGAAAGCCTCAGTGATCGCAACTTTCCGCGGATCCTCAAGGACGCTCACGACAACGATATCATCGATCTCCGCCGCCGTGGAGACGACTTCGAAGTCGCTCGCGTGGCGGAAGCCGAATCCGTGGCCGATCAGTTGGCGAAAACAGCGATCACCAATGCGCCGGCTGTCGCCGCGTCCGCGGTTGCGCCCAGGGGTATGGGCCCGCGCGGCTCGTCCGGTCGGGGTCGCGGGGGACGTCCCGGTACGCCACCGGCCGATCTTCTGAGCATTGGGGTCGTCGGCCCGTCATCGAGTTCTATCGTCAGCCCTGACGCCGCGTCATCTGTGGTCGCCGCTCTGACATCGGCTCCGGTCACTGCATCGTTAGTCGATGCGGCGCCAGTTGCCCAGGAACCGGCCGTCACGGAACGGGCACGCAAACCCGCCGCAAAAAAAAGTGCGACGAAAAAATCCGTCGCGAAGGTGCCTACGCCCAAGGGCGTCGCAAAATCCGCCACTCCAAAGGCCAAGGCGGCACCAGCCTCCGGGACTAAGAAGCCTTCGGTGGCAAAGAAACCGCGAGCCAGCAAGACGGCGGCTCGCAGCACCGCGTGACGCCAGCCGGAGGCGCCGCGCCGATACTGGCGCGGCGCACTCGGCCGAGCGCAGTGCTTACACGCTCGTTCTACGATCGACCAACGGAGCGCGTCGCCCGTGAGCTACTCGGCACTACACTCGAGTGCACGACGGCGGATGGGGTCACGCGTGGGCGCATCGTGGAGACCGAGGCGTACACCGGCCCGGATGACCCCGCATGCCACGCGGCGGCAGGGCGCACCGCGCGCAACGTCCACTTGTTCGGGCCGCCGGGCATCGCGTACGTCTACTTCATCTACGGAATGTACTGGTGCGTCAACGCCGTCACACGTGAACGCGGCCATGGGAGCGCCGTCCTCATTCGTGCCGTCTCGCCCGTTGATGGCCTCGATCTCATGCACGAGCGCCGCCCGCGCGCGAAACGTGAGCGGGATCTCACCAATGGCCCGGGGAAGCTCTGCCTTGCCATGGGAATCGTTGGCGCGATGAATGGCTGCTCCCTTCGCTCGGGGCCAGTCATCGTACGCGCAGGTGCGCCTGTGCCGGATGACGATGTCGAAATCTCGCCGCGCATCGGCATCACGCGCGCGGTGGAGCAACCGCTTCGGTTCTACGTTCGCGACGATCCGTTCGTCTCACCAACGCCAAGGCATTTTCGCCGGACCGGGTACGCGGCAGCGCACACGGAAACCATCGGGTAGCGCCCGGTCACCATCGCCTGGAGTGAGCCTGGCGCTCACGATGGTCGTCAGCGCGCCCGATCGATGGAGCTGCCGACGTTGTACCGGACGCCGAATTCGATGGAATAGTTGAAGGCCTTGGAGCTGCCGTTGTTCGAGAGGAAGAACGCCTCTTGCATCGGCGACATCGAGCCTTGCACGAACGCGGACAGCGGCTTGTACCGAACTTGCAATCCAACGAGGAGGATCGGCGAGAACACGGCCTTCTTCGACTGCACACTATCAACGACGATGGCGAAGCGAGCCGGGTTCGAAGTGGTGCTCAACAGGTTGGCGTCGGCAATCTGATTGAGCGTCAGGCCCAGCCCGGCGTATGGGTGCATGTTGCGCGTCTCCATTGGGAAGACCATGCCGGCGATCGTGAGCCGACGCATGTTCTTGAGGCGCACGTACCTCGTGAACGAGAACGTGCTGTCCGGATCGCGATCCGTGAAGCCGCCCTGCGTCGTGAGGAACGCCTGATCGAAGCTCACGTACAGGCCGCCATGCGTCCGTGTGATGAGCCACTCGGCGCCGATCAGCGGTGCCCCGCCGTTTGTAGTCGTGGCGGATGAAAACGACACCGCCCCGGTCTTCAGACCCCAGAACCACGCGTCCTTGAACTGCCTCCCATCCTGTGCCGCACTCGTATGTGAAATCAGAGCGGCGAAGCCGGTGGCAACCGCCAACACACGGAGGAGTCGCATAGCGAGAAACCTCGAGAAGAGAGAGCGTCGCCCACAACCGCCAGCGGTCACAGGCTCATGTCTGGGACGAAGTGTGCGACCGATCGGTCACGAAACTAGATCACCTTCAACTTCCTTCCAACTCGGACAAACGCTGCAATCGCCTGGTCGAGGTCGTCTGTCGTGTGGGCCGCCGAGATCTGGCAGCGCACCCGCGCCTGTCCCTGCGGCACAACGGGGAAGCCGAAGCCCGTGGCGAACACGCCTTCGTCCAGCAGCAGGTCGCTCATCAGGATCGCCGCCGCTGTTTCGCCCACGATGATCGGGATGATCGGGGTCTCGCCGGGGAGCGGCGCGAACCCCGCCTCGACGATTCGCTCACGGAAGTAGCGGGCATTGTCGCGCAGCGCCTGCACGCGCGCCGGATGCGATTCGATGAATTGCACCGCTGCCAGTGCGCTCGCGGCCACGCTGGGTGGGAGTGCATTCGAAAAGAGTTGCGGCCGCGACCGTTGGGTCAGGTAATCGCAGAGCGCGGACGAACCGGCCACAAAACCCCCCGCAGCGCCGCCAACCGCCTTCCCGAGGGTGGAGGTGATGATGTCCACTTCTCCCAGCATTCCGAAGTGTTCCGCCGTTCCTCGTCCGGTCTGGCCGAGCACGCCCGTGGCGTGCGAGTCGTCGACCACCAGAATCGCGTCGTGGTCCTTGCAGATCTGGAGCAGATCCGGCAGCGGCGCGATCGATCCTTCCATGGAGAAAATGCCGTCGGTCCAGACCATGCGCCGCTTGGCGCCGCGGGCACTCTGGAGCTTGTCACGCAGATCGGCGAGGTCCACGTGTTTGTACACCGCCGACTGACACTTCGTGATCGCCTTCGCAAGGCGGATGGAGTCGATGATCGACGCATGATTGAGCGCGTCCGACACGACGAAGTCGCCTTCCTCCAGAACCGTGGCGGTCAGGCCTTCATTGGCGTTCCACGCCGACACGAACGACATCGACGCATCGGTGCCGACGAAGCGTGCGAGCGCCTGCTCCAATTCGCGGTGAATGGTAAAGGTGCCGCAGATGAAGCGAACACTGCCGGTTCCTGCGCCGTATTGTCGCAGTCCCTCGATGCCCGCACTCACCACTGCCGGCTCGTCGCAGAGTCCAAGATAGTTGTTGGAGGAGAGGATCAAGACATCCCCGCGCCCTTCCATCCGCACACGCGCAGCCTGGGGTGACTCCAGATAGTTGAGTCGCTTGTACACGCGGTCATCGCGAAGCTGTTGAAGCTTCGTCTCGAGACCGGCGGTGAAATCGGAATTGAGCGCCATGGAAGATCAAGAGGTGAGTCGGTCAACATCCCCGCGGTCACGCGATTTCGAACACGACCTTTCCTGCGGATCCGCCCTTGATCGCGGCGATCGCGTCATCGAAGCGCTCGAGGGGGAAGCGGTGCGTGATCACGGGAGTCGGGTCGAACTGACCCGAGCGCAGGAACTGCGTCATCTGGATCCAGGTGTCGTACATGCGGCGGCCCACCACGCCGTACACGGTGATGCCTTTGAAGATGATCTCGGTGGCAAAGTCGACGTCCATCGGCTTCGCGGGAATGCCGAGCATTTGCACGCGCCCACCGACGCGCACCAGCGCGAATGCCTGATGGATGGCCGACGGCACACCTGACATTTCGAGCACCACGTCGACGCCGAGATCTGCGGTCCTGGCCTTGACGACGCGCGCCGCGTCCGGTGGCGTGAGGGCGTCGTGCGCCCCCATGCGCAGGGCGAGATCGAGACGAGTTGCGTTCACGTCGCTCGCTAGGATGCGCGAGGCACCCGCCGCCTTGCAGATGCCCACGGCGAAGAGGCCGATCGGACCGCACCCCGTGATGAGAACCGTCTTGCCGGGAAGTTCCGTTCCGACCAGCGCAGTGTGAAACGCGTTGCCCATGGGATCGTGGATCCCTCCGATCTCGTAGGATACGGATTCGTCGAGGTGCCAGACGTTCGACGCAGGCATGGCGATGTAGTCCGCGAAGCAGCCGTCGCGATCCACGCCGATGATGCGTGTGTTCGGGCATACGTGGGCGTTGCCGGTGCGGCAGAGGTGGCACCGTCCGCACACGATGTGCCCTTCGGCGGTGACGCGATCGCCTTCGCGCACGTCGGCGACGAGGCGGCCGACCTGCACGACATCGCCGGCGAATTCGTGTCCCACGGTGAACGGCGGCCGACAGCGTCCCTGCGCCCACGCGTCCCAGTCATAGATGTGCACGTCCGTTCCGCACACGCCGGCCCGACGGACCTTGATCAATACTTCATCGTCGCGGATGACCGGCCGCGCGACGTCGCGCAAAATGAACCCAGGTCCGGCCGTCTCCTTCACAAGCGCTCTCACGTCGCCTCGCTCACAGTGCAGAGTGATCCTGATCGACGCGTTTCGGTCGCGGCGTGCACGAAAACTCGCAGGTGACTTGGGATGAGGGAAGTGCATGTGCAGTGCGCGTGATGCATTTGGTGAGACAGATCACGGCGAAGGAACCGGCGCACGAAGAACCATGAGGAACAATGAGACGCGCGATTCACTATTGCGTGCGATTTCACTCGTTCCTATATTCGCGCCAGATGCTCATGAGTGGTGCGCCATCATCCGAGCGCGCATCGAGCCGTCACCAGTGCACAGGCTATTGCGTGGGTTCGACCCGCAGAGAATTCAGTACCATCACTTCTGCTGCCACCGCTGCGAACGCCACAATCGCTGCGGCTCAATCCGCCGCCGTCGCGTATGGTTCGGCTGCATTGTCGCCTCGCCACGCCACGTCCGACTCGAACGACACCGCGCTTGCGTCGCCGGCGCATGATGTTCTTGTCACCAGATCCCCATATCTTCGTCCTGTATATCAGCGCACCACGCACGATTCACGCGCGACGCGTCTTTCCCTTCGGAAGGCCGAGCTCGCGGTCGCGAATTTGCGTGTCAACGTTTCTGGATTCTAAGCGACGCAGTTTCTTGATAGCGTCGCACGTCGTCACGGTCTCGCCATGAGATCGTGCCGCAGTGGGGAAACCGCCTCGGCGGCCACCCATTGGCTCGTCCGAACCACCGGGGGTTCGATCGAGCGATTCACTCCTTCATTGGAGATTACCATGGCTGCAAAAAAGAAGACTGCCAAGAAGGCCGCGAAGAAGTCGCCTGCAAAGAAGACCGCGAAGAAGGGCGGCGCCAAGAAGGCGGCCAAGAAGACGGCCAAGAAGGCTGCAAAGAAAAAGAAGTAAGCTGTCCGTCATTGTACAACGGAGAAGCCGGCGCCTTGGCGCCGGCTTCTTTCGCTCCACGCTGCATGCTCCACTCAGAATACAGAACGCGCTGCGGTACTCCGCAGCGCGTTCTGTATCCCAGTAGCCTTAGCTCAGCGCAGGCTGCACATCCTCCTCGGCGTCGTCCTCGGGAGCCGGCGCCCACATATAGGCGCTGAATCGGGGAACGGATTCGACCTCCCAACCACTGGAGATCACGATACCAACTGGCTCATCGGACTCGATGTGAGTCTCGTGCTTCTTCTGCTTCATATAGAAAGGCTGACGCCAACGAATAAGGAAAACCCCCGGAACGGTCGGGGGCACCCTCGCTACAAAGCACCTTGAATGCCATCGCGGCGCGAATTGTCAACTCGTTCCAGAGAAAGGGCTTACGAAAATGAGCGACCGAATGATCGGCCGCCCTGTGTCCCATTGATACGCTTCGTTACGTCGCCTGATGAGTCATTCTGCAACATTGCCTCCGCTACGCCACTCCCTTTCGCGCCAGAAAGCTGTTCGACTCCCCTTCGTCAACTGTCACGTCCCACCCCCGATACCGACGGCGCAGCTCGTCGATCGACACAGGAGTCCGCTTGCCGGCGACGATTGTTTGAACCAGGTGCACGCCACCGTCAGCGGTGGCACTCTGCAACACCTGAATCACGCGCGCGCGTTCCGCCGCACTCAGCCCTTTGAACGCGGCAGGCGAGTAAATCACCGCACTGAGCGGCGCCTCCGGCGTAAAGCAATCGAGACCCAGAGTGCTGGCGTGAACGTAGTCGCCGAGACCCGCTTCCCGCGCCGCGTCGAGTACCCGCTGCACGTCGTCGGGCGCAGCCAACGCCGTCACATCGCACCCATTGGCCGCCAGATACAGGGCCGGTGAATCAATCAGCGCGCCGGCGAGCAGCACGCGTGAATCACCCGTGACGGATTGCACGGCGCGCACGACCGCATGATCGCGGCTCAATCCCCAATGCTCAGGGCGACGAAGCTCCTTCAACAACTTCACGCGCCGACTCTGCCACACGGCGAAGGTGGGCAGTCTCAACCGCTTGGAGATGATCTTGTCCACTTCGATGCACAGCGTCATCTCGCCCAGTTCCACCTGTTCCTTGGCGGCAATCACAGCCACCGCATCGTCGGCGATGGACAGAAGCACCTTGCGAGACACTGAGTCCTTGTAATTCTCGATCTCACGCTCGAGATAGTCCTGGTACTCGAACTTGAGAGATCGGGACTGGCGCGGCGTCATGCGGGATGGGCTGAGGACGCGACTAAGCTAGAACAATCGGGCGATCGCGCAAGTATTTGTGCCAATTAAGTTTATCGCGTAAACGAACTCGGCTACACCTGTTTAGATCGTTATCCCGCGCAACGCGTATCGCCTCGTGCCGACATCAACCGCGCGACAACGGCAGTCTCGGGGAGGACGGGGGGCGTGAGCATACGGCGCATTCTGCCTAGCTTGCGTGTTCCACGTGAGCCTCGAGGAGCAGGATGCCTGAACTTCCGGAAGTTGAAGCAGCCCTTGATCTGTTGAGGAGTGCCGCGGAAGGCCAAACGATCGCGCGAGTGCGATTGCTACACCCCGCGTTTCGTCGCCGAGTTTCGTTGAGCCGACTCCGGTTGCTTGTGGGCGCGCACGTCGAGCGCGTGGAGCGCCGTGGGAAACACCAGCTCCTGCATCTCCGAGACGGGCGTGTACTTCACGCGCATTTCCGGATGAGCGGCGACTGGGTGCAGGACACCACGCGCGCGGCCCTTCCGCGTTTCGCCCGAGTCGCCATCGAGTTCATCAACGGGAGTCGTCTTGTACTTGTGGACTCGCGCGCGCTGGGGACCTTCGAACTTCATCCTGCGGGCGAAATGCCCGAGCTCGGGCTCGGCCCCGATGCCGCGGATGCGAACTGGAGCGCCGAACAACTCAGTGCCGCCCTTGCGCTGCGACGTGCTCCGATCAAGAACGCGCTACTCGACCAGAGACTCGTGGCTGGCCTGGGAAACATCTACGTCGCGGAATCACTCTGGCGGGCACGGATCGATCCGCGAGCGGCGAGCAATTCGCTGAGCCGAGCGCAGGTCCGTGCCCTGCGAACGGCGATCTCGACGGTGCTGAAGCGCGCGACCGGAGCACGGTACACCGACGACGCCGCCGCGCAGTTGGATGTGTACGATCGCGCGGGGCAGCCGTGCCGTCGCTGCAAGACATCAATAGAACGAATGGTGCAAGCGGGGCGAGGTACGTACTACTGTCCGTCGTGCCAGAAATAGACGGGCACGCTCGCGCTCACATCGCAACGCCCTCGCGCACGTGATGTCACTCGAGTCCACCCGAGGACGCGCGGCAGACATAAATGCAATCAGTCGAGCGCCTCGAGGAGCGCGCCCTTGATGTAGCCCGTCTCCGGGACGGTGAGCAGTTCCGGATGGTCGACGGCTTGTCCGCGGAGTTCGCGCAGCACCATGCGTCGCCCGCTGTCCGCTGCTGCCGCTTCCAGCATTTCGAGGAAGAGCGGTTTGGTGAGGTGATAGGAGCAGCTGGCGGTGAACAGCACGCCGCCGGGTGACAACAAGCGCATGGCGCGCAGATTGATTTCTTTATAGCCGCGGAGCGCGGCCTGAAGCGCGGAGCGTGTTTTCGCGAACGCCGGCGGATCGAGCACGATGGTGTCGAAGCGCACCCGCGCCCGCTCCTGCACCTTGAGGTATTCGAAGGCGTTCGCCTCGATGAATTCGCCGTTGGTCAGTCCGTTCCGGCGGAAGTTCTCCTCCGCGCGGACAAGTGCATGGGCGGACGAGTCGAGGGCGACGACGTGGCTGGCTTGCCGAGCGAGGTGCAGCGCGAACGATCCGTGATAGCTGAAGCAATCCAATGCTCGCCCCCGTGCCACGCGGCCAACCAGCGTCCGGTTTTCGCGCTGGTCGAGAAAGGCGCCAGTCTTCTGTCCGTGCCATGGCGCGGCGAGGAAGCGAACTGCATCCTCGCGCACCTCGATTTCTTCGGGCACCGCTCCGAACAGAAGCTCCACATCCTGACTGAGCCCTTCCTTGGCGCGCAGGGAGACGTCATGTCGCGCCAGGATACCGGCGGGGGAGAGATGGTCCAGGAGTGCCTGTACGATGTCGCTCCGAAAGTGTTCCAGGCCCGCGCTCATCAGTTGCACGACGAGCCATTGGTCGTAGCGATCGACCACGAGGGACGGAAGGCCGTCGCCTTCGCCGTGCACGAGTCGGAATGCGTTCGTTTCGCGATCGAGTCCACTGCGTCGAGCGATGGCGCGACCGATCGCGTGGTGCCACCATGGCGCGTCGATCGTGGCGTCGGCGTTGGACGAGAGAAGACGGAGGGAGATTTCCGACCGAGGGCTCCAGAGGGCGATGCCAAGTGGCTTCCCGCGCTGATCGGTGACGCGCACTGCGCCAGCGTCATCGGCAGGCGCGTCCAGCACGTCGCTCCGGTAGATCCACGGGTGGCCGGCGGCCCAGCGGCGCGCACCTTTCGTGGAGACGGTTGCTGTGAGCATGCCGCAAAGTTAGCGGACTGCCGAGCGGCCGGATCGGGTGCGGGGGCAGTTTGGGAAGGCGACAAGGTGTTCGCGTGCGCCCTGCCCCTGGCGTGGCGCGCTCGATTGTCACGACCGGACTGACTCACCGCGGCCAGCGTGCCACCCTTGAGATTTGCGCCGAACCGGAGTACGATTCAGGCCCCTCGTCGATGCCGCGTTCAGCGGAGTGTTTGCGTGCCGTCGGCAGGGTAGAGGGGCACCACATATGTCCGGGCGCGGCACTTGCAGCGCGTCAGAAGCTCGTTTACAATGCAAGGCTCATCGCGAGAGTGTTCGAGTTCGCGAACGCTGATTGACAAGTGAAGGACAGAGGATGGGTCGTCGGCTTTTGTCTGGTCTTTTGGCCGGCGGCAAATCGTGGGAAATGGAATCTTTACCGAGCCGATGTGCTCGTCGTGGCGTGCCATGACGAGAACAGCGGATTGGTAAGAGGTAGATTGCGATAGCACTGCGCGTAGTTCTGCTTGGCATGTAGATGTGGTCAAGCGAAGGAAGGCATGTGGGGGATGCCTGGGCACACAGAGGCGATGAAGGCCGTGGTAAGCTGCGAGAAGCTCGGGGGAGTGGCACACACGCGGTGATCCCGAGATGGCCGAATGGGGCAACCCGGCTGGCGGAAGCCAGTCATCACGCGCAAGCGTGAAGCGAACCCGGGGAACTGAAACATCTCAGTACCTGGAGGAAGAGAAATCAACCGAGATGTCCGGAGTAGCGGCGAGCGAAACGGACCGAGCCCAAACCGATCTCCTGGTGGGATCGGGGTTGTAGGAGCCGCGGACGCGGCCTGGCAGGTGAGGTGAACTCCCCTGGAACGGGGGGCCAGAGACGGTGAGAGCCCGGTAGCCGAACACGAGATCAGGTCGTAGCGGAATTCCTGAGTAGCGCCCGGAACGAGAAACCGGGCGCGAAGCTGGGGGGACCACCCTCCAAGGCTAAAGACTCCTGTGTGACCGATAGTGGACGAGTACCGTGAGGGACAGGTGAAAAGCACCCCTGTGCGGGGAGTGAAAGA
>JANYIN010000071.1 GCA_025362035.1 Gemmatimonadaceae bacterium | reverse complement strand
CATGTAGAGCGTATCGCCGGGCATGCCGACCATGCGCTTCACCAGCGTCGGCGTGAAGTCCGGGGCGTTGTCCGCCTGGTACGGCGACTCGAAGACGATCACCTCGCCGCGTTGCGGCTCGGCGTAGCCCGGCAGCGACGTCTGGGTGAACGGAATGTGCGGACCGTAGACGAGCTTGTTGACGAACAGCCAGTCGCCGACGAGCAGCGTCGGGATCATCGAGCCGGACGGGATGCGATACGCGGCGATGAGCAGCGTGTTGACGACGAGGTAGATGAGCAGGGCGCCCGCCATCGACTTGACGAATTCCCATGCGCCGCGCAGGGACGAGCTGCCCGCGCGCGCGGGAGACTTCCGGGTGGGGCCTTTGCCGCGTGCGTTGGAGACGACGTTCGGGGACATGTCCGGCGGGAGGGAGGTGTGCACTGATCAGGGAAACTCTCCCTCGGCGGCACGTCCCTGCAAGGGCTCGGGTGCAGCGGGGCACGAACGGCGAAGGGACGTGCCGCGATGCGGCACGTCCCTTCGGTCGAGCGATTGTACGACGCGGACTACTTGAGGTGCTTGTTCACGAGCTTGGTCATCTCGAACATCGAGACCTGGGCCTTGCCGCCGAACACCGGCTTGAGTGCATCGTCCGCGTTGATCATGCGACGGTTCTTGGCATCCTGCAGACCCTTCTTCTTGATGTAGCCCCAGAGCTTCTTGGTGACTTCCGTGCGCGGCAGCGGCGCGGTGCCGACGACGGCGCTGAGCGCCGGACTCGGTGTCATCGCCTTCATGAAGGCGGCGTTCGGCGTGCGCTTGGCCGCCTTCTTCGCCGTCTTCTTTGCCGCCTTCTTGGCGGGACTCTTCTTAGCCGCGCTCTTCTTCGCGGGGGCCTTCTTCGCGGGGGCCTTCTTCGCAGCGCCCTTCTTCGCCGTCTTCTTAGCGGCCATGCTGGTCTCCTGGAATGATGAACAGTTTCTCGCTATGCGCGAAACGCTGTACGACGGGGCGCAAGATACAATGCCTCGTGGGGTACGCAATAGGGAAAGTGTGGTTTCCCCCTATGAGAAGCAGAAACTTTCACTCGACGCGCATCGGTTCCACGTGAGCGGGCGGGCAAATTCCGTTGGTCATCGCGCCCGGGCAATGGCGAAGTACGCCGCACAGAGGCGCCGTTCCGGGACGAAATCGGCGACGCCGCGCCCGGCCCGAGGCACCTCTCTCCCTCAGCGCGACAGGCGATCGAGCAGCGCCATCATTCGGACGTCGTAGGGATCTGGCGACTCATCGTCCTCGCCGATTTCGACGTTGAGCTGTGGCGTTTCGAGGATGAGGGGCACGCCCTTCGTGCGGGGGTCCGCAAGCAGCCAGGCGAACGCCTGTTCGCCGATGGCGCCGTCGCCGATGAGTCGATGCCGATCCTTGTTCGACGCAAGGGCGCCTTCGCTGTCGTTCAAGTGGTAGAACCCGGGCGCCTCCCCTGTCGCTTCTTCGAATGTGTCGAGCACCCGCGACACGGCTTCCTTCGACTCCCGAAGGTCGTATCCGCTCGCGAAGAGATGACACGTGTCCAGACCGAACCCCGCACGGTCGCGGAGGCGAGCCGGGATGTGTCGCAAAATGGCACCGACTTCCGCCGGCGTACGGCCCATGGTCGTTCCTGCACCGGCCGTGTTCTCCACGAGCAGGCGCGTATCACCGTTCACCCGTTCGAGCGCGTGAGTCATGGCTGCGGCGATGCGCGCCGCGGCCGCGTCGCGATCCCCGTCCGTCGCGGCTCCTGGATGAAAGCACACTGCACCCACGCCGAGCTTCGTCGATCGCTCGAGTTCCTTGGCAAGCCCGTCACGTGCGCGTTCCCACTTCGCCACGTCCGGCGTGGCCGTATTGAGAACGTACGCCGCATGGACGACCACGCGCTCGGGCGCGATTCTGGTGGCGGCAAGCACCTCGCGGAAGCGTTCGACGCGCTCCGTCCTGATGGACACCCTGTCGCCGTAGTACTTGGGAATCGCCGTGAAGATCTGGAGAGCGCGCATACGCGCGTTGTCGGCGCGGCGCGCCGCCATGTGGATGCCGCCCGTGTCGATGGTATGCGCGCCGAAGTAGTGCTCCAAGCGTGTGCTCCGATGGTGGCTATTCGAGTCGGCCGCCGCGTGTCGACAGGTCCAGCATGCGCGAACCCGCGAGATATTCGACCGATTGAGGGTTCTTGAGCTTGGCAAGACGTCGCACGACCTGCGCGATGCGAGCGGCCTGTTCCTGGATGATGCGCAACTGCTCCAGGTGCTCGTCGCCGAGCGAACGATCCATCATGAGCAGTTCCGCGTGACCCAGGAGTGCGGAGAGCGGATTGTTGATCTCGTGCTCGAGCGCAATGGTCGTTTCGCCGATGCCCGCGAGCCAGCGCGAGCGGGCAAGCTCCGCCTCGGCAGTGCGCCGAGCGGTATCCTGCGCGATGCGGCGGTTGGCGATCTGCAGCCGGGCGCGCAGGTTTTCCGGAGAACTCGGCTTGGTGACGTAATCGTCCGCACCGGCCTCCAGCACGTCCGTCAGATCATCGCGGCCGTCGCGGGCAGTGATAATAAGGACGAATGTTTCGCGTCCGGCTTCGTGCGTGCGGATTCGGCGGCACACTTCGAGGCCGTCAAGGCCGGGCATATTGATGTCGAGGATGACCAGCGGCGTGGGCGCGTCCTGAAACGTGCGCCATGCGCTCTCGCCGTCCGCGGCGGTCGTCACTACATGGCCAAGGTCATCGAGGACCGCCCCAACCAGTGTTCGAGCGATGACGTCATCGTCGGCGAAGAGTACGCGCATGTCGGGACGCGGGGTGCGCTAGTGAACCGTACCGGTGCGGACGCGCAGGACGACGTCACCATTGGCGGCGACGCGCTCCTGCCAGGCTACTGACACCCTGTGCCCCTGCAGCGCAACGAGGGGGCGCGCGGCCGCACCATTGTCGTCAGAAACCGGCAACAGACGATCCTCGAAAATGTGGCCCATGGAGCGGGAGATCGCGAGGCCCACGCGCGGTACGACGCTGTTCGGGTCTTCGAACGCAACGGTGACGAGATCGCCAGACGCCGCCACACTGGTCCGTCCCAGCTTATCTCCGTAGACGATCGGGACGGGCGCGTGGAAGGATTTTCCGCCGTCCATCGAATGCGAGAAGAAGAGCCCGGGCCCTTCGGGGGCTAGTAATGCGTACGCCACGTGCACGTACCCGGTGGAGGAGTCCGCGGCGATCGACGGCGCCTCCCGATGGCAGCCGGTTGCCCCGTGGTCAGTGGTATCCACGGCAGCCGCGGGTTCCCAGGTTGCGCCGCCGTCGCTGGACCGCGCCGAGAGGAGACGTGCCAGGCTGTCGGGCCGAGGTGACCACCATGCGGCGTAGAGTATCCGGCCGGCGCGGGCGAGACGCAGTGACCCGGCACACAGCGCCGCGGGCGGTGTCACGGTCGCTGCCCTCCGCGCCAGCGAGTCGTCCACGAACGCGCCGTCCGCGGCAAGCGACACTCCGGCAACGGAGGACTGCAGGGAGCGCTCGCCCGTCCAGCGGACCGGCTGGGAGGAGCACGCCAGGACGACGGCACCAGCAACCGGCGTAAGCCACCTGGATCGATTCCGCAGAGTCATGCCCTGACAATAGTCCGTGGCTCGCGACGCGAGAAGCGAACGTGACGATGCCAATCGGATTATCTTTAACCGGCACCGTATCCCCTCACTCAATCCTTTCCCGATACCGACATGGTTGCTCCGCGCTCGCCCGAATCCGCCGCTCCGCTTGCCGGATTCGCCGGCACACGTCGCATACCGCCGGCAGTCAACGAGCCGATCAGGAGCTACGCACCGGGCTCCCCGGAAAAACTGGCGCTCAAGGAGCGGCTGTCGACGATGACGAATGACCGTGTGGACATCCCGCTCATCATCGACGGGCAGGACGTGCGGACCGGCGAGCTCGCGCATGTCGTGATGCCTCACGACCATCAGCACGTCCTGGCCGATTGGCACATGGCGACGCCGGGGCATGTGGAACAGGCGATCGCCGCCGCCAACCGCGCGAGACACGATTGGGGAAACTGGCCATGGGAGGACCGCGCCGCCGTATTCCTGCGCGCCGCGGAGTTGCTCACGACTACCTGGCGCACAACGATCAACGCCGCAACCATGCTGGGGCAGTCGAAGACGGTGTTTCAAGCCGAGATCGACTCGGCGTGCGAACTGATTGATTTCTGGCGCTTCAACCCGGGGTATGCGGAGGAGCTGTACGCGGAACAGCCGTTGAGCAACAACATGATGTGGAACCAGCTCGACTACCGACCGCTCGAAGGCTTCGTCTACGCGGTCACGCCATTCAACTTCACGTCAATCGCGGGTAATCTTCCCACGGCGCCCGCATTGATGGGGAACACGGTCGTCTGGAAGCCGGCGGCCACGGCCATGCTCTCGGCGTATCATCTGATGCGGTTGTTGGAAGCGGCGGGGCTTCCGCCAGGCGTCATCAACCTCGTGTCGGGGGACGCCGCGGCTATTTCCAACGTGGCACTGGCGCATCGCGATCTCGCCGGCGTGCACTTCACAGGGAGCACGGGCGTGTTCAACACGATGTGGCAGACGATCGGCGCGGACATGTCCCGGTATCACAGCTATCCCAGAATCGTCGGCGAAACCGGGGGCAAGGACTTCATCGTCGCCCACGTGTCAGCCGATGCACAGGCGCTCGCGGTAGCCATCGCGCGCGGCGGCTATGAGTACCAGGGACAGAAGTGCTCCGCCGCGAGCCGAGTGTACGTGCCGCGCTCGCAGTGGAAGGAGGTGAAGGAGCGGACGGTGGCCATCATTCGGGAACTGAAGGTCGGCGACATCACGGACTTCCGAAACTTCATGGGCGCCGTGATCGACAGGAAAGCGTTCACCAAGATCTCCGGGTACATCGACGACGCGAAAAGGAACGCGACCGTGGTCGAGGGGGGAGCGGTCGATGGATCGACGGGGTTCTTCGTGCATCCCACACTCGTCGAGACGGAGGACGCGGGATACCGGTTGTTGTGCGAAGAGATCTTCGGCCCCGTGGTGACGGTGTACGTGTACGACGATGCGAAGTGGTCGGAGATGTTGCACATCGTCGACAGGACGTCGCCATACGCCTTGACGGGTGCTGTCTTCGCGAACGACCGGAGCGCGGTGCGCGAGGCGATGTTCGCGTTGCGGAACGCGGCTGGCAACTTCTATGTCAATGACAAGCCGACCGGTGCAGTGGTCGGCCAACAGCCGTTTGGTGGTGCGCGCGGATCTGGCACGAACGACAAGGCCGGGTCGAAGCTCAACCTGACGCGGTGGGTGAGTGCGCGGAGCATCAAGGAGACTTTCTCGCCCCCCACGGATTTCCGCTATCCGTTCATGGCGGAAGAGTAACGCATGCCGAGATACCGCTACTTCACCATCGACGTCTTTACCAACGTCCCGTTCGGCGGGAATCAGCTCGCAGTCTTTCCCGATGCGCGCGGCATTCCGGAGCATCGCCTGCAGGACGTCACGCGCGAGTTCAATTACTCCGAAACCACGTTCGTCTATCCACCGACCGATCCGCAACACACACGCCAGGTGAGGATCTTCACGCCCGGGGCCGAGGTGCCTTTCGCGGGGCACCCCACGGTGGGTACGGCGCATGTGCTCGCGAGCATCGGTGAGATCGCGCTCACGGGCGACACGACGTACATCGTATTCGAGGAGGGAGTCGGCGCGGTACCGGTGGTCATTCGTTCAACAAACGGAGTGCCGACCTTCGCTCAGCTTTCCGTCACCAAACTGCCGGAGATCGGGCCACCACCGCCCGAGCGCACGATTCTAGCGGCGCTTCTTGGACTCGAAACGGACGACCTGCTCGACGGCACGTGGTCCGCACAGGCGCTTTCGTCCGGCCTTCCCTTCGTGTTGGTTCCGGTGCGCCATCGCGCCGCAGTCGCGCGCGCCCACATCGTCATCGACGCCTGGAAAGACGCGCTCGCGGGAAGCTGGGCGTCGGAGGTGTTCGTCTTTGCGCTCGACGCCGAGCGCCCGGGCTCGGACGTGCATGCTCGCATGTTCGCGCCCGCGCTAAACGTTCCGGAGGATCCCGCCACTGGCAGTGCCTGCGCCGCGTTGGGCGGCTATCTTGCCGCCCGGAACCCGTTGCGCGACGGGCTGCTGCACTGGCGGGTAGAACAGGGCTTCGAGATGGGCCGGCCGAGTATTCTGGAGGTGGAAGTCGACGTCGCGGATGGCACGGTCACGGGTGTGCGGGTCGGCGGGTCGTCGGTGCTGGTTTGCGAAGGTACGATGGCGATCAGCTAGACATCGCGTCGAGATAGTCGCACAGCCCCGATACCCGCGACGACGCACCCGACAAGGATCAGCCCAACGCCGCCGTACGCCAGATAACGAGCGCGGTCGGCGGCGGCGAGCTGGGAGATGCTTGACGGCCCCGGGTTCCGGTACGACAGTCGCGAAATGTCATGCAGCCGGCTGTTGGCCGTCGCGCAGAGCGCGGCGCCCAGCAGGATCAGCACGAGCACCGCGATATCGATCAGACGATCTCGCGGATTTGGAGTAGGCATGGTTTCGAATATGCTCCAGGTGCACGGTTCCTACCACGGGTTGCCCGCAACGAGTCGCCACGCGAGCTTGAGCAGAACCCTGGCCGCTCACCACACGTGCAATACCGCATCCTCGTCACCGACGATATCGACGCCGAAGGCGTCGCGCTGCTCACCGCCGAACCGTCGTTCGCCGTGGACGAATTGCCGACACTGCCCGCAGCGGAACTGCTGGAGCGAATCGGCCAATACGATGCCATCCTGGGTCGCAGCGCGACGCGTATCACCGAAGCGCTTCTGCGCCGCGCCACACGATTACGTGTCGTGGGCCGAGCCGGCGTCGGAGTGGACAACATCGCGCTCGACGCGGCGACGGCCCTGGGCATCGCCGTCATCAACGCCCCCGCTGGAAACACCATCGCCGTGGCCGAGCTGTTCTTCGGCACGCTGATCGGTCTCATTCGCCATCTGCCCCGCGCCGCGACGTCGATGCGTGACGGCACGTGGGAGCGCGCGCACCTGCTGGGCACTGAACTGAAAGGCAAGACGCTCGTGATCGTCGGCGTGGGACGCATCGGAGGGGAGATCGCGACGCGAGCACTCGCGTTTGGGATGAACGTCGCTGGTTACGATCCGTTCGTGGGGGACGAGCGCTTCCGGGCCCTCAAGATCCGGCGGCTGGCGACGCTCGAGCAGGGACTGGACGAAGCGGATGTGCTCACCGTGCACACGCCGCTCACCGCCGAAACCCTCGGCATGATTGGCCGTCGCGAACTGGCGCGCCTCAAGAGCGGCGCCATCGCGGTGAACATGGCGCGAGGCGGCATCATCGAGGAGGTCGCGCTGGTACACGCGCTCGAGAACGGGCACCTGCGCGGCGCCATCGTGGATGCGTTCACGAAGGAACCGCTCGCGCCGGACTCGCCGCTCCGCACGGCCTCGAACACGCTGCTGACCCCGCATATCGGCGCGTCGAGCGCCGAGGCCCAGCGAAATGTCGCGGTGGACGCCTGTGCGGCGGTGCGCGATGCGCTGCTGCATAATGAGTTATCGCGATCGATCAACGTCGCCAGCACGGGCACGGGCGACTGGCGCGAGCTGCATTCGGCACTCCACGTGGCGCGCCGAGCCGCTGCCGTCGCACGCGCCATTCTCGCTGATCGCGGCGTACAGGCCGTGCAGCGACTTTCGCTGCGGTGCGGCGCGGAGTTGGCGAGCGCGTCCGACGCGTTGCTCGCGTCGGCCGCCGCCGGAGTGCTGGAAGGCGCGCTGGATCTCGAGCGATTGAACCTCATCAATGCGCGGTCGATCGCGGAAGCCCGAGGCATCGAACTGTCCTGCTCCGAATCGAGCACCCTTGGGCCGTTCGGCGTGCAGGTGAGCCTGAGTGGGGGTATGCAGGAGCTCGCCGTGGCGGGGGTGGCGCCGGACGGATCAACCGGGCGCCTGACGCGCATCGGCGGTTTTCACGTGGACGTGGCCCCGCGCGACACGCTGGTGATTCTCACGAATCACGATGTGCCCGGCGTCATTGGCCGGGTCGGAACACTGCTCGGTGATGCCCACGTGAACATTGCCGAATATCACCAGGCCCGGCTGGCACAGGGTGGTGAAGCGCTGGCGGCCATCAGCGTGGACGGATCGGTGGACGCGGGCGTGCGCGACGCGCTGCTCAGACTCCCCGACATCACGTCGGCGACCATCGTTCACTTCCGTGGCGCTTGAATGGACGGATCAAGCTCGCCTGACGTCTCGCGTGACGTGGAGGTGCGTCGGGCGTATTCCGCCGACGCGTCGGGCCTGATGCTCATCCCGGACGGGGTGGTCCGCGCGACGTCGCCCGCTCACGTGGCTGCTCTCCTGGCCGAGTCGTCGGCAACGCGTACGCCGGTCACTCCCGCAGGCGGGCAGACCAGTACCACCGGGGCATCGATCAGTGATCGTGGAATTCTCCTGTCGCTGCGCGCCATGCAACGAATCATCGACATCGATCCCGTGGCGCGTGTGGCGCGCGTGGAACCCGGTGTGTTGGTGGGAGATCTCAAGCGCGCGTGCGCCGAGCATAACCTGCTGTTCGCGCCCGATCCCACCAGCGAGGAGGAGTGTACCATTGGCGGGGCTATCGCCTGCAACGCATCGGGAGCACGCTCGCTGCGATATGGGCCGACGCGCGCGCACGTGCGCGCACTCTCGGTGGCGCTCGCGGATGGCTCGATCGTTGAGTTGCGCCGCACATCGCTCGAGAAGAACACCGTCGGCTACCTGCTGGCACACGATCCGGTGGACTGGTTCGTCGGCAGCGAGGGGACGCTAGGCGTCGTCGTCGCGGCCGAACTTGCGCTTCTCCCGCTACCGGAGCAAGTCATCGGACTCGCCATTCCCTTCAGCAGCGAAGCGAACGCACTCCGCTTCGTCGTGGCGGCACGGAACAGCATGCACGTTCATGCGAGATGTCTCGAGTTTTTCGACGTCCTCGCGCTGGAGATCGCCCGTGTAACGGAGGATAGCGACTCCTGGGCCAGGGGCGCACAGGCGCTCGTGTATGTGGAAGAAGTGCCTCCGGCGGAACAGGAACCCGCGCTCGACGACTGGCTCTCGCTGGCCGAGTCGTTCGGGGCGCTGGTGGACGACGTGCGCGTGTTTGCCGGCGAAACCGCGCTCCGGGATGCGCGTCGGATGCGCCACGCGGTGCCAGCGCAGATGAACGAGCGGGGCGCCAGACGCCGCGACTTCGGCGGTCGGAAGGTCTCGACCGATTGGGCCGTACCGTATCCGCTGCTCGAGCACGCCATCGGACTCGCACGCGCGCTGGCAAACGAGGCGGGGATCGAACAGGCGGTGATTTACGGACACGCCGGGAATGGCCATCCACACCAGAACTTCATCGCGAGCGACGCGGAGCACCTCCGGGTCGTCGAACGCGTGGTCGAGGCCACGCTCCGGGAAGTGATCGCGCTCGGTGGTACCGTAGCAGCGGAGCACGGCATCGGGAAGATCAAGCGAAAGTGGCTGTCGATGCAGCTGTCGCCGCTGCAGGTGCGCGCGATGCGGGCGCTGAAGCGCGAGCTCGATCCGTCAGACATCCTTGCGCCCGGCAACGTGCTATGACCAGCACCGGCTTCGAGAGTGTCATTCTCGATGTCGACTCTACACTTTGCGGCATCGAGGGCATTGATTGGCTGGCGAGTCAGCGCGCACCTGAGGTGAGTGCCGCGGTTGCCGCCCTGACCGATCGAGCAATGCGGGGGGAGATCTCGCTGGACACCGTGTACGGCGAACGATTGGCGCTCGTCCAGCCGACCCGGCACGAAGTGAATGCCCTTTCGAAGGAATACCTCGCGAGCATCGCACCGCAGGCGGCGAGCGCGGTCCGTCTGCTCCATCAGACCGGTCGGCGCGTAGTGTTGGTCAGCGGAGGCATTCGCGAGGCCATTCTGCTCGTCGCGGCGGTGATCGGCATTCCGGAGCACGAGGTGAATGCGGTGTCGGTTCAATTCGGCGCCGGCGGTGAGTTTGCCGGGTTCGACCTGTCGTCTCCGCTGGCTACGTCGTCCGGCAAGCGGGCCGTCGCGGAATCGCTCCAGCTCACGCGCCGCGTTCTGGCGGTGGGGGATGGAGCGACGGACTTCGCGATGCGCCCGGCCGTCGACGCATTCGCGGCGTTCACGGGCTTCGTCCGGCGAGACTCGGTCGTGCGTGAGGCTGACTTCGTACTCGATTCGTTCGATCAGCTCGTGGAACTCGTCCTCGCATGACCGACCCTTTCCAACGGTGTCGCGACTGATCCGTGGCCGCTGACGTTCGTCACGTCGCCCGCGTCGACGATGTGATACTCACCCGTCGTGGAGAGTCCGGGCCGCCAGACGCGCGCACAATCGCGCCCGCTCCGCTTTGCGGCGTACAGAGCGGCGTCGGCGCGGGACCAGAGCAGGGCCGCGAGGTTTTCCATGGCGCGCGGTGTGCCGGCGACGGCCCCGACGCTGGTGGTGATGGAAATCGGCATCCCATCGGCCGTGATGGCGAAGGGATGCCCACGGATCAACTCGCACAGCCTCGTCGCGAACAGGAGCGCGCCGGCGTCTGTGGCATCGGGCACCAGAATCGCGAACTCTTCGCCGCCGACACGGGCGACGATGTCTCCGGCACGCGCGGCGCCCAGCAACAGCGTGCCGACGGTACGGAGAACGGCGTCACCGGCCATGTGTCCATACGTGTCGTTGATCGACTTGAAGTGATCGAGATCGACGGCGAGCAGCGCGAAGCCGCTGCGGGCGCGTGACGATCGCGCCACCTCCCGTGCCAGGGCCTGATCGAAGCCCCGACGATTCAAGCAGCCCGTGAGCGGGTCGGAGAGCACCATGTTCGCGAGTTGGAGGCGTACGCGGTTGTACGCGTGGCCGACACGTGTGATGGCATCGGGCAGGCGATCCGCATCCACGTTGTAGGTTCGCCCAAACTCCCCTTCCTCCACATGTTCGAACAGGCCGACGATGGTACGCAACCGGCGGCGCACGTCACGCGCCTGCAGTACCATCAATGCGCATCCGGCGACGCACAGCGCGAGCGACAGCAATCCCTCCGCGACGTCCACGCGCTGTCCGAGGGAGACAGCCGACGCGAGGAGAAGGACGAATCCGGACGCACCGGCCATGATCGCCAGCCATGCCTGTCTTCGCCCGAAGTAGAAGTTGGCGACATGCACCACGACGACCATGCCCAACAACGCGCGTTCATAGTGCGCGGGCGACGTGGAAGCCGCCGTCCAGAGATCGATGAACAGGATGTCGAGCAGCAGCGCCACACTGACCTGCGTGGGGGACGCGGGGCGACGCCAGCGCAATCGCGCATGAAGGCAGCACACGAACAGGACATACAGCGCGACGAGGGAGACCAGCCAAACCGTCTGTCCGTTACCCGTGCCACGCGGCGCGCCAACGCCAAGCATCAGCACGTGCAGCATGCCGATGGCGATCGCCGTGCCTACCCTCGTGCGCGTTTGGGCGCGCACGGCCTCGCCGGCCGTGATGTCCCGAAGCGTCGACGCGCTACGATGGGCGCGGAATGTACGATCTTCCTCGGCTTGGAATGGATCAGCCAGAATGACCGCCTGGGGGTTGACGGCGTCGTCGTGGTTCATAGGAAGCGTACTCAGGCGATGTGCATGCCATGCTCGCCGAAATGGGAAGTTGTTTTCCTACAATGCTTTGGACATTGCGCTGCGATCGCTTCGACCGCAGGCACCATGGCGGACTGCAGGAAGTAGCTCATTCTGCGACCCGTCGAGGAATGAGTTGGCGTGTGTCGCCACACCCCTGTCGGAGTGCAAAGAGCTCGTTTGGATATCTTCGGTCGAATGTCCAGGCACTTCCCGCTCATTCCGGCCGTTTCGACCGCACTGGGCTAGCCCGCGACGACGCCGCCGGCGAAGGCAGCCTTGCCCCCCGGAACTACCAACTGCGGCGGGCGGCGCTCACCCACCTGCTGCCGCCACATGGCGTAGTAGAGCCCTTTCCGCGACAGCAGTTCATCGTGCCCGCCTTCTTCCACCACCCGCCCCTGTTCGAGGACGAAGATGCGATCGGCATGCAGTACTGTGCTCAGGCGGTGCGCGATGAGGATGGTGATGACGTCAGCGCCCTGCGCCACGTCCCGCATGGTGTGGCTGATTTCCTCTTCGGTCAGCGAGTCGAGCGAACTGGTAGCTTCGTCGAAGACGAGCAGATGTGGATCGCGCAGCAACGCACGCGCAATGGAGAGACGCTGCTTCTCGCCGCCGGAGATCTTCATGCCACCTTCACCGATGATTGTGTCGAGCCCCTGATCGGCGCGGGTCAGAAGCGAGGTGGCCGCCGCTCGCTTGAGCACCGCGAGACAGTCGGCGTCGGTAGCGTCCGGGTGCACGAACAGCAGGTTCTCGCGGATGGTACCACTGAACAGCTGCGCGTCCTGCGTCACGAACCCTATGCGCTCTCGGAACCGGTCGAGATCAACCCGCTCGCTTGACTCGCCGTTGTAGAGAATCCGGCCGAGTCCGGGCCGGTAGAGTCCCACCAGCAGCTTGACGAGCGTGGTCTTGCCGGCGCCCGACGGGCCGACGAAGGCCACCGTTTCGCCCCGCGTGACGTGGAACGAAACGTCGGCCAAGGCGGGGGTCGCCGCGGTAGCATGCGTGAAGCTCACGCCATTGAACGCCAAGGTCTGCAAGTCGTCCACCGCGACGGGATCCAGGGGCCGGGGATCGATTGGAATCCTGAAGATCGCGTCGAAGGTGTCGAGCGACGCCTCAGTCTCGCGAAACGTGTTCACGACGTTCCCGAGTTCCTGCATTGGTCCGAAGATGAAGAAGCTGTAGATCATCAGCGAGAAGTACTGCCCCACGGTCATCCGGTGCTCGAAGATCAGATAAAGCATCAGAAAAAGAATGCAGGTGCGGATGAAGTTCACCGCCGTGCCCTGAAGGAAGCTGATCGACCGGATGTAACGGACCTTCTTCAGCTCGAGCTGGAGAATCTTGTGTGTGGTAGAGTTGAGTCGCAACTCCTCCTGCTTTGCGAGGCCCAAGCTCTTGACAAGCTCGATGTTGCGGAGCGATTCCGTCGTTGCGCCTGCGAGCGCCGTCGTCTCCGCGACGATCACCTTCTGAATCGTTTTCACGCGCTTGCTCAGTGACGAGCTGATGAACGCCAAAATGGGCACAGTGAGCAGGAACGCCGGCGCGATGGACCAGTGGATGGACCATGAGTACACCATCACGAAGACGACACCGACGATCGTCGTGAACACGAAGTTGACGAACTGATTGATGAAGCGCTCGGTATCGACGCGAACCTTTTGCAATTTGCCGAGCGTCTCGCCGCTCCGCTGGTCCTCGAAGGTCTGGAAGGGCAGCGCGAGCGAGTGACGAATCCCATCGGAATAGAGATCGGCGCCGACGCGTTGGACGACCACGTTCACGAAGTAGTCCTGAAAGTTCTTGGCGACACGGCTTACGAACGCCACGCCCACCGCCATGCCCAACAGTGTCAGGATCCCCTTGATGAACTCGGCGCGCGAGAAGTGATCGCGCTGGCTCGCGTAGTCGTCGACGATGTGCCGGAGGATGAGCGGATCGAGGAGCGAGAAGACCTGATTGATCGTCGCCAGGAAGAGCGCGAGTACGACATACCGCGCGTACGGCCGCAGATAGCGAAGGAGGGTATGCATGGGACTAGAATAACTCCGCTCTCGCGGGAATGGTTCACGAAGTGCCGGGTGCCCGCGCGCGACGTCGCCCCCTTCGATCTTCCTCGACTCAGTCGACGAGCGGCATGACCTCCGAGGCGAACCGCTCCATCTCCTCGAGTTGCGGGCTGCACTGCAGGAGCAGCAGATCGACACCAGCGTCCCGATAGCCGCGAATCCGGTCGGCAACCTGCTCTGCCGTGCCGATGAGACCAGCTCGAAGTCCGCGATTGGACACGGAGTAGTCTTCGAGGGAAACCCGCTGCTCGAGCTGCGTGTTGGCGAGCCAGTCCCGGTAGTTGTGATACCCCGGTGAGCCCTCGTCGACGTTCGTGATGCGCTCGAGTTCCTGCTGGGCAGCTCGTTCGGTGCTTCGCACGACAACGTAGGCGGCCATCCCGTACTGCATCGGCGCCAGCCCCACCTGTTCGCGGCGAGCGCGCATGTCGGCCACCTTCGGCCTGATTCGCTCGACCGGATCCCCATGCATGACGTACGCGTCGCACTTGCGCGCGATGAGCGACTTGGCCGTTTCCGATTCCCCGCCCGCATAGATGGTCGGGCCGGGGCGCCGCACGGGCTTCGGCTCAACGATGAGGTCGTCCACGCTATAGTAGTTGCCTTTGTGCGTAAGCCGTGATTCGCGCCAGGAGCCGCTCACGACATCGAGCCACTCCTCTGTCCGCGCGTATCTGTCGTCGTGCCGGTCGAATGGGACGCCATACCGTCGCGCCTCGTCGGCCCACCACGCGCTGACGACGTTCAACGCGAGCCGGCCGTTCGAAATCTGGTCGATGTTGGCCGATTGCTTGGCGAGCTGCGCCGGCGGGTGGTATTGGGGGCGAACCGCAACCATGAGTTCGAGCGTTTCGGTCACGGCGGCGAGGGCCGCGGCAGTGCTCCATGCATCGAGCGCGGGTGCGTCGGCGCCCTTGATGTCGTTCAGGAAGAGTTCGGCGATCAGCGTGAGGTCGAAGCCCAGTTCCTCGCTGCGCCGCGCGAGCGTGCTGGCGTATTTCCAGCTCGCATCCATCTGCTCGTCCTCCACGTTTCGCAGCCAGCCGCCAAACACGGGAAGCCAGTAGCCGAAGCGCATCCTGGGCGGCGCCGACGCTCCGACGTTGGCGCGCGCGCGCTCGGGAGACGGTCTCGCGTTCACGCGGCCACCTCCACGGCGACTCCCGCGATACGCGCTTCGATATAGTCCACGAAGTTGGTCCATGGATCGAAGCCGATGACGTTGGGGGCGTCCGCCACAAAGTTGGACAGCGCGTTGATGTCGTAGAAGTAGTGCTTGCCGTCGCGATCATCGACCAGGTATTCGATTCCGCCAATATCGAGGCCGGTGACCCGCGAGATCCGCTCGACCTGTTCGATGATCTCGGCCGGCGGCGTGAAGCCTTCCACGCGCAGCCCGCTCTTGACTGCATCGACGGCACAGGCCGCGCCCATGAGCTCGACGCCGGCGGTCGTCTGGCAAGCGTCCGCAGGACACAGGTCGAACGAGCCGCTGGCGGGATACACGTTGATCGCGTACAAGTACTTGCCATCGAGCGTCTCGACGCGCGTGATGTGTCCATCGCGCAGGGGCGCCGCCTCCTGCACCAGCGCCACCCCGTCCACTCCGAGTGTGACTCGACCCCCCGCCACGGCGTCTTCCAGGGCGGCTGCGGTTTCATACTTTGTGATACCTGCGCCGCTCCCGCCCACGTTGGCCTTCACGAGGACTGGATAGCGGAGGTCGGTGGCCGCAGCCACTACTTGGGAAGGGTCGTTGACGACGACGGTGCGCGGAAAGGCCAGGCCCAGTTCCGCGAGGACATCAGCCTGCGTGGCCTTGGAGAGCTCGAGTCCATACACCTTGCTGCCGTTCACCACCGGGGTACCGATGCGCTCGAGATGCTTCAACCAGTGCAAGGTGTGGAACGTGGACTGGCCATGTCCGCGAAGATACGCCGACGGGCTCGCCCGGTTGATCACGATGGAGTACGGCGATACGCGCTCCGCGGGATCAAACCGATGGGCGTCGGCCGCGAGACGGACGTACGGAAGTCGGCGTCGCTCCAGTTCCGCAAACAGCGGCTTGAACCAGTCGGGGTGCTCGTGGTAGACGGCGATGGGCTTCTGGGACATGACGGCACTCCTTGAAGAGGGAAACGACGGTGTCGCGTCGCGTGTCGCTCCCAGCGTCTCGAGGCCTGACATGCACAGCGCCCCGGTCCGCGTGGGATCGGGGCGCGCCATCGACATGGTTACATCGAAGACCTAGACCTGCGCGCCTCGCCATCCCTGCGGCTGGTGCCACCTGGGCATACACATGCGCATGGCGTAGGCAAGTGGGGGCGCGGACAGATAGCTCATGATACCAGTATCACCTGATGCGTCGCCCAAAGTCAAGACGATCACAAACACCATACAATCGGACCACTGGTCAGAACCGCGCCTCGACATAGGTGTCCACTCGCCACATGCGCTCGGGGTTGATTCCGCGAGCGACATCGAAACGAACGAGACCGTCCATGGCGGTGAATCCGACACCAAGGCCCGACATTGGCAAACCGATGTGCGTTGGCTGGTGCCGATCGCCCGCCCACCCGACATCGCCGAAGACCACGGGGCGAACGACACCGCGCCCCTGAGCGACTTCGATTCGGCTGAGCCAGAACGCATTTCCCGCCTCCTTCCCGGGACGTTGACCGCGAACGGTCTGCGTGCCGCCAAGGTACCAGAATCGCTGAGGTGGCAGTGTCCCGATGGAGCTGCCGCCTGCAATCGTCAAGGCGCCACTCCACGCGCCAAAGCCGTGGGAAGCAGTCAGATCGACGGCGGCACGGCCATACGACCCGGTGTCGCCAAGCGCACTCTCGGTGCGGGCGTCCATGAACAACCGGAAAGACTCCGGATCTTCGCCAAACGTTGACGTGTAGCGTGCACGCGCACCCACGAACGCGCCGCGCGCGGCGACGAAGTTCGGCTCGAACGCGGAGCCGTGAAACACTCGGGCCAGCGAGAACGTGGTCTTGGGAGCGGCGGTGCGCTCCTGTTCCGCGAACAGCGACCACACGAACGCTCCGCCCGCGACTTTGTCCGGTGCGGACGAGAGCTCGAGCCCCGAAGCGCGGAAGTAGAACCCTTCGTCTCGACCGAACAAGAACGCGGAGATGGAACTGCCAAGGCTGAGCGGGTTGCCCCAGTCTCCCGCGGAGACGAGGTGATTGTACGCCGACAGTGCGAGGGTCCGCCGCAGGTCACTGCGTGACGCGCCAATTTCGACGTTGGGTTCCAGATCGGCGACGCCCAGACGGGACTGCGCGTGCACGGCATAACCCGAGCCGAGTTGTTGTTCGGCGCGAACGCCCGCAGACAATCCCTCGACACGGTTGTAGCGGAAATTCTCGAGGCTCACGACAGGCACTTGCGGCGCGAAGCCTGACTGCGCGTCCATCGAAAGTGCCTGCGAGACCAGCGCCTGCATCTCGTCTGTGCTTCCCATGACGGCGTCGCCCTTGTCGTAGATGGACGGGGGCAGGTCCGGCGAGTTTGCGAGCTTCGCGGAGTCGCAGGAAATCGTGGTGAGGACCGGATTGGGATTCCCCTCTGGACGCCGCGCATACACGCGCACGGGCGACGTGTCACACTGTGCGCGCAATCGATTGCGGCGGCGCAACGCCCGAACGGAGTCCTGTGCCGATGGTGGGCCGACGCTGAGGTTGACGCTCATCCCTCCCCCACGCCCTCGACCCGAACCCGCCGCAACCACGATGGGTGGGAGCGAATCGCCTCCATTGACGTGCTCGTACTTGTACGTCTGCTCGAGCTTGAACGGCACGCGGATGAAACTCATGTTCGCGCCCCCTTCCAGCACCTGAACGCGCGGAAGCCAAAAGCGCCCCTGGTACAGCCCATACTCCACTCCGATAGCAGAAATCGCCGCAGTCATCGGAAAGAGCATTGGCTTCACGAGCGCCGGGACATCGTTGAAGGAGGTAGAATCATCCGCACGCGCGACTGCGGCGATGTTCATGGGGACGCTCATCCGATACGCCGCGCGAACGAGCTGACCACCCGCGAGATCGAACCAGAGCGACCCGACGGCCAGGTTCCAGCGCGGGGTGCGCGGCCGCACCTGCAACTCTCTGAGCCTGATCGTCTGCCCGTCGGGAAGTCGAAACACCGCCGAGTCGCCGGTGGCATACGTGTAGTACGCCTCGGCGCCGTCGGCGAGGGGATGGATGACGCCTTCGTTCTCATCCACCGCCTGTCGCGCCGCGCTCGATCCGATCCACAGCGTTTCACTGCCAGGATAGTACGGGATGGGGGAGATGTCGCCGTCCAGATTCACCTTGCCGGAGTTGCCAGCGATGGGAACGACTGCGCGCGAACCCGTGACTTCGACATAGGTACCTGTGCCGCGACGCCAGCGGACACGCGTGGACTGCTCACTACGGAAGGCGAGCCGGTCTCGTCCAAACTTCGTGAAACCGAGTCCTGCGGAGATGCGCTGGTATGTGAGAGCGTCATAGCCCTGCAACGCGGAGTCCTGCCGCATGCGCGCTTGGCGCGCCAGGAAGAGAAGGGAGCGCGCAGCGGAATCCTTGAATGCCGTTGCGAGGTGCTCGGGCGTCACGGCCATGCGCTTCGGGTCCTTCTTCGGCCGACGACGCCGTCCAAGCGAGTCGCGATCCGTTGCCTGGGTGGCCGCGTTGACCTGCCCCGCGGCTGGCACCGGCATTGGCCCGACGGACAGGAGAAGGACAGCGACGAGATGAACGAGCATTCCGACACGCAGATGAAAGATTCTCACCAATGTACGCCGCCCGAGGTCCGAAGTTTCCCCCGGACCCTCGGCGTCGACCTCACATCCACCGCGCCCGCACTGGCGCGTACGTTTGGCTGTCCTTGGAGCCGTGCACCGCTTGCCTACCTCAGCGCATTCCACATCAGCGGTAGTGTCGACATCGTCTGACCGCGGTACTGCGGCCGGAATCCGAACAGGATGACTCTACCCTTGCCTCGAGTCACGCTCACCAGAGCAGCCTTGCCTGCCAGTCTGGGCGCACCGAGCAGCCAGCCGGACAGCAACGGGTTGGCGCCCGCCGGCGCGTAGCGTGCGATCACCGTTGCGCGCGTCGAGTCGGTGACATCGAACGCGGGTGAGGCCTCGAACCAGATCGCCGATTCCGGTGCCGTCAGTCCGGCGGTCAGCGCATTGCCGCGATCGACCTCGACCTTGAGAAGTGAACCCGGCGCGTAGAAATCGTTGTTGCGCACGCCCGCGAGTGCATTCTTCACGGGGAGTGCGAGCGCATCGATGGCGTAGTTGCTCGCGTCGTTGAACGCCACGATCGTTCCACCTGCATCGACGAAGGCGCCAAGTGCCGCTGCGCCGGCGACTCCGATCCCGCCTTTGAGCGAGTCTGGATAATTTCCCTGCGGACCGCTTGCGATGGCGCGCGAATTCTGATCCGGAATCACGAGCGCGTCGTATCTCGCGGCAAGGTTGCCGGCGCGGATATCACGCGCAGTGACGATGTCGAAGGGAACGTTGTATTGGTCGAACACCCAGCGAGTCCACCCTTCGTCCATCGCGGCGTTCGTATTCTGGAAGATCGCGATGCGACGCACGTGCACGCCCGACAATCCCGGCGCGACCCACGCGATGGGGCTCACTTGGGGAAGCAGCGTGGAGGAGACCGCCACCTCGTCCGCAGCGAATGCCACGTCGAACCCATACAACAGTGGCAGCGTGTGGGCGACGACGTCGTACGGTCGCTTTGGCGGTCCTCCGGGATACTCGCGGAGGTCCGGGTAATGCTGCGTCTCGAGCAGCGTCTTGGCGAAAGCGCCATATGGTTGCGCGGTGTTGATCAGATAGCTCCCGGCAGGGTAGCTTCTGCCGTTAGCGGTAAACGCGGCGGACGCGCGGCGGATTTCCACTTGCCCCCGTTGCAGAATGCGCAGCGCGGCGTTCACAGCGGTGTCCCGTGCGGGCTGCTCGGGAATGATGAGCGTGGACGGCCAGTCGCTGCGCCCCGCAGCGGCCTTGCCGGCCACGGCGTTCTGCTCAACCTGGCTGTAGCTGGACAGCCACAGCGCGCGATCGTCCGCCGCTTGCGTGAGAAGCGCCCAGGACGCTGCGAATTGGTAGCGCACGATGTCGCCAATGGTCCAGGTGCCGCCCTTCCAGCGGGTGAGAAAGTCGACGCCCGCCACCTTGGGATCCACGTTGTAGCCCGGCCGCAACTCGTCGAAGGCGACGTCGATTGGTGAGGCGAGTCGCGCGCTCGCCGTTTCGGTGAGAATGCGAATGGCGCCGTGGTAATGCTGGTACGCGCGCGCCGGAGTCCATGCGTCGTACGACGTGTTGTTCGCGACGCCGACGAATCCCTGCGCGGTGAGTCGCCACGTCATCGACTTGCCCATCTGCGCCACGCCAGCCATCAGGATCGGATCGATGTTCGGTTCGATGGGATCCATGTACGGCGGAATGAAGATGCGCGTTCCGTTGGAGCCCTGCTGATGGATGTCATTGACGATCTGCGGATGCCATTCGTTATAGAGCGAATCGATGACCATCCGGGTCTCGACCTGCGTGAACGCATACCAGTCGCGATTGTTGTCGTGACCAGTGTAGTAGTGGTAGAGTCTGGGTGGCTGCGTGCCCTCCCACGCGGTGCCGAGTGAACTCTTGTACCAGTCACCGACGATGTCGACGCCATCCGGATTGAGCGACGGGACCAGGATGGTCAGGGTGTTCCGGCGGATGGCGCGCGCGTCGTCGTCCTCGCCGGTCGCCAGCCGGTGCGCAAGCGTCATCGGCGTGAGGATACCGCCCACTTCGGTAGAGTGAATGCTCGACGTCACGAGCACCACCACCTTGCCGTCTCGCTCGAGCGCTGCACGCTCCGTGACGCTGGTAAGGCGGGGATCCGCAAGTCTACGTTGCGCGTCATGAAGCGCGGCCAGGTTGGCGAGCGTTGCCGAGTCGCCGATGAACGCCACAATGAACGGTCGCCCAAGTGTCGTCTTCCCCAGCACGTGGAGCTGCACGCGGGGTGACGCGACGGCGAGCGCTTTGAAGTAGGCCACGACCTGTTGCCATTCGGGGAGCCGGCGGTCCTTGCCGGGTTCGAACCCGATGACGGATGCGGGACTGGGGACCGTGGGGGATTGTGCTCTGGAGACGGCCGGTGTTGCGACGACAGCCGCGAGGAGAACGGCGAGAAGACGTGCCTGCATGTCGGACCCGGGAGGTGAGGTTGTTCAGAGTACGAGTCACCCGCGCGGTCCGTTGCCCGGCGACTCGCGATGAGACGGCGACGCGGCGTCAGCGTTTGGCGGTGTTGTACCTGCCGAGGATCTCGCGCACCTTGTCCAGGGGAATAGCGTGAACCGTGTGACCATGTTGCGTGACGCTCGTGGCCATGAACAGCGAATTGTAGATGGCTTCTTCCGTCGCCTCCACGACGCCCTCGAAAAGCGGCGACAGGTCATCGTTGATGAGCTCGGCCGTGGTCCGCGTGACCCGATGATCGTCGGCCGGCGACCGCGAAAGCGCCGTGCGTCGGACCAGCGGGGAGGTCGAGAACGCCAGGACGAAGTCGCCAGATCCATTGGACATGTCTGATCCGGTGCGACCGAGACCCACGATGGCGCGGGCGGCAAGCCGGCCCAGATTGCGGTCGGAGAGGGGCGCATCAGTCGCCACCACGATCATGCACGACCCGTCGCCACGCTCGCGATCGACCGCGTCCTTGAAGGCGTACTTGCCAAGTTCCCTGCCAACGGGCACGCCGAGTACCTGCAGCACGCCGCCGAAGTTGGACTGCACCAGAACGCCCACCGTCCATCCGCCGAGCGATGCGGGGAGCTTACGTGAGGACGTCCCGATACCGCCCTTCCATTCGAAGGCCGTCGTACCAGTCCCCGCACCGACCGTCCCTTCGGCGACAGGTCCGCTGGCCGCGGTCGCGAGGGCAGTGTGCACCACGTCTGGAGTGATCGGGCGATTTCGGATGGCGTTCAGTCCACCGTCGTTCGTTTCGCCGACCACGGGGTTGATGGACCCGACGCGCTCCATCCCTGGTTTGGCGAGCAGTTCGGCGACGAGAGCGTCTGCCGCGCGCCACACGCACAGCGTGCACGTCAGGAGAATCGGCGTCTCCAATTCGCCGAGTTCCTGTATCTGCGCGGCGCCCACGAGCTTTCCGAACGCGTTGCCGACGTGAACAGCGGCTGGGACACGATCGAAGAAGAGGTTGCCGGAGTGCGGCACAATGGCCGTGACCCCTGTGTGTATCGAGTCGCCGCTGATGACGGTGGCGTGGCCAACTTTGACCCCGGCGACATCGGTGATGGCGTTATCGGGCCCGGGAGCGAAGATGCCTGGCACGACCCCGAGCTCGCGGGCGCGTTGCTGGGCGGCGGCGGAATGGGCGAGTACCGCGGCGGCCAGCACGATGATGGAGAGGCGCATAGGCGTAAGATGGCACGACGCCCGGAATGGCGGCAGATACTGAACACCCGCCGAGCAGGGATCGAATGCCACTCGGATGTTCCGGCGTCCGCGCTAGACACGGTTCCAGAAGCCGCCTTGACGAACGCCCACCACCACCCCTATCCTACGACCATGACGTCCCGCGCTAGCTTTTATTACGGCTTCTATATCTACGGTTTTACCCTTACGGGCCGTGGAAGGAGTCGTACGCGCGAGTAGCCGGAGCACACGCTTCCCGCATACGATCCCGCCGGCCCGTGGAACCTTCACGGGCCTTTTTGTTGTCCGTCGCGTCCGACCTCCCGCACCCGAGCCGCCGCCATGATCATCATCACCCGCCCCGACATCACCGACGCCCAGCTTGACCACCTGAGAGAACGCATCGAGGCGGCGGGCCTGCACACCCATCTGTCGCGCGGCGAGCACCGCACGATCGTCGGATGCATCGGCGACGAGGCGCGGCTGGAGGAGCTGCCACTCCGCTCGATCCCCGGAGTCGAGTCGATTCTGCCGATTCTGAAACCGTACAAACTGGCGTCACGTGAGTTCGTGGTGAATCGCACGGTGGTGCGCGTTGGAGAGCACGCGAGCATCGGCGGTCACGATCTCACCATCATCGCGGGGCCGTGTTCGGTGGAGAACCGCGCAATGCTGATGGAAACGGCCGTCGCGGTGCGCAGTTCTGGCGCGACGATTCTCCGCGGCGGCGCCTTCAAGCCCCGGTCCTCGCCGTACTCGTTCCAGGGTCTCGGCCGCGAAGCGCTCGAGCTCCTCGCCGCCGTGCGCGCCGAAACTCGCCTGCCCGTGGTGACCGAGGTGCTCGACACGCGCGACGTGGACCTCGTGGCCGAGCACGCGGACATGCTGCAAGTGGGCGCGCGCAACATGCAGAACTATGCCCTGCTGGCCGAACTCGGGCGCGTGCAGCGTCCCATCCTGCTGAAGCGCGGCCTGTCTGCGACAATCAGCGAACTGTTGATGGCGGCGGAATACATCATGGCGAACGGGAATCACCAGATCGTGTTGTGCGAGCGCGGCATTCGGACCTTCGAACGCGCGACGCGCAACACGCTTGACGTGTCGGCGATTCCGGTCCTCAAGCGCGAGTCGCATCTCCCCGTGATCGTCGACCCGAGTCATGCCGGCGGCGATGCGAAGCTCGTGGCGCCACTCGCGTATGCGGCCATCGCTGCCGGCGCGGATGGATTGATCGTGGAAGTGCACCCGAATCCCGAGGACGCGTTGTCCGACGGTGACCAGTCGCTCGACTTCAAGGCGTTCGCCTCGATGATGTCCCGGATTCCGGCATTTGCGATTGCCGCGGAGCGCTCATTTCAGGCTCCCTCGTGGCGAGAGGCGCTCGTCGGCGCCGGCATCGCATGACCACCCCGGGCACGCCGCCCGATCCGCGTGTCGAACTCTCCGCATGCCGCGCCGAGATCGAACAACTCGACCAGAAGCTCGTGGCGTTGCTTGCGGAGCGAGTGACTCTGGGCCGCCGCACTGCCCACCTCAAGCGCGCCGCCGGCCTGCCGATCCTCGATCCGCAGCGCGAAGCGGAGGTAATTCGTCGCGCCGTGGAGGCGGCGCGCCAGCACGGCCTTCCGCTTGAAGCCGTTCGCGAGGTGTTCTGGCACGTCGTGGGTCTTTCACGTCGCGCGCAGGAAGAGATCCCGTGACTCGCATCGAACGAGTGGCCGTCGTGGGACTCGGACTCATGGGAGGGTCCTTGGCGCGCGCGCTCGCCGCGAGAGACGTGCACGTATTGGGTTACGATAGCATGCCCGATTCTCTGGATGCCGCGGAAGGTGAGGGGATCGTGCACGAACGGCTTCCGGCCACACTGACAGGTATCGAAGGCGCGGACGTCGTGGTGTTCGCGTTGCCCGTCGATGCCACCATGAGCGCGCTGACGCGAGTGGCGCCCCTTCTGGAAAGGACGCGCCTGATCATGGATGTCGCGAGCACCAAGCGCACGATCGTGGACACCGCGGAAAAGGCGGGATTGGGTGCACGGTACGTGGGCGCCCACCCACTCACCGGAAGTCATCGCTCCGGGTGGCGAGCCTCCCGCGCGACGTTGTTCGATGACGCGCGAGTCTTTCTCTGCCCCACGCGCTCGACCTCGCCCGAGTCGCTCGCCCTGGCGGAGTGGTTCTGGCGTGGCCTGCGCACGGGCGTAGAAGTGCTTGATGCCGCGACGCACGACGAGCAGATGGCGTGGCGCAGCCACTTGCCGCAGGTGGTGTCCACGGCGCTCGCGCTGGTGCTGCAGCACGCAGGCATTCATCGGTCGGCGCTCGGCCCGGGCGGGCGTGACATGACTCGGCTGGCCGGCGGTTCGCCCGACCTGTGGGTTTCCATCGTGGAGGACAACGGCGCCGCGCTCGATGCCGCGCTCCACGAGCTCGATGAGGAGCTCCGCCGATTCCGCGCCGCCTTGTCCGCGCACGATCGTGGAGCGACGACCGAATTCTTCTCGTCCGGGCGCGACTGGTTCGATGGCGCCCCCTTGGAGCCGCTCACCGCGCGCGCGCCTGGGGCTTAGCTTCCATCGTCGGCGTGTCGAGGCGACGAGGACATACGTCCGACTTCGCGTTCATTTCCTGGAGATTCCGTGAGCCCCGAGCAGCATCTTCCTGCGTTGCGCGTGGTCGGGTTGAAGAAGGCGTATCACGACGTCGTTGCCGTCGACGGGCTCGACCTGACCGTTGCCGCCGGCGAGTGTTTCGGCTTGCTCGGCCCGAATGGCGCTGGAAAGACGACCACGATCGAGATCTGCGAAGGCCTGACGGATCCCGATGCGGGGGTCGTCGAAGTGCTCGGCCGGCGCTGGGACACCGATGAACGATGGCTCCGCGAGCGCCTCGGCATCCAGTTGCAGGAAACGCAGCTCTCCGAGAAGCTCACCGTAGGAGAGACGATCAGGCTATTCCGCAGTTTTTATTCGCGGGGGCGCGACATCGACGACGTGATCGAGGTCGTGCAGCTGGGCGAGAAGCGCGCTTCGCGCGTGGGGAAGCTGTCGGGTGGACAGAAGCAGCGACTCGCGGTGGCCTGCGCAATCGTCGGGGATCCCGAGCTGCTCTTCCTGGACGAGCCAACGACCGGGCTGGACCCCCAGTCGCGCCGGCAGCTCTGGGATCTGATCGTCGAACTCCGCGCCAGCGGCCGTACTATCATGCTGACGACGCACTATATGGAAGAAGCCGAGCGGCTCTGCGACCGCGTTGCGATTGTGGACCATGGTCGCGTGATTGCGCAGGGCTCTCCGCGCGAGCTGATCGCGTCTCTCGGGGCGGAGCACGTCGTGGAGTTCTCGACGCCGGATGCCCCGGACACGACGCTCGACGCGCCGGCACTTCAGGCGCTGGACGGAGTCAAGGCCGTCCGACAACAGGGCGGCCGCTGGACGCTGGACGTCGTTGACCTTGCACGGACAGTGCCTGCGGTGCTGGCCGAGCTGCGGCGGCGCGGGCTGCAACTCGGTGAACTCGCCACACACTCGGCAACGCTTGAAGACGTTTTCATGTCCCTGACCGGGAGGCAACTGCGCGATGACTGAGCCCACGCCGCACCCGTCCAGCCGCTCCAAGGCCTCGTGGCGGGATGGCTCGTTGGCCCAGCTCACGCTCGTTCGTTTTCGCGAGTTCTATCGCGAGCCCGAGGCAGTGTTCTGGACCTTTGCGTTCCCCGTCATTCTCGCGCTCGGTCTGGGCATCGCCTTCCGGAACAAGCCGGCAGACGTGATCGCGATCGCGGTCGTACGCGGCACTCCACGAAGTGATTCGCTCTATGCGCGTCTTGCACGTGCACCTGGATTGAAGGTGGAGTTGCTCGAGGCGGCGGCCGCGGCGCAGTCCCTGCGCACGGGCGACGTGGCTCTCGTGGTCGTGCCGAATACCCTCGACGGCGTGGAGTACCGCTTCGACGATACTCGACCGGAGGGCCGAACGGCCCGGTTCCTCACGGACGACGCACTCCAGCGAGCGGCGGGACGACGGGACCCGGTTGGGGTGAGCGAACGTCGCGTGCGAGAGAAGGGATCACGCTATATCGATTTCGTGATTCCTGGACTGCTCGGCATGAACATCATGGGCGGCGGCATCTGGGGCCTCGGCTTCGCCATCGTCGAGGCGCGGCGACGCAATCTGTTGAAGCGCCTGGTATCGACGCCGATGCGACGGACGCAATATCTGGCGTCGTTTCTCTTCTCGCGCTTTGCCTTCCTGATTCTCGAGCTTGCCGTGGTGGTCGGGTGCGCCCGGCTGCTGTTTGGTGTACCGGTGCGAGGATCAGTGCTTCAACTGTTGGCGGTTGCGGTTCTCGCCGCGCTGGCGTTTGGCGGGCTCGGACTGCTCATCGCGTCGCGCGCGCGAACGATGGAAGGCGTCTCCGGGCTGATGAACATGGCGATGCTGCCGATGTGGGTGCTCTCGGGGGTGTTCTTCTCGTCCAGCAATTTTCCGAAGGTTGCGCAACCGTTCATTCAAGCGTTGCCGCTCACCGCGACCATCAACGCACTCCGCGCGACGATGCTGCAGGGAGCGGGATGGGCCGCGGTGGCGCCGTCCCTGGCGATCGTGGCGGCGTGGCTCGTAGTCACTTTCTCGCTGGCACTCCGGTTGTTCAGGTGGCGGTGAAACCGAGACGAGCGCTCGGAACTCGCCCCGGAAGCGGCTTCAAATGCAACGCCCATCACGGTGTCGATGACTGACCGCGCCGCACCCAACGCGCAGGGTGACCTCCCCACGAGCGAGCTACTCGTTCACGGACAGAGGATCCTCGCCTGGATCGCCACATATCTCGACCATCCCGAGCGATATCCAGTCCTCTCGCCGCTTGCACCGGGAGACGTGCGACGGTCATTGCCGGACGCTCCCCCTGCCGCAGGCGAGTCGCTCGACCGGATTCTCGCCGATTTCGAATCGAAGATTCTACCCGGGATCACGCATTGGAATCATCCCGGCTTTTTCGCGTACTTCTCCATCTCCGCCTCCATCCCCGGCATCCTCGCCGAATTGCTGATCGCGGCGCTGGATGTCAACGCCATGCTCTGGAAAACATCGCCCGCGGCGACGGAGCTCGAAGCGCTCGCCATGAGCTGGCTGCGACAGCTGATCGGATTGAACGATGAGTGGTTCGGGCTGATCAACGACACGGCGTCGATTTCCACCTTGCTGGCGCTGGCCGCCGCGCGCGAGGCCAAACCGGATCTGGCCATTCGCGGCCGCGGCATGGCGGGGCGTTCCGACCTCCCGGTACTGCGTGTCTACTGCTCCGAGCACGCGCATTCGTCGGTGGAAAAGGGTGCGCTGACACTGGGCTTTGGACTCGAGAACGTCGTGAAGATTGCCGTGGACGACGCATATCGCATGCTGCCGGAGCGGTTGGCCGACGCGATGGCGGCAGATCGTTCGGCGGGCATGCTGCCATTGGCGTGCGTGGCCACGGTGGGAACGACCAGCACTTCCAGCATCGATCCGGTGCCGGAGATCGCCGCGATCTGCACGCGTGAGCGGGTGTGGCTGCACGTGGACGGTTCGTACGGTGGTGTCGCCGCCGTGTCGCCGAAGTTTCGCCACGTGCTCGCTGGAATCGAAGGCGCCGATTCGCTCGTGATCAACCCACATAAGTGGTTGTTCACTCCCATCGACTGTTCGGCCTTCTACACGCGGCACCCGCACGTACTGAAGCGCGCATTTTCGCTGGTGCCGGAGTACCTCGTCACGCGCGAGCAGGACGAGGTCGTGAACCTCATGGACTACGGCGTCCAGCTCGGGCGCCGGTTCCGCGCGCTCAAGCTCTGGATGGTGATGCGCGCGTTCGGCGCGGATGGCCTTGCGGCACGACTGGAACGACACTGCGAGCTTGCGCGACGGTTCTCGGAGTGGGTCTGCGAGGCCGACGGGTGGGAGGTCGCGGCGCCCACGCCGCTCTCGCTCGTCTGCTTTCGTTATGCGCCCCTCGGCACGAGCGAAGACGAACGAGAGCGCCTGAACATGGCCATTCTCCAGTGCGTGAACGAGAGCGGCGACGCATACCTCTCGCACACGAAGCTGGCCGGCAAGTACGTGCTTCGCCTCGCGGTGGGGAACATTCGAACTGAGGAGCAACACGTCGCGCGCGCCTGGGAATTGTTGCGCGCGGCTGCGCAGCGGATGTCTGCCTGACTGTCGACCACGACCATCTACGGGGAACGGCCCTCGGGCACGGACCGTCGCTCACGACGACAAGGTCGAATCGCTCTCCGTGGGCGGGGTCTGCAGCGCTTCCGGTGCGGGACCAAGCGGAATTTTCCGGACTGCCTCAGGTTGAGTACGCGCCGCGTTCCACCTGCGTCGCGTCAGAATTGACAGCAACACGAACAGCAGGATTGCGACGATGCTGAGGCGAACGTCGAGTGAATGCGTGTATGACAGTACGCGCAGCGCCGTCCTGCCGAGCATGAGGCCGAGATAGGAGAATACGCCCGCCCAAACAACACAACTGATGCCGCTGGCGGCTGCGTACAGGGAGAACGGCACTGTGGCTGCGCCGCACGCGATGGGCAACGGAAGGCGCAGCCCATAGACAAAGCGGATGCTGAGGGATGCGCGCCACGGGTTTCTTGCCACGATCCGAAGCGCACCGTCGAGCATCTGGTACTGCTGCGGCCAGCGGTGACGCACCCACTCGATCCGCCAACGTCCGAGGGCGTAGAGTGCGATCGACGCGATCCATGTGCCAAGAGCCACCGCGAAGATGACGCCGACCAAGTCCAGACGCCCCCGCCGCACCGCGATGCCGCCCCAGATGGGGTTCGTCTCCTCGAAGAAGATGCTTGAGACGCCGAGAACGGCGTATCGCCACAGCCGACCCATGAGGGTCAGGTGGCGAAGGTTCCCGAGAACCGGGACGGCGGATTGCAGGATGAGCGCCAGGATACGAACATTCCTCCAGGACTATGCCGACGGGCGTTGAATCAATTTATCGACGCACCGCTGCGGCGTGAGGCACGATCTCCGATGCGCCGCGCGCCGCCTTCATTGGAATCTGCCTCGAGGAGTGGGATGCGTCTCTCCGTTCTTTTGTCCACGCTGTGCGCTCTCTCCGCGGCAGCGCAAGGGCCGCCGCCGCCGGTGCTGCTTCCACAGCCCCGCGAGGTGCACGCGGAACGAGACGTCGCGCTCGCACGCGGACTCGTGGTCGTGGTGCCGTCGGATTCGGCGGACGCGTTCGTGGCGCGCGATCTGCGTGACGCCCTGCGCGAGGTGGGCGTTCCCCTGGCCGGCGGCGCCGGAAGTGCACGCGTCGTGCTATTGCGCGCGACATCGCCATCCGCGCGCGTACTGCTGACGAGATCCCACATGAACTTCGCGCCGGCAATGCACGACGAAGGTTACGTCATCGTGACGGACGGCTCCACGCTCACGGTGATCGGCGAAACCGCGGCTGGCGTGTTCTACGGGGCACAGACCGTCAAGCAGCTTGTCGAGGGGCGCGGGGGGCGCGCGGTGCTGCACATGGCGACGGTGCGCGATTGGCCCGCCATGAAATATCGCGGCCTGCACGACGATGTCTCGCGCGGGCCAGTGCCGACACTCGACTTCGTGAAGCGGCAGCTGCGTACCTTTGCCGCGTACAAATTGAACGTGTACTCACCGTACTTCGAGCACACGCTCTCGTACCTCTCCGATCCACTCATCGCTCCGCCCGGCGGCGGCTTCTCGCGCGCTGACGTGGCGGAGATCGTGTCCGTCGCTCGCAATTATCACATCGATGTGATTCCCGAACAGGAAGCGTTTGGCCATCTCCATCACGCATTGAAGTACGAGCTCTATGCATCGCTGGCGGAAACGCCTCGAGGGCATGTGCTCGCGCCCGGTCAGCCTGGATCGATGTCACTCATCACGCACTGGTTCGCGGAAATCGATTCCATCTTCCCGAGCCGATTCGTGCACATCGGCGCCGACGAGACGTTCGAACTCGGACGGGGACAAACGGCAGCCGCGCTGAAGCAGGACGGCATCGGACCGGTCTACCTCGGCTTCCTCAAGCACATCGTCGAATCCATCCGCAAGCCGGGCAAGCGATACCTGTTCTGGGGGGACGTCGCCGGCAATCATCCGGACCTCGTGGCAGCACTGCCGAAGGACATGATCGCCGTCGCGTGGGACTACGGTGCGGGCAGCAGCTTCGAGCGGCAGATCCGTCCGTTTACGAACGCAGGCATCGAAACGTGGGTCGCTCCGGGAGTGAGCAATTGGAACATGGTGTATCCCAACAACAACACCGCGTTCATCAACATCCGCAATTTCGTGCGCGACGGACAGAAGCTCGGTGCCACGGGTCTGTTGAACACCACGTGGGACGACGACGGAGAAGCGATCTTCAACCAGACGTGGGCGGGCGTGCTCTTTGGAGCGGCGGCTGGCTGGCAAGCCGGTGAGAGCAGCATCGAGGCATTCCAGAAATCCTTCGGGCGCGCCTTCCACCGCGATAGGACGGGACTCGCCGACGCGGCGGAGCGTCAGCTGATGGCGGCACACGCCGTCCTGCAGACGGCGGGCATCGGGAGCGGCAGCGACGGGTTGTTCTGGCAGGACCCCTTCAGTGCGGACGGGGTGCTTATGGCGAACCGCATTCGGCCGGTGGCGCACGATCTGCGCGTTCTTGCCGAATCGGCAATCGTTTCCATCGCGCAATTGCGCAACGCTGGCCCGGTCGTTCGCCCCGACGCACTCGACGCGATGGAACTCGGCGCTCGGCGGCTCGACGTGATCGGTATGAAGTTCCAGATAGCGGACGACATTCGTCTCGCCTACGCCCATGCCGCCGACACGACACGCCGAGACGCGGGGCACGAGCTCGGTGAGATCACGGGCATCAACGGCCGAGCGCAGGACCTCCGCGATGCATACGGCCTGACGCGTGACCTGTACGAGGCCGCGTGGCTCCGCGAGAACCGGCCGTATTGGCTGCACAACGTCCTCGTGAAGTACGACCTGGCGATGCAGCTGTGGCAGACCCGGGCCACGCTCGTTGGCAACGCGCGTTCGGAACTCGCCCGGTCGAAGAAGCTGCCCGCAGGCGATTCGATCGGAATTCCATCACCGTAAGAATTCGGATGAGATACCCTCGGGAAGCCACGCTCGTCCGGACATGCGGTATCTTTCGCGGCGTAGGTGATTTCCTCTCATCCCAGTGCATGCATGTTCGACGCAGAATATTTCCGAACGAGTCTGGCACGCGACGTCGAGGCCATGGGCGGCAGTCCGATCGTCGAGATTCATCTGGTGAATGGTCAGACGCACCGAGTGCGATCCGTGACGGAAATCTCATCCGGCTTCGTGACGATCGAGGCATATCTCGGCAAGGGGGACCTCGCGCATCACCGTCCGCGGTTCGGGCAGCCCGGAACCGAGGCACAGCCGCACGATTTGTTCAGAGCCGTCGTCTCGTATGAGAGCATCGTGGCCATCGTGCTGGATCCATCCATGCGCGAAGAACACGGCAGGACCGGATTCGCCGCTCTGTGAACCTGTGACTCGCGATTCCGACCGCGTCGTCGTGGTCGCGGCCGGCTTCGCACTCTGGGTGGGCAGTCGCTGTGCAGCGTCGGCACGGTGGTCCGACGTGCGGCGGTTACGCGCGTATCGCCAAGCCGGTACAGGACCCGATGCCATCTGCCTGGGAGTCGATCTCGCGGATGGATCCGTGATGGAGCTGGAGGAACAGGCACCCGGTTTCGACGCGTTTCTCGATCGCGCATCCGTCGTGCTGCCAGGCCTGTTGCCGTTCACCGCGTGGCACCCGGCCCTGACGCTCGCAGCAAGCACGGACGAGGGGATTGTGCTGTTCGAGCGTAAGCAGGGCCGGTAGAGATAACGGGCACGCCCCCAGACTATAGTTCATCAGGTATCGTTGGTGCAGGCCCATGCTGGACCCGAGGAAGACCTATGACGCAGCGCAATTTGACGGACGCATCCGGTCGGAAGTGGCAGTGTGAATCCGCCGACACGCCGGTCGTCGACGGAGGGGCAGATCGACCGATCGGCATGGACGTCACGCTTTCGTGCAGCACAGCGTCCGTGGCGACGCCAGTATCGGTCACCGTTGGCTGGCAGTGGGAGAAGATGTCGGACAACGGACTCGGCCGGATGATCACGCTGGCGTCGCCGCTGCCGAAGCGTTGACGTCCGAGCTCCGGGCGACATCCGCGCGTCGCTCAAACCGGGCCTTTCGGTTCCTACGTCCTGTGCTCCGACGATCGATGCGACGTCTCCTGATTCTCGCCGCGCTAGCATTATGGACCGGCACTCCCGCCGACGGGCAGCGCAGTGCTCCAGCGGCGCTGCCCGGCATCACGGGCGATTACGTCATCAAGGATTTCAAGTTCGCGAGCGGTGAGGTACTGCCCGCGCTCCGACTGCATTTTCGAACACTCGGGAAGCCCCGCACGGACGCGGGTGGCGTGGTGCGCAACGCGGTGCTCATCATGCACGGCACCGGCGGCAGCGGTACCCAGTTCCTTGGGGCCGTGTTCGCGAACGAGTTGTACGGCGCGGGTCAGCCACTGGATACGACTCGCTACTACGTTGTGCTGCTCGACGACATCGGACACGGCGCGTCCAGCAAGCCCAGCGACGGCTTGCACGCGACGTTTCCGCATTACAACTACGACGACATGGTTGATGCCAACTATCGTCTGCTGACGGAACAGCTTCACGTGACGCACCTGCGTCTCGTGATGGGCACGTCGATGGGCGGCATGCACAGCTGGGTGTGGGGCGAGCGGTATCCGGCCTTCATGGATGGCATCGTGCCGCTCGCAAGCGCGCCCGTCCAGATCGCCGGCCGGAACAGGATGATCCGTCGCATGGCGATGGATGACATCCGCGACGATCCGGAATGGAAGGGCGGCGAGTATGCCACCCAGCCGCGCGGGCTCCGGGCGGCGGCGCAGATGCTCTTCATGATGACCAGCGCCCCGCTCGTGCAGCAACGCGATGCACCCACCCGCGATTCGGCGGACGCGCAGATCGTTCGCGGTCTCGATGCGCGCATGCGGACCACCGACGCGAACGATTTTCTGTATCAGTTCGACGCCTCGCGCGATTACAACCCCGAGCCCATGCTCGAGAGGATCAAGGCGCCGCTACTCGCGATCAACTCCGCCGATGATCAGGTGAACCCGCCCGAACTGGGCATTATCGAACGCCTGATCACGCGCGTGCCGCACGGCAGGTTCCTGCTCATCCCCATCGGGCCCGCAACACGCGGCCATGGCACGCACACCGTCGCCGCGGTGTGGAAGGAGCCGTTCGCTGCGTTCCTGACGTCGCTTCCCGCGCTGCCAACGCTGGTGACACGGTAGCGCTGCGCTCCATGACTTCGCGGGAACTGGCATGCGCCAGCCCGAGTACAGTCTGTTGGACAATTTGATGAGGCAGACATGAGCGACAATTCAGCACCGATCGAAACCGCGACACTTGGCGGCGGATGTTTCTGGTGTCTCGACGCGGTGTATCGCGGCATCCGCGGCGTCACGAAGGTCGAGAGCGGATACGCCGGCGGAACCGGTGAGCATCCCACCTACGAACAGGTGTGTACCGGCCGCACCGGGCATGCCGAGGTGGCGCGAATCACCTTCGATCCTGCGCAGATTTCTTACCGGGAGCTGCTCGACATCTTCTTCGTGATTCACGACCCCACCACGCTCAACCGTCAGGGCGCGGACAGCGGCACGCAGTACCGTTCGGTGATCTTCTTCCACTCGCGCGAGCAACGCGAAACGGCCGACGCGATCATCCGCGAGCTGGAGGCGAGCGGCCGGTACGACGCCAAGATCGTGACCGAGGTCAGCGAGCTGCCAGCGTATTTCTCGGCGGAAGCCTACCACCAGGACTACTTCGCCAAGAATCCCGGTCAGGGATACTGCCGCGCTGTCGTGGCGCCGAAAGTGGCGAAGGCGAGGAAAGCGTTCTTCGAGAAATACGCGTCTTCGTCCGTCTTGTCGTCCTGAGACCTATCGCCCCACCCTGATCTTCCTCACGCGCTTCAACAGCACCGCGACGACCAGCGCCGTCGCGACGGTCCACACGACGGTGAAGTACATCCGCGTGGTCTGCGAACCGTGCTGAATGCCGCCATAGTAGTACACTCCCATCGCCAGCGCATCGAGCGCGACGACGCCGAGCAGGAGCTGCAGTGAGGCGCGCCGCAACGCGGCGCGCCTCACTGCGCGCGAATCGCCCGAAGTCGCGGTCGCCACGATCAGTCGTCGCCCATAGCCGGCGCGATCTTTGGGACGGGATGTTCGGCCGTCATCGGCGGCGAGAAGCCGAACCGCCCCGCCAGCCAGTGACGCGCGTCGTCCATCACTTCGTAGAAGGTCGGAATCACCAGCAGGGTAAGCAGCGTGCTCGTGAGCACGCCGCCGATGATCGCCACCCCTAGTGGCGCACGGAACTGGGCGCCCTCGCCGCGGCCCAACGCCACTGGCACCATGCCGGCGATGAGTGCGAACGTGGTCATGAGAATCGGCCGAAGACGGATCGCGCCAGCTTCGATCAGTGCTTCCCGGAGCGGCTTGCCGTCCTTTTCGCGCGCCCACTTGGCGAAATCGATGAGCAGAATGGCGTTCTTCGCCACGATACCCATGAGCAAAATCACGCCGATCAGCGACATGATGTTGATCGTGTATCCCGTGATTGCCAGCGACAGCAGCACCCCGATGAGTGACAGCGGCAGCGACATCAGGATCGCGAGCGGATCAAGGAACGAACCGAACTGCACGACCAGGATGAGGTACATGATCATCACCGCCACGCCGAGCGCGAAGAAGATCTGACCGAACACCTCCTGCTGATTCTGCGCGTCACCACCGAGCGAGAGTCGGACACCAGGCGGGAAGGTGAGCTTCGCCAGCCTGGCATTCACGTCGTTGGTGACGTCGCCCGTGGCGCGACCGGAGGTATTCGCCTGCACCGACACCACGAGGTCGCGGTCGAGATGATCAATGATCGCTGGGCCGAGGCCTTGTTTGACCGTCGCGAGCTGGCCCAGCGGCAGCGTACTGGGCAAACCATTCGGCCCCTGCACCACGAGTGGCAACTGCCGCAGGTCTTCCGCGTTGTGGCGCGACTCCGGCGTGAGCCGGATCTCGACATGGCGCATCTGGCCTGATGGATCCTGCCAGTCGCCAGCTTCGATGCCGGCGAACGCGGGGCGGAGCGACTGCGCGACCTGTCCGACCGTGACGCCCAGCGTGCCGGCGACACCCCGGTTGAGATCGACGTTCAACTCGGGCTTCTGCCCCTTGGTAGACAAGCCGATATCCACCGCGCCCGGCGTGTTGCGGACCACCTCCAGCACCTGCTCGGACGCCACGTTGATCGACGCCAGATCGTTCCCGCGCAACTGGAACTGCAGCTGTTTCATGCCCCCGCCAAAATCGTTCGTGAACACCGAGAGTGTCACACCCGCCACGTGCTTCATTTCGTTGCGCAGCGTCTGCGCGAACTCCTCGGCGCTCTCCGCCCGCTCACTCTTCGGAACAAGGCGTACGTAGATGCGCCCTTCGTCCACCGTGCCGGACGCACCGCCGCCGAGCGTTGTATAGGTGTACATCACTTCGGGATGGCTCCGCGCGATGCGGGTCGCTTCCTGCGCCTTGAGCCGCGTGTACGCCAGGTTGGATCCCGGCGGCGTCTCGATGGCGACGGTGAACTCAGACTTGTCGTCTTCAGGGAAGAACCCGACCCCGACGGTGCGTGCGGCGAGCCCTGATGCAATCACCGCTTTCGGCAATCCCCAGAACATCACGACACCGAGCGCCGCCGCAGCGACCTTGACCACCGTCGGAAAAGTCTTGCTCGTGAGGGCGAATACCAGCACGGCCAGCCCCGCCAACGCTCCAACGAGTCCGAGAATGCCCGCCGAAAACAGCGTGAACGACGCGAAGAAGGTGCCGATGGCCAGCACCACCATGGCGGAGCGGTGATCGAGCGCCCACGCGATCACGAGGCGATAGCGATCAGCCTGATGGTTGAACCAGCGATTGAACGTGTCGAGCTTCCTGGTGATCCAGGCCTTCTCGTCATCCGGCACGTGCGGATCGGCCCAGTACGCCGACAACATCGGATCGAGCGAGAACGAGACAAACAGTGAGACGAACACCGAGCACGCGATCGTCAGCGCGAAGGGTTTGAACCACTGGCCGCCCACGCCCGGCATGAAGCCGATCGGAAAGAACACGGCAAGAATGGAGAATGTCGTCGCCGCCACGGCGAGCCCGATTTCGTCGGTGCCCTCCATGGACGCGAGGTAGTGGTCTTTCCCCATCTCGACGTGGCGGACGATGTTTTCTCGAACCACGATGGCGTCGTCGATCAGGATGCCAATGGCCAACGATAGTCCGAGCAGGGACATGGTTTCGAGCTTGAACCCCAGCACCCAGACGGCAATGAAGCTGGCCAGCACCGAGACGGGGAGCGCGAGGCCGGTGATGACGGTGGAGCGCCAGGAGTTGAGGAACAGGAACACCACGAGCACCGTGAGGATCGCGCCCTCGATGAGCGCTTCTTCGACATTCCGCACCGCGTGATTCACCCGAGTGCCCGAATCCTTCACCAGCTCGAGCTTCGTACCCCGGCCCAGGGTCGGCTGCAACTGGTCCACGCGAGCCCGGATCTTGTCACTCACGTCGGTGGTGCTGAACCCCTTCGACTTCTTGATGTCGATGCCCACGGCCTCGCGGTCGTTCGCCCCCGACCCGTAGATCGCCAGGGTTCGCGGTTCGGCCGTTCCGTCGCTGATGTTCGCGATCTCGCCCAGGCGCGTGATGACACCGTTGCGATCGGCCACCACGAGCTGCGTGAATTCCTGTGGATTCTGGAGCCGCCCCTTCAGCCGGATGGAGCGCTCATCCATTTCGCCCACCACGCGGCCAACGGGTGCAGCGAGGTTCTGCGCATTGAGCGCCTGTACCACTTGACCGACGCTCACCTGCGCCGCTTGCATGCGCGCGGGATCGAGCTCCACGGTGAGCTCGCGTTCCACCTTCCCGGAGATCGAGACTTCGGCGACACCGGGAATGGAGCGGAGTTCGCGCGTGATGGTCGGATCGGCAAGCCGCGTCATCTCCGCCTGCGAGAGCGTCACCGACGACAGCGCCAACGACACGATGGGGCGATCCGTGTCGTTGAACTTCTTGATGACCGGCTCCTTCATTTCTGTCGGCAGGTCCTCGCGCTTCGCCGAGATCGCGTCGCGCAGATCCTGGGTTGCCTCGGCAAGGTCCTTGGAGAACTCGAACTCGACGGTGATCTGCCCATAGCCATCGTACGCCTTGCCGTTCACGTGCTTCACGCCGCTGATCGATGCGATCTGTTCTTCGATCGGGTCGAGAATCTCCTTTTCCACCCCGTCCGGTGACGCGCCGGGATAGGGAATGCCCACGACCACCACGGGCGGCGCGACATCTGGAAACTCATCTGTCTTGAGCTTCAGCAAGGCGAACAAGCCGAACACGACCAGCGCCACCATGGAGACGACGGTGATGAGCGGCTTCTTGATCGCAAAATCCGAAATGAACATTGGTCTGACTCAGTGTGGGAGAAACGCGTTCCCGCCTACTTCTTCGTATCCGTGGGAGCCGACACTTTCACGGGTGTCCCGACGGTAATGCCGCGCGCGGCGCCCAGCAGTACCGTGTCGCCCGGTGAAACGCCGGACACGATCTCCACCGTCTCAGCCGCCGCATCACGGATGCCGAGCACGACGTCCACCTTTTCGATCTTTCCGTTCTTGAGCCGGATGACCGACGGGCGCAGTCCGCGCTCGTCCACCGCGCTCGCCTGCACCATGGGCGCCGTCTTCGACTCGGTTGCCACGCGTCCTTCGGCGAACAACCCGCCCACCAGCGTGTTCCCGACGTTGGGAAGTTCCGCGGTGATCTTCACCTGACGTGTCGCGGCATCCGCTATGGGATTGACGCGCGTGACCCGCCCTGTAAAAGTCCGGCCCGGATAGCCCGTAACGGAGAACACGACGGGCATCCCCACGCGCACCTGTGCGAGCTGCTCCGCCGACACCGACGCCTCGAGCTGCATGCTGCCCGGATCGACGATCGTATAGAGCGCGGTCCCTGGCTGCACGACGTCGCCCGCGCTGACCTGACGCTGCGCCACGATGCCGGTGAACGGCGCCTGGACGCTCGCCTTGTCGAGCTGCTTCTTTACGTTCGCCAGCTGCGCCTCGGCGTTCGCCAGCTGCGTCTGTGCGGAAAGAAGCTGGTTGCGGGCACGTTCCAGATCGCGTTCCGCAATCGCGCCCGCCTTCTCGAGCGTCTCGTTGCGCGACAACTCCCGCTTCGCGATGTCGAGACTGCTTTGCGCGGTGCTGACGGCCGAACGTGCCGACAGTGCCTGATCGCGGAGAACCGCGGCGTCGATCTGCGCCAAGGCTTGTCCGGCACGGACCGCTTGGCCCGGTTCGGCATGGGTGGCCAACACCGCGCCCGACATTTCGGCACGAATCGTCGCCGATTTCAGGGGCGCCAGCGAACCGGACAGGGCGGGCCCGGTGCGAATGAGCTCAGCCTTGATGACGGCAACGTTCTCGGGGCCGACCAGCACGGTTTCGGGCTTTGGCGGCACTGAACTGGCGTCGCTCTTCTTGCAGGCGCTGGCGAAAAGCGTCACCGCGGCCAGCGTCAGCAGGATGGACGCGCGCGGTGCGCGCGTCTGAATGACAGAAGGATTGGTCATGGCGTGGTCCCTGGAGTTCCCGCGCCAGTGACACCAGCGGCGGAAGATTGTGTTCGCTGTTGTTGGGCGGACTGCTGCTGTTGCTGCTGCTGTTGCTGCGCGGATGCGCGCTGCGCCGACGCGCCGAGCGCGCTGGCGTTCACCGGCAGGTCGCGGAGCAGCGCTACGCGCGCGCGCGCGACCGCGAGGTCGCGTGCTGACTGTGCCTGGTTCGCGACCGCTTGCTCGAGCAGGAGACGCGACTGCGTGAGATCGGTCTGCGTGGAGATTCCTTCCTTGTATCGCAGTTGGTCGATGCTGTACGCCCGCTGCGCCTGTTCCGCCGTCCCCCGACTCGCGGCAAAGGACGCCTCGGTGGACTCCAGCTGGTTGAGTGCGACGCGAGTGTCCAGCTGAGCGAGCTCCCGTGATTGCCGGAGCCGAGCCTTGGCGTCGTCGAGGTTCGATTGCGCGACCTCGACCTGTCCCTGCACCCGGCCGCCGCTGAAGAGCGACCACGTGATGGAACCACCGACCGTCCAGTTCTCGCTGTACTGGTTGAGACTGGGCAGCGGATTGGAGGGAAAGAACAGGCGCTGGTAGTTGGTCGTGAGTGAAAGGGATGGCAACAGGTCCGCGCGGGCCGACTTGAGGAGCCCTTCCTGCGCGATGACCGCCTCACGGCTTTCGCGCACGGGTGCACGAGCGTCCGTGGTGGTGTCCGACGCCGGGCGCCCATCGCCTCCCGCGTTCGCGGTGATCACACGCGTGATCGTCGTCGGCTCGTCGATGGGTGTGCTCAACGTGAGCGGCGCGTCCAGCGACAGGTTGAGCAACTGCTTGAGGCGGAAGTACGCCACGTCGCGGTCGCCCCGTCGCGAGATCAGAACCGGACGCTGGTTGTCGCGAGTGACCTGGGCGCGGAGGAGCTCGAACTCGCTCTGGTTGCCGACTTGCCGTGCGAGGCGAGTCTGGCGGAGCAATTCCTCGGTTTGCGCGAGAGTCGTGTCGGCGATGGTGACCAGACGGTCGGCTAGCACAGCGTCGAAGTACGCCTGCGTCACGTCGAGCGCGAGTTGGGCGCGCTGGGTGACCAGTTCGATCTCGGCGGAGCGATGCTGCGCCTCGCTCGATTCCGTTTGGCCGCTGATGCGCCCGCCGGAATAGACCGACTGGGAAACAGAGAGGCCAAGCGTGTATGCGTTGCGCGCGCCGAAGCCCACCTTGCTGAAGTCAATGCCTTGCGCAGCCGGGCACGTGGATGCTTGGGCGATGGCGGCAGCCCGTTCGGCCGGTGTGGCGTTTGCCGGAATGGACGGAGCACACACCGACTGTGGCTTCGGTGCGGACGAGGTCGAGTCGGACGGGCTACTGGCCAGCGCGGAGAACTGGGACCTGAGCGTGCGAGCGTAGGTCAGGCTCGAGTTCACCTGTGGCAGGTACTGGCTCCGGGCTTGCTTGAGCTGGCCCGACGCACGGGACAGGCCTGCTCGCGCGATCTGAAGCGCTTCGCTCTCCTGGGCCGCGAGTCGAATAGCGTCATCGAGCGAGAGCGCACGCGGGCGGGACGATCCTGCGGTCGGCAGTTGAGCGCTGGCGGAGCCGGGCAGCATGACCGCGAGCAGCAGAGCGGTCGCGCCTGCGCGCGTCCAGCGTGAGCCGTCCCGGGTCCAATCGACATTCATTGCCAATGGGGTTGCTTGAGGTTCGATGTTGCGAGCCGGCGGCGACGCGCCACCGGTCTGCTGCGTCCTACGGGAAACGGCGCGGCGAAGTTTTCACCGGCATGATCTGTTGGCGAAGAACCTTCACGCGATACGTGTTCGTGACTTCTTGCGAGTGGTGGTGGCGCTGTCCGCCCCGATGATGCGAGCGAAGCAGCGAACGTAGCGGGAAGCCGCTTCCTCGAGGGGCGGGTAGGTGTTGGCCACCATGGGCCGACCCATGACGTCACCCATGATCGCACTGACGAGCATCACCACGGCGGTGTTGACATCGATGTCCGGGCTAGCGAGACCGGCAGCCTGGACGCGGTGGATGTAGGCGCGCAGCTCGTCGTGGGCATGGTGCCGGCACTCGCAGGCGAACCTGGCGGCTTCGGGACGTTCGTCGACTTCGCTGGTGGCGTGAACCAGCAGCGGCCGCATGGCTCGGAGCTTCTCGAGCGCGGCGGCGACGTAGGCGGTCAGCTCGACCGATGGGTCCAGGGGCGTCACCGGCAACGCCGGGATGGAGAACTGCTCGTCGCTGGGCGCGAGCACCGCTTCAAGGAGGGCCCCCTTGGAGCCAAAGGTGCGGAAGAGAGTGACCTCGTTGACGCCGGCTTCGATGGCGATCAAGCGGGTGGTGGCGCCCCGGAAGCCGTGTTTGGCGTAGACCCGGGCTGCTGCCTCGAGAATTCGTTCGCGAGAGATCATGGAGGCGGAGTGTAACGGAAACATGCGAGTATGCAAGTACCTACTTGCTTGCCGGTTCGGGGTTGCTCTCGTCGGCTCGTACGCCGTGAACATCGCCGAACATAAGCCGAAACGAGCAATGTACCGTGCTCGGTCGATTGCGCCAGATCGGCGCCCCGGACACCGTCCCCACCCCCGCCGCCCTCCTTACGTCGAATGGCGTAAGCGGCTTTCTACATTCCTACCGCAGTCGCAAACGCGCCGCCTCTGCCCGGCGGCTACCGAGGTTGGAGGACGCTGGGGTCTTTGACTTCTCTCAGCGATCCCCTAACGTTATGGGCGTAGCGGTCGAATCCATCGCCCCCCGGCGCCGGGCGCCATGGCATCTGAAGGCAAGCTCGTTCCCATCCCCTCTTCCACTCGCGACAGCGCGACGTTCATGCTCGCGCCGCGCAAACGCCGCCGCCGCAACTGGATGCAGCGACGCCTCGCGTCGCGCCGCGGGACGTTCGAGCTGGCGATCATCGGCGGGGGCGCCATCGCGCTTGCTCTGGCGGCGCTCCTGCCGGGAATGCAGCCCGCCTCGAAGCTCAGCGTCCTGTTCATCGCGGCCTGCCTCGTCGCCCTCGTGGACAGCTTCGTCGGCCTGGCACCTTCGATCGCCACGATGCTCTTCGCTCCGCTCGTCGTTGCGCTCACCGATCCGATGTGGCCGCTGGCGGCTACCCTCAACGATTTCACATTGGGCAGCGAGACGGCCATGACATTCAGCGCGTTCGCGGCGGCGGCGGCGTGCGGTGCTCTAGTGCGCTTGCAGAGGCGCCGAGCCGAGGCCGCGCGACGCTCGAGGACACCCCCTACCGTGGGAGGCACGTCGCCCCCCGCAGGCTCAGTCTTCGGCCAGCGGCAGCGTGAAATACACCTCGGTCCCAGCGCACGGCTCGCTCTCG
>JANYIN010000068.1 GCA_025362035.1 Gemmatimonadaceae bacterium | reverse complement strand
GTCAAAGCCTGGGTTAAATACGGATTGTTTCACAAGTCGGTCTTGGAGGAATCTCAGCTCAGCGCACCTTCACCTTCGCCAACTCCACGAGGTGCGCCCCGCGCTTCGCGCCTTCAACGATGGCCTCGAGTTCGTCCGAGTCGAACGCGAGGGTCTCGAGGGACTTGTAACCGAATTGATCGACCGTCGCTGGCCTCTCGATTCCGCGCGCGGAGACAATGGCGAGGTTCTTGGGATCGTGGAACTGTTGCCAATCGCGTTGGTTGACGAATGCGCGCAGCCTATCGCCGATCGAGTCGATCGAACGCCGCGGCTCGGTTCTCTCGTCATCTCATGAAGATGGTATCGGCATGCCACTCGAGCGTCTCGCGAGAGGGCCATCGAGACCTTTCTTTGGGGAGCTGAATGGTCTGACCAGCAAGGCCGTAATAGATCTTGCCGTTTTTCCAATCTTCATTGAGGCGAGAACTCACAGCGAACTTATGATCCGGCGTGATCGTCACGTAGCCACGGTCGAATAGGGTATGGATGTCCGAGCGAAGCAGCAGTCCGTTGCTGACGATATGCTCACCGCCGGAGGTTACGGGCCTGATGTGCGCCGCTTGGAGCACGGGAAGGGTGTGCTCCCTGCTAACAGCACACTGCCGATCGTAACTGTCGGTGACAAGAATGCGAAACGCACCCTGCCCCAGCCGCCGACGGCCTGGAACGGGATCTGAGAACATTCGTCCTACCACACCCTCTGCGACACTTCGCTGAACAGACACGGCAGATCGTGATGCGAGCGCGGTCTCAAGTGCAACGCTCAGCTCTTTGCCCGTGCCGACGTCCAGGTCGTATCCCTTGCCAACGACCGTATTCGGCTTGAAATCACTTGGGGCGGGAATCCAGGCCTCTCGGCGAAGGAAGAATGTCTGCTCCAAAACGATGTTTCCAATCGTGTAATCTTCGCCCTGACGAATGGGCTCCTTCCTGAACTTCGCGAGTCTGCGACGCAATTCCTCAAGCGAGCCAACACCATTCATCGCCCCGAAGGTGTCCCAGGCCATGGAGACCGGCAGCAACGACGAAACTGCGAAGAAGCCGCCGCCGACGATGTAGTTGTTGGGACTGTGAAGTTTGAACAGAAACAAGTCGCCCGACGAAAGGGCTTTGAACTGGACGTTCCCACCCGGCTGCCAGAAGTTGACTTCGGTCAGCTCTGGGCGATGGCTAAGGAATTCGTACCACTCGCCATCGGTGACACCGACGAACGCCTTGCGCATTCTCGCTTCCTGGCTTTGGTGAATACTCCAACCTGCGGAGTCTTCTTCCGGTGCGGAGGGGAGCGACGTCCGCCACCCGTCACAGATTCCTACCGCCGCGCGTCCACCAATTCGACGTCATAGCTCCGAAATTTCTCGTCGCTCGTCACGATGATACATCGCTCGACGCTCGCCGCGGCGATGATGAGCCGGTCGAATGGATCGGTGTGGTGGAGCGGAAGCGCCTTCACCGCCTCGGCGTGCTCGAAGGTGATGGGCAGCTCGAGAAACCCGCCGTCCGCGACTGCCTTGGCCGGGTGCCGAGTGGTGCGGAGCTTTCCGATCGCGGACTTGATGATGATCTCCCACGCCGACGCTGCACTGACGTAGACCTCGGCGGCGTCCTGAATGGCCGTTCGCGCCTTGCCGCCGAGCCGCGGGTCGTTTGCGTCCCACCAGATCAGCGCTTCCGTGTCGAGCAGGAGCGCAGTCATTCACGCGCGCCGTTGAACGCGGCGAGTAGCTCCGCGGGGAGTGACTCGTTGAAGTCACCTGACACCTTCCACTTGCCGGAACCTTTGCCGGGGACGCGGGTCGCCTTCGGCGCGAGGGCTACAATTCGTGCCTGGGGCTCGCCATTGCGGGCGATGATGATCTCCTCGCCGCGTGCGGCGCGCTGCACGAGCTCGGAGAGCCGAGCCTTGGCCTCGGCAACGTTCAGAGTCCTCGGGCGAATCATGGCTATCCTCGGCGAACCAACATGGTTAGTGGAAAGTATCAAACATGACCAACATGGTCAAGTTACGGGCCACCAGCAGGGTGGCCGGACCGCAACCGGCATCAGAATTCGTGCTCGACCAACCGTTGCACGAGATCACGCAACGCAATCGCGGTAACGCCGCCGCCCATTGGCCACGTGTCCCGCCCGCCGTGGACGAGAAAGGCGTTCCGGGGTTGCAGGTCGTCGCATCCAATGCGGAATCCCTTCGAGACCGTTGGCGCGGATGTGCGCTTGATCTCGATCGCGAACTCCACGCGGCCGCCGCGTTCGAAGATCAGGTCGATTTCTGCCCCCCGTTCGGTTCGCAGGAAGCTTGGCCTCAGGTCGTCACCCGCCGCGCCAACGAGATTCTCGATGACGAAGCCCTCCCAACTCGGCCCGGCGACGGGATGTCCGAGCACATCGTGCAGCGTGGCGAGTTCGAGCAACGTGTGAAGCAGGCCGGAATCGCGTACGTACATCTTTGGCGATCGCACCAAACGCTTGTTGAGATTTCCACTCCATGGCCGAAGGCGCCGCGCGAGCAGAAGGTCCACGAGCAGGTCGATGTAGCGTCCGACCGCGGGTGACGATACGCCAAGACTCGATGCGAGTCGCGCCTGATTGAGCAACGAGCCCTGGCCGTGCGCAAGCATGCCCCACAACCGGCCTACCGTCTCCGCCGGCAGCCGTGGGGCAAACATGGGAACGTCGCGCTCGAGGTAGCTGCGGAGGAAGTTGCGACGCCAGGTGACGCTGTCCTTGTCGGAATGCGCAACGAGGCTCTCCGGAAACCCGCCGCGCACCCAGAGTTGCTCGACCGACGCGCCACGCCTGGGTAGTTCCGCCGTGTCGATCGACGCAAGTTCTAGGTAGGCGACGCGACCAGCCAGCGACTCGGTGGCCTGGCGCATGAGATCCAGCGAGGCCGACCCGAGCAACAGGAAGTGCCCTGCGCGCTCGCCGGCAGCTCGGCGATCATCGATGATGCCGCGAAGGATCTCGAACAGCCCGGGAGCGCGATGGATTTCGTCGATGACGACGAGGCGGCCGGACTGCGCACGGAGAAATGCATCGGCGTCATCGATGCGACGGCGGTCGGCGGGACGCTCGAGGTCGAGATACAGGGCCTTGTCGCGCCGCTCGCGCACGATGCCGCGGGCGAGCGTGGTCTTGCCGATCTGCCGCGGACCCAACAGCACGACACCGGGAAAGATGCGCAGGCGATCGAGGACAGCGGCGTGGAGACGGCGCTTCAGCATAGGCGTAAATCTAACGTCAGGCGTTAGTTTTACGCCATAGTATCAGCGGGCCGCTCCAGGCACGACGTCCGTCGGTTCGTTCTCAGAGCGGCTTCCTCCTCCCCCACTCCGGACTCTGTGGCTCCCTCATCGCACGCTCGACCTTCTTCTCCCCCATCTGCCGCATCGCCTCCGCAACAGCCCGCTCCAACTGCGCATCCCTTCCGGCGATAACATCCTTGGGCCAATTCTCCACTTCAATATCCGGCGCTGTCCCGACATTCTCGACATCCCACTTGTCGTCTCTGGTAAAGAACCCCCCACGCGGCGTGGTCATCACTCCGCCATCGATGAACGCAGGCGCATCCCAGATCCCCACCAACCCTCCCCACGTTGTTTTCCCGACCAGAGTTCCAACATGACGATGCTTGAACATCCACGGCATCAAATCCCCACCCGAACCCGCCATCTCGTTCACGATCATCACCTTCGGCCCCCAAATGCCAGCAGCGGGCGACGTGAACGGAATCCGATCCCCAACGGGATTGTTGAAATACCCGTCGAAGTCCCGCTGCAGAAGATCGATGATGTAATCGGCCGCCGAGCCGCCACCGTTATACCGCTCGTCGATGATCACGCCCTTCTTGTCCTGCTGCGCGAAGTAGTAACGATTGAAGCTGGTGTAGCCGTTACCGGCAGTGTTGGGGACGTACACATACGCGAGCGTGCCCCTGCTCAACGAGTCCACCATCCGCCGCCGACTCTCCATCCAGGCCCGCGTCCGGAGACCGGTTTCATTCGGAATTGGCACGACAGTGGCCGACCGTGATCCCTCGACTCGCCCCTGACACGAGCCAACCCTCAACGCGGTCTGCCGATTCGCGGTGCCATCCAACAAACGATAGATGTTATCGGAACCGCTCAGCGCCACGCCATTGATGGACAGAATGCAGTCGCCAACTCGCACATCGACGCCGGGCGCCGACAGCGGCGCACGCAAGTCAGGATTCCACGACTCGGCGTCGTAAATCTTCGCGATCCGATACCGCCCATTCTCGATCGTGAAATCAGCGCCGAGCAATCCGGCCGTCGCGGGCTGCACCTGCGGAATGTCGCCACCGAACACGAACGAGTGACCAACGGCGAGCTCGGCGCCCATCTCGTCGAGGAGGTAGTTGAGATCGGCGCGATGGTTCACATACGGCAACAGCGCGGTATACATGGTCCGCACCCTGGGCCAGTCGGCGCCGTGCATGTTCTTCACATAGAAGTAGTCGCGCTGGTTCCGCCACCCTTCATTGAATATCTGCGCAAACTCGGCTTTGGGGTCGACGTTCATCCGCAACTGCACGGCAAGCTTTCCGCTGCCGGCGGCTGGAACGGCCTTGTCCGCATCGACGAGGTAGAGGCCACCAGCCGCACCAGGCACGTTGTACAACAGCTTCTTGCCATCGGCGCTGACGGTGAACGTGCCGACGTTGCTCGCGAACGGCACGGCCTTTCGCTCCTTCAGCACATACCGATGCAGCACGCCGCCGGTGGGCCCGGTCGGCTCAGTAGTGCCGGTGGGCGGCACGCCTTCGATCCAGTAGATGGTCCCCGCGGGTCCGGCCACGAGGCTCCGATAGTTCCGATCGGCCACACCGGTCACCGCCAGGGTGCGCTGCGCGATGCCGTCAAAGTCGATGGCGACGGGCGTCTTCGCCGAACGCGCGGTCTTGATGCTGTCGCCGGGGGGAACCGCCGGCCGAGTGGTATCGGATCGCGCTGCAGCCGGGACGCCGGGCATCGCGGCGACAGCGGCCTCCTTCTCTTCGTCGCTCTCGGGAAGCAACGGACTCGGCTCGCCTTTCTTCAAGACAGCGAGATACAACGCCGAAGTGGCAGGATGATCGTAGCTCGACATGTCGAGCCACCCGGTGTTGGGCCCGAAGTTGGTGCTGGCGAGAAACCAGAGATACTTCCCGCTAGCATCCCACGCGGGGCTGGTGGCGTCGGCCAATCCGTCGGTGAACTGATGTTTGGCACCGGTCTCCACGTTGTACACGAAAATGGCGCGGAGATATGTCGGCAATCGCTTCGCATAGGCGATCCACCTGCCATCGGGTGAAAAGGTGGGCGAAAGGGTCCGGTTGGGCACCATATACGGATCGGTGTCCACATGCGTCGCCTTCCCGCTGGCGACGTCAACCACCCAGAGCTTGAGCTGGGTGTCGTGAAACAGGATGTGTTTCCCATCGCTGCTCCACTCGGGGGTGTAATAGTGACCAGTCTCTGGCAGGTTGATGGCGCGCTTGGTCAACCCGTCCTGGCTTGCAATGATGAGCTGATACTCGCCGCTGGAATCGCTGAAGTATGAGATCGACTTTCCGTCAGGACTCCACGCGGGATCCCTGTCCGCCGCCCCGCTCGAGTTGGTGAGGTTCCTTGCATCACCCTTTTCTGCGGGAATCGTGAAGATTTCACCCCGTGCTTCAACGGCGGCGCGCTTGCCGGTGGGACTGAGCGCCAGAGCGCTGATGCGCTGCGTGACATCCTTCCACTGCGCCATCATCCACGGGAAGTCGCCGTTCGCCGAAATGCTCACGGTGTGCTCGCGGCCGGTGGCGGGGTCGAGCTCGTGGACATACCCGCCCTGTTCGAACACGACGGCGTTGGCCGCGGTCGACGCATCGAGGTTCTTGACGTCGAAGTCCTTGAACGTGGTCTGCTGCTTCAGGGCCTTGCTGCGGGTGTCGTACGAATAGACGTTCGCGACGCCGTCGCGATCGGACACCCAGTACACGACATCGCCGATCCACGCGGGGCTGATCTCCTTGGTGTTGTTCTGCCAGGGGGTGAAGGTGAGGTCGTGAGTGGCGAGGTCCTCGATCCAGATGGGACGGTTCTGGCCGCCGCGGTAGTTGCGTCGCTCCTCGTCCACATTGGGGTTCATGCGATACGCGAGGTGCTTGCCGTCGGGGCTGATCTGGCCCTCGAGTGCCCGTGGCTGTGCCATTGCTGTCTCGACTCCGCCCGTCAAGGCGACAGTGTAGAAGCGCGGAATGGCGCCTGGTCCGTTCGACGCGCGCGAGCTGGCGAAGACGATATCCTTGCCATCGGGGGTCCAGCCGGTGACGAGATCGGCGCCAGGATGGAAGGTGAGCCGCTTGGGTTCGCCCCCTTCTATGGGAAGGACGTACACGTCCACGTTTCCGGCGTACTGCGCCGAGAAGGCAACGAGACGCCCGTCGGGACTGAGCTTGGGGTTGCTGGCTTCGCCGGCAAAGCTGGTGAGACGCCTGGCATTGCCGCCGGATCGGTCGACGATCCAGATATTGCCGGCGTAGGCGAAGGCGATGTTCGCCTTGCTGACGGAGGGGCTCCGGAGCATGCGGGTCTGGGCATGCAGGGGCGCGGCGATAAGGAGCGCGGTGGCGGCGAGTCCGGTGGCGAATCTATTGAATGTCGACATGCTTCCGATTGTCGTGGGGCGAAAATTGTAGCCCTCGGTGACGTCGGGTGGTAGGGGTGCTATTCCTTCCGATCGTCCAGTAGCCGCGTGAGATAGCGCTGCCCCTCCCCCACGCGCTCGGTCTCGATGGCGATGGCTTCAACGGCCTGCTCCAGCCGAGCCATACGCTCCGAATCCACTGACGGCCGCGACGCATTCGCGGCAATCTCCGCCATTCGCTCCCTATGGCGGAACGCCTGCCGGATCAGCACGGCCGCCGCGACGATGCCGGCCACGAGGGGAACGCCTACTTCGGGATTGATCATGCTGGGCAACTCGCTGGGTTGGTCACTGCAGTCCGTACGACTGCACGACTCTAAAGTTACTCCCAGAGGCAATTCGGGGCGCCGGCAACGCTCGCGTACTATCGCAAATTGTCGCATATAAGAGACCGCGCCAGGCGGACTCGTCCTTCCCGCGGAATGCGGATTGCGATAGTAGCCACCACATCCGCTAGCTCTCGCGATCCTCTCCCGCCAGATCCGCTCGTGCCCTTCAGGTGCGCTTTCGTCTGGCCCGTAAGGGTACTCCGGCCGGTTCCAGCAAAAGCGGCAAGCGGCGGCGCTGCCCGCACCGAAGCCCAATCGTAGCATGCACGAACGCCCGCCGATCGACGCCGGCAAGCTGTACGAAATCCTTTCCGAGAGCGCCGGCGACGCAATCGTGACCATCGACGAGCACGGCGTCATCCTGTCGGTCAATCCCGCCGGCGAGCGCCTGTTCGGCTATCCGGTCGAGGAACTGATTGGGATGCCGATGACGCGGCTGATGCCGGCGCATATGATCGGCCGACACGAGGCGGGAATGGCGCGCTACCTGGCCACCGGCAAGAAGCATGTCTCGTGGCGCGGCGTTCGCATGCCGATCCTGACCCGCGACGGCCGCGAGATCCCGGTGGAGATCTCCTTCGGCGAGTTCGTGACGGACGGGCATCACATCTTTTCCGCCATCCTGCGTGATCAGTCGGAACGCATGGCGGGGGAGGCGGCGCTGGTGGCCTCCAACTCCGCGCTCGAGGAAGCACGGCGCGCGGCGGAGCACTCCGCAATGCGCGTCCGCGAGGTGCTGGAAAACCTGAGCGACGCGGTGAGCGTGTTCGACCAAAACTGGTGCTGGACCTACGCGAATCCCGCCACGCGCGCCCTGCTCTCGGCAATGGGCCGCAGCGTGGACGGGGTGATCGGACGTGATGTCTGGGAGGCCTTGCCGGAGCTGGTCGGAACGCGGTTCGAAACGGAGACCCGGCGAGCATGGTCAGAGGGCGTGGCGGTCATGTTCGAGGAATTCCTCCCGATGCTCGGCCGCTGGTTCGAGATACGCGCGGTTCCGTCACCCAACGGCGTGACGACGTTCACCCGCGACATCACCGATGTGCGCAACGCCGCGGAAGTGCTGCGGACGCGCGAAGCGGAATACCGCGCACTGGCGAATTCTATTCCTACGCTGGCGTGGATGGCGCGACCGGACGGATGGCTCTTCTGGTATAACGACCGGTGGTACGAATACACGGGCACCACCCCGGCCGACATGGAAGGATGGGGATGGCAGTCGGTGCACGATCCCGTCGCGCTGTCAACCGTGGTGCAGCGTTGGAGGGCATCGATCGCCTCGGGCGAGTCGTTCGAAATGACTTTTCCGTTGCGCGGAGCCGATGGCGTGTTCCGCCCGTTCCTCACGAGGGTATTTCCGCTCCGGAACGACGCTGGCGAGGTGATTCGCTGGTTCGGCACAAATACGGACGTGTCGCAGGAGCGCGCGGCAAGGCTGGCGGCGGAGCGTTCGGAAGAGCGGATGCGGCAGCTGCAGCGGCTAACGTCGCTGCTGGCGAGCGCGACGTCGCTGGACGCCGTGGCAAGCGTGGTGGTTCGAGAGGCGGCCGAGGCTACAGGCGCGTCATCGGGGATGATGGCGCGACGCGACGACCTGACCAACGAAGCAGTGATGCTGGGGGAAACGGGCCTGCCCGAGGACGTGAAGTCGGAATACGGGAGGTTCTCGTTGCACCTCGATACGCCGACGGCCGAATGCATCCGGACCAATGCACCGATCTTCGTCGGTTCAGGCGAGGGTCCGGAGGGAAGTCGCGCGCGTTATCCGGCGATGACGAGCGTGCTGGAACGCGTGCGAGGAAGTGCGCTGGCGGCCGTGCCGCTAACGGTGAACGGCCGCGCGGTGGCGGCGATGTCGTTCACCTTCTCGGAGTCGCGGGAGTTCACGGAAGAGGAGCAGGGATTCTTTCTGACGCTCGCGGCGCAGGGTGGGCAGGCCTTCCAGCGCGTGGAAGCGTTCGACGCCGAACGACGCGAGCGACGCCGCAGTGCATCCATCGTCGAGGCCATCACCGACGGCTTCGTCACGCTGGACTCCGACCTGCGCTTCACTTACGTCAACGAGCACGCAGCCACGATGTTCGGCCTGTCTTGCGCAGAACTCCAGGGACGACGCCTTTCGTCGCTGCCGAAAGCGGAAGAATCGCCGCTGCTGCACGTGGCGCAGACTGTGGTGCTGGAGCGGAAGCCACGACAGATGGAAGGGTACAGCACGATCATGAAGCGCTGGCTGGACCTGCGCGCCTATCCGGCCGAGGACGGCGGCGTGATTGTGTACTTCAAGGACCTGACGGAGCGACGCCGGCGGCAGGAAGTGGTGAGCTTCCTGGCGGAGGCGAGCGACATTCTCGCGTCGTCCACGGACTACAACACCACGCTGGCCAATGTTGCGCGCGCGCTGGTACCGCGCTTTGGCGACTGGTGCGCCGTGGACCTGCTGGCCGGCGGCGAGTCGGACGGTTCGCCGCCGCGGCTGGAACGGGTGGCGATGGTGCCCGACAACGCGACGCTGTATACGGTCGCGAAGGAGCTGGTGCAAACGCCCTCGGCGGCGCTGAGCGATCCGGACGACGTCTCGCAGGTGATGCGCATACCGATCACCGCGAGAAACCAGACCCTGGGCACGCTCTCGCTTGGCATGTCGCAATCGGGGCGCAAATACACGGAGAACGACCTCGCGGTGGGGCGGGACATCGGCCGGCGGGCGGGTATGGCCATCGACGCCGCGCGCCTGCTACGCGATGCACAGGAAGCTCGCGACCGTGCCGAGGAAGCCAACGCGGCGAAGCTGGCGTTTCTGGCGACGATGTCACACGAGCTCCGCACACCGCTCAACGCCATTTCCGGACACGTCCAGATCATCGAGATGGGCCTGCACGGCCCCGTGAGCGACGCGCAGCGCGCCGCACTCGATCGGGTGAACAAGGCCCAGGTGCACCTGCTCGGCATCATCAATGACATCCTGACGTACGCCAAGGTGGACAGCGGGCGCCTGGACTACAGGCTGAAGAGGTTCGACCCGGCGGAGGTGGTGCGGCAGGTGGCGGAACTGCTCGATGCGCAGTTCGCGTCGATGCGGCTGGAGCTCCGCGTGGACATCCCGGACACGCTGCTCACGGTGACTGCCGATCGCGACAAGCTGACGCAGGTGCTCCTCAACCTGCTCTCCAACGCGCTCAAGTTCACGCCGAATCCCGGCGTGGTGACAGTGCGGCTGCAGGGTGACTCGCGCATGACGCAGATTTCCGTGACCGATACGGGAATGGGCATTCCGGAGGAGAAGCAGGAAGCGATCTTCGAGCCATTCGTCCAGCTCGGCCGGGCTCTCAACAGCGCGCACGTGGGGACGGGGCTGGGGCTGTCGATCAGCCGCGATCTGGTGAGGGGGATGAAGGGGGACCTCACGGTGTCGAGCGTGTTCGGCGAGGGAGCGTCATTCACGCTCTCGTTGCCTTCATAGATCCGCTCCCGCGTTACTCATCCCATTCGTTTTCGTCGAACCCTGCGGCGGGTTTGGGCTCCCGCCGGGTCGTCACGTCCGCGAGAAACACACCGCCCGCGCGTAGCTTCTTCACCATCGTGTTTCTGGCGCTCGTCTTCATGGGCGCCGCTCCCAGCATCGAGGCGGAGATTGCGCGCTTTGC
>JANYIN010000055.1 GCA_025362035.1 Gemmatimonadaceae bacterium | reverse complement strand
CGCGACGACGCGCGACATTCCGGTCATCGCTCTCACAGCGCTGGCGATGAAGGGAGACGAGGAGCGCATTCGTGCAGCAGGATGCGACGGTTATATCGCCAAGCCGATGCGCTACAAGGAATTCCTGCTTGCCGTTCAGGCGCAACTCGGGGTGCCCGGAACCTGATCGGACGCATCGGCTGGAACGGCACGTGCAAGTCGACCGTCTGTATGACCGTATTCCATGGGCAGGCACGCATTCGCGCGTTGCTGTTCGCCTGCGCGCTGGCATCGTGCTCGGTGTCACCGAGCGAGGGCGATCGTGGTCAGGTCGAGCGCCCGGGCGCCGCGATCGAACCGAGCGAGGACGCGTCACCCTACGAAGGCGTTGACGCACGCGGCATTCCGCACTACGCGAATGTCCCGCTTTCCAGCGCCGATTCTGTCGTGCTGCGGCGTGCGTACGGCATCGAAGACCCTGCTCGGCTCTACGTGTCGGATTCTACCGAGGAGGGCATCCTCAAGTACGACACTCGACGGAAGACGTGTTTCACGTGCTATGTGAACAGCTATCGTGTGGGTTACGTGTCCGTTCGCCGACTGGACGAGTCGTGGGAGGAGGCCGAGCGTCGGGTCCGCAGCACGCCGCCGCGAAAATTCACGGGCATGCCGTACCCAGCGAGTACTTCCACGTCGGACCTGGATCCGGACGTCCGGCTAATTGCCGAGACGCTGCTCCGGGATGCGGGGGCGGCCGGTTTTCACTTTCGCGTCACAGCGACGTATCGCTCACCGTTGCGCGAGGCCTTTCTCATGGCGGAGGGACGAGGGCGTACGCACACGCTCACATCGAACCACTCCTATGGCCGTGCGATGGACATCGTCGTTGACGATGGCAACCGCCGTCACGCGAAGACCCAGCAGGATTGGATCGCTTTCCGACGATGGGTGACGCAGTATCGAACCGGGAACGGCGAGCCTGTGAGCATACTCGGCCGGCCCGACCGAAGCTGGGACTGGCCGCACATCGATCTGTCGGCGGCTCCGCTGGGCTTCCGGACGATCGACGAGGCGATCGCGCGCGGCCGCGCGTGTCTTGCCCCTGAGTCGAAAGTGAACTGCAACTTCCCCCCGCATCTTCCCGCGTATCTCCGTCACGAGCTCGTGCGGTAAGCTCTTCTCTGATCGGTCGCGCTGCCACGGAGCGGCTTATGCATCGATGTCTCGAGCAGGTTCCATCCACGAACCTCTGCGGATGTTTGGCTCCCCCTCCGGCGGCATCGACGATGTTTCACCTGTCAGAATTCTCGGCCAGTTCCAGGCAGCAACTGTCGCAGGCGCTCCGCGACTACGTGAACAACAGCGAGCCGGACGAAGATCAGGCGCTACGCCACGCGTTCGGTACGATGTGCCGGGAATCGCATGCGCTTGAGGCGGGGCCCGACCGCATCATCGATGCCGTCCGTGCGATGTGGACCGAGTTGCACGACACTGGGCAGCTGACGCGCTCCAGCGAACGCGACGCGGATGCCGAACTCGCACGCCTGCTGCGCGAGTGCCTGGAGTGGTATCACGAGACGCGGAACCACTGAGATTGACGCCGTCCGGATGGCCCCGAGCTGAAAGGCTCACGCACGCCGCGGCACGCCGCGCTTCCCCTCCTTCGCCCGCTCTTCGGAGCTGTCGCCCTTACCCGGAAGCGAAGGTACAGCACGAGGCAGCGAGAGAGAAAATGTTGTCCCCACGCCGAACGTACTGCGCACCGTGAGGTCGCCACCCATCGCCCGCGCCAGGTCGCGACTGATCGCGAGACCGAGGCCCACGCCCTCGTGACTGACGTTCGTCAAACTTCGACCGACCTGGATGAACGGCTCGAAGATGCGCTCGAGCTGGTGTTCCTGAATCCCGACGCCCGTATCCGACACGGTGATGGTCACGGCGTCGGCGGTGTATGCGCTTCCCACGACAAGCCCGCCCGCCCGGGTGAACTTGATGGCATTTGTCGACAGGTTGATCAGCACCTGTTGCAGTTTCTCAGGGTCGGCCCGCACCGCGCCCTCACAGTCGTCGTGTTGGAACGACAGCCCGTTCGCACGGAGCAGCGGCTCCAGCATCAGCTCGAGCGAGGTCACGGCGTCCTCGATGACCACGTCCTGGATTTCCAGCCGCAGCGTGCCCGACTCGACCTTTGCGAAGTTGAGAATGTCGTTGATCAACGATAGCAAGTAACGGGCGCTGCGCTTGATCCGCGCGACATCCTGCTCCTGTTTCGCCGTCAGCGATCCGTGGACGAGCAGTTCCAGGATGTCCGCATAGCCGGAAATGGCGTTGAGCGGCGTGCGAAGATCGTGACTCATGCTCGCGAGGAACGAGGTCTTGGCGGCATTCGCCGCGAACGCGTCGGCGCGGGCGGATTCTGCCTCTTCCAGCAGCATCCGCCGATGCTCCGAGGTTACCTCCATTTGTTGGCCATAGCGCTTGGACTCGTCGATGTCGGTGAACACCATCACGGCACCATCGACGGTGCGGTCCACCGTGAAGTAGGGCCGAATGGTCAGCGACCACCAGCGTCCGTCCACATCGCAGACGTCTGTCTGGGCGTCTTCGAGCGTGTCGATCACCGAGGCCACCCGCTCCTCGAGATCATCCAGTTCGATGCGGAGACGCAGGTCACCAAGCGGCCGACCGATGTCCGTGGGAATGATCTTCACCACCCGCTCGGACACGGGAGTGAACCGGCGCAGGGCCAGCTCGGCATCGACGATCAGAATGGGAATTTCGGTGCTGGCAAAGACGTTGGAGAGATCGGCCGATGCGGCCGCCAGTTCGCGGTTGCGATGCCGCAACTCGTCGTTCACGGTCGTGAGCTCTTCGTTCGTGGACTGGACTTCTTCCTTCGTCGTCTCGAGTTCCTCGCCGGTGCTTTGCAACTCCTCATTGCTCGACTGAATCTCCTCGTTCGCCGCCCGCAGCTCCTCGTTGGCGCCTTCATACTGCTCGATGACATCCTGGAGAATGCGCTTTGCATCGATGAGCTCTCTTTGAAGCGCCGCGAGCTCGTTCGCCTGAGCGATGTCTGCTGCTCCTTGTTTGGCGGTTCTCTTGCCGTTGCGGGCAGGCTTCACGACGGGCGGCAGCACCAGCTCCGAACCCTCCGTCTGCTCGAACAGCACGACGAAGAACTGTTCTCGCCCGTCGCCCGACCGAAACGGCACGACGAGGACGGTCACATAAAGTACCTCCTGCTCGTCGCGCAGTGCGATCTGTTCCTCGCGAACGACGCTCTGGGAAACGCGTGCCGCGTCGATGGCGGCGCGGAGACGTGAGAGGAACTCCGTGCGGACGAGCTTGAAGAGATGCAGACTTGCTGTGCCGGACGTGTGCCGAACAAATGCCGAGGTGTCTCCGCGGAACTGCGTGATCTCCAGGCGGTTGTTGATTACCAGACCGGGCGGCCCGACGTGCGCCAAGACGGCGCGATCCGCATCGCTTCGAACGGCGTCGCGCGGTGCCCGTTCGGGCAACTGTAGCCTGGCCGAAACGCCTCGCAGCGCCGGGTACACATGCGGCGTGCGTTCCACCTCCGTGACGCGCGGGGCGTTCGCGCGTGGTCGAAAGACTCGATGTCGCTTGTTGAGGGGCGCGAAGTAATCGGTGGACGCGCCAATGGACTCCGCGGCGCCGAGGAACAACAATCCGTTTGGTTTCAACGCATAGTTGAACATCGGCATGACGCGCTCCTGCAGCGACGGCTCGAAGTAGATCAACACGTTGCGGCAGCTGATCAGGTCGAGTTGCGAGAACGGAGGGTCCCGCACGATGTTCTGCGTGGCGAAGACGCAGAGATCGCGCACCCGTCGCGTGACGCGGTAGCCGCCATCTTCCAACGAGAAATAGCGGCTCAACCGCTCGGCGGACACGTCGGCGGCGATCGAGTCGGGATAGAATCCCGCCCGCGCTCGCGCGATGGACACCGCCGAGAGATCCGTGCCGAAGATGGTGATCGGGGTGGCCGGTGCACCCGACTGTTCGATGAATTCCAGGAGAGCGATCGCGATGGAGTACGCCTCTTCGCCGGTGGAACAGCCGGCGACCCATACTCGAATGGGCGCGTCGACATCCCGTTCCTTCATCATTTCCGGAAACGCGGAGTCGCGGAGAGCCGCGAAGGCATCCGGGTCCCGGAAGAAACGGGTGACCCCAATCAGCAGATCCGCATAGAGCTCGTCGAGGTCGTTCGGCTGCGAACGCAAGTGCTCAAGATAATCCGCGTGCGACGACTTTCTGTGCGCCAGCATTCGCCGCAGGATGCGCCGGTGAACCGTCGCGCGGCGATAGGAGCGGAAATCCGCGCCGGTCCGGCCGCGGAGCATGAGAAGGATCTTCTGGACGTCGTCGTCGTCGCTCGGTGCGGGGTCCGCGACGGGCTGTTTGGCGAAATGACGCCCGATACGAGAAAGCTGATCGGCGATCTGTTCGGGAACGAGCACGAAATCGACGCAGCGCGTGGCAATGGCGTTTTCGGGCATGCTCGGGAACTGTGCCGTCTGCGGGTCTTGCGCCAGCGTGATCCCTCCGCGCTCCTTGATCGCCTCGACCCCGCGCGAACCGTCTGAACCGCTACCCGACAGGATGACGCCGACCGCCTCACCCTGGTGGACTTGGGCGAGCGACTGGAAAAACCCGTCGATCACAGTGTGCGCACCGCGTCGCTTCTCCGCCTGACGGACGCGAAGATGCCCATCGGTGACCGTCATCGACGTATTTGGCGGGATGACGTAGGCGTGATCGGCCTCGAGCAGTACGCCGTCCTCGGCGTTGATGACTGGAATGCTTCCGGCGCGCGACAGGATCTCTGAGAGCGCACTCTCATGGGCGGGATCGAGGTGCTGCACTATGACATAGGAGAGGCCGCTGTTCCTGGCCAAGTGGCTCATTAGCTCCACAAGGGGCGCCAGTCCGCCGGCCGACGCGCCGATTCCAACAATTGGTGGCGGCCGATTGTGCTGGCCGTTGCCCTCTTCGGACGGCGTCTTCGCTGGCGAGGAGGAAGCCTTGCGGCCACCTGATGCCGACTGCTTACGCCCGCGTGGCACGGCTCTCGTCATGATTCCGGGATAGCTCCCGCCTGGTTCTCTTCGGGTGATCCGAGGGCGCGAAAGCACGGGCGGGACGTCCGGACCCAGTACACTGCACAACAGGGTCCAGCCGAATCCGGTTCTCGCGCAGTTCTCGCGGCTCGAAACGCTGAACGATGGCTCACAATCCGTCGGCGCGCCATAGGAAGAGGTACTTGGCTGCTGTGTGGGACGAAGGGAATCACGCGCTGTCCAAGAGTCCGCCACGGCCTAAATGACGGAAGGCGCTAAAAGACTCATCAGTCCGGGGGCGGAACGGCGGCGCCTCCCCGTCGGTCGTTCCCGAAGGGACGAACCATCCCCCGTGGCGGTTGTGCAATGGCTGCCGCCGCCTTTTGCAGTCCGTCACACATATTGCCGCGCCGCGCACGTATGGATGTTGTGTCCGACCCATTGCCACACGCGACCAAAGCGGCGCGGCTCACATTCGACAGTTGGAGCCGAAGGTTTCTGGTCTGCGGCGCGTAGGGATGTTCCGCCTGGAACACGAAGAACTCCTCGAATGCCGTTCGCAGTTCGGGGCCCGCCCGCATCACCTGCTGCGATGCGGTCAGTTTGCGCGCCCGATTGATGTGGCCGAATAGCTCCCGCGCCTCCATCACGATGGGCAGGGAGTCACGTTGGGTGCGCGGCATCGAATCGCCTGCGGCGTCCAGGTAGGCGTGTCGGCCAGCCCGCTGTCCGCCTCCGAATCCCGGTGGCGGCGGGGCTACGACGGCCGAGTCGGTCCCTCGCGTCGGAACGATCGGAGCGGCTGCCACCTGGCTTGGTACGGGAATGTTCGCGCTCCTGTTTGCGCCCAACGTCGCAGGTGGACCGGGAGACCGAGCGCTGTCGGTCTGCCGTTTCGTTTCCGTGGGTATTGTGGAGCGCGTCGCGTGACCCCCGGGCGACGGCTTCTGGAGCCGCCCCGCGAGGGCAGACCCTGGAACGAGTTGCGGTCCTGGTTGGGCCGCGCTGGCCTTCGTCGCGGCTGGCTCAGGCTTCCGCGTGGTTTCCGCTGAGCGCGTCGTGCCGGGTCGCAAGACGGCCAGCGCGCCCGCCGACGCCACCAGGATGACGCCGGCAGCCACGAACCAGGCACGACCCCGGCTTGGCGTCGCGACGGGATGGGCCGTGCGGACCGTGGGCGCGGACGCTGGGGTCACCAACGTGAGCGGCCGGGTTTCAGCCGCCTGCCGGGCGCCACGCTCGGCTGCCGCGCCGGTTGCCGCGCCGGTTGCCCCTCCGGTTGCCGCGATCAACTCCTGCGCGAACTCGCCGACCCGGGCATACCGATCCGCCGGCTCGGGGCTCAAAGCGCAGTCGAGTGCCGCCTGAAGTCGCGGAGGCCACGATGCGTTTGGACGGACCTCGGCGAGCGTACGCGGACGCTCAGTCAGCCGCTGAACGAGCGACTGCTTCGACGCAACAGCGGGATACGGCGGTTCGCCGGTGAGCATGGTGAACACCACCAGGCCCAGCGAGTAGATGTCCGCCCGCGAGTCGAGCGGCTCGCCCGCGAGTTGCTCGGGACTCATGAACTCCGGCGTGCCGATGGACATCCCAACCGTGGTGACGGTCTGGCCGCCGCCCCGCGTCGTCTTGGCGATTCCGAAGTCGACCACCTTGATCTGATCCCGTCCTTCGGCGTCGCGCGTTACGAGAATGTTGTCGGGCTTGAGGTCGCGATGCACGATGCCCAACTGATGCGCAGCGTTCAGCGCATCGGCGATCTGCCGGGTGAGGTCGGCCACGACCGGGAGGGGCAGCGGGCCCACGCGCCGAAGCATCGAGGAAAGCGTTTCTCCCTCCACGTATTCCATGGCGAGATAGAGCGTCCCATCAACGGTTTCGCCGAAATCGTAAATAGCCGCGACGTTGGGATGATTGATGCTGCTCGCGTTGGCTGCCTCGCGATTGAAGCGGCTCAGCGCGTCGGGCGTCGGTGCCAGCGAAGGACTCATGACCTTGACTGCGCTTCGACGGTGCATCCGCACATGCTCCGCCAGGTACACGCGTCCCATGCCGCCTTCGCCGAGCACGTTGATGATGCGATAGCGATCGGCAAGCACCCGCCCGATGAGCGGATCGATCGGTTCAGACTCGGCCGAGAGCCGGGCGCCGTCGTTTGGACAGATGAGAACGTCGGGACCGTATTCGGTACGGCAGTGAGGGCAGACTTTGTGCACTCGGGAGTCGCAAGCTGAGTTTGAGTCCGCCATGGTCGCCAGTGCGCGGCTGCGGGCGTAGACTAACTTCGCGAATGGGCGCCGCGATGCAAGGGACCCCCGTACAGTCGGCCGCAGCGTCGTGAAATACGGTGCCGCGCCGCTTGGTACGAACTCGTGTCCTCAAACTGGCGGCCGTCCTGTGGCTGTTCCACCGGATGACCAAGCCACAGCGGGTGCACCGAGAGTGCCTTCAGCGGTTGCGTTCGTCCGGGGCGCGTAACGTCAGCACGCCGGCGCGCAGTCGCCTGACGTCCGCGCGCAATCTGGACGCGACATCTTGGGGACGATCCGAGACTGGCCGCACCTTTCGGAGGAATCGCTGCAGCAGCCCTCTCGGCCCGCGCGTCCACATGAACTGACGAATGAGACCACGTGCGTCGAGCGATCCTCCCGATGGGGCGAGTCGTGCGGTGGTGTGTTTCGCAGCCCAGGTCGAACGGCGTTCGCCGAGCGAGAGCGCGCGAGCGTCAACGGTGCCGGGCGCCAGGTTTTCTGCGAGTGTCAGCGCCGGATAGGCGAAGCGAGCGGCGCCGCTCCTGTCGAGTATCGCAAGCACCTCATCCCAATCGAGTCGGCCGGCAGCGCGCTCGGTGCGAATGACGCGCACGATTTCGACCAGCCTCAGAAGGCGGCTGGACCCCAGCTCTTCTGAACAGTGGCACGCCAGGACCACCAGCAACGGTGCGGGGGCGAGCACGGCGAGACGCCGTCCGGCCAACTCAGTCCAGTCGAGATGCTCTCGTTCGGCATCCAGACGAGCGACGCTCCCGGCTTCTACCCGTCGGTCGAGAGATGTGTGCAGTTCGAGGGTCCACCGCGTGCGGGCGTCCGATAGTTCGACCGAGAATACTCTGTCCTCTACCCCCGGACCGATCCAGTCGCGTTTGTGCGTCGGCGTCGTGCGCGTCGCCACGCGGAATCCCGCACCTTCCAACGCCGCCGCAGCAACCCGCTCGCGATCGTCCGGAATCAGGACGTCCACGTCGGACATGCGTCGCACTGCGGGCTCCTCGAAATATCGCCGTGCGGTGTGAAAGCCCTTGAGCATCACGGGCCTCAAGTCGCGTGCAATCATCGCATCGATCGCGGGCAGCACTTCGCGCTCAATGCGCGCCGCACGCAGGCGGGCGTGACGAAGGTGTTCGGTGAACCGCTTTGCTACGGAAGGCGTCGCCGAGACGACACCATCCTCGATCCATCGCCCGAGCAACGGTCCGATGCCTGTGGTGTGTCCTGCAATCGCGAGCGCGTACGCGGAGTGCACGCACTGCGGATCGAGTCCCACACTCGAGCTGCCGCCAAGCACGACACGCGTGACGCGCTCGATTTCAAGCGCCGCGCCGACGCGCTCGGCGTCGTTCAGGCCGGGCCAGAGCGCCGCGGGATCCTCGGTTCGCGAGAATTTCTCGAGACGTCGCGAGAGGTCAGCGAGCGTGTCGGCGTCGTAGATCGAATCGGTCCCGGACGAGTCGTCTGCCCTCTGCCCGGTTGCACCCGGTGTGTCGGACCACGCTGTCATGGCCGTAACCTGGAAGCCGCGCGCGCTTTCCGGAATGGCCCGTCATCCGACAATAGTTGTCAGGTGACGCGTTGAGAATTGCGCGGGTCAGCCATTTCATCGCCGCCTACAGTCGCGAGGGTGCCTTGGCCGACCTTGATCGCGTAGAGTCATCAGTGAACGCTGTTTCGGCGCCACAGCCGGCGATTTATCGGCCGGACTCCGATCGGATGCCAGCGCCGTTGACGCCCGGCCAGCTACTGCTGAAGCGGTGCGTCGATGTTGCCGCCGCGTCGATCGGGCTGGTCGTGACCCTGCCGTTCATTGCGCTGCTCGCGGTCCTGGTGAAGCTCGACTCGCCGGGCCCCGTCGTCTTTGCGCAGGCCCGGCTGGGTCTTGGTGGGCGGCGGTTCATGATGCTCAAACTGCGCACCATGCACGACGGCGCGGATGACCAGAAGGCGTCGGTCGCCCATCTCAATCGGAGCGACGACTCGCGCCTCTTCAAGATTCCAGAGGATCCGCGGGTGACGCGCCTTGGGCGAACCGTCCGGCGCTGGAGTCTCGATGAACTGCCGCAGCTCTACAACGTGCTCGTGGGCGACATGTCGCTCATCGGTCCCCGGCCGTTCTTCGACGAGGACTTGTCGAACTACGAGCCGCATCACTTCGGGCGTCTCGCGGTGAAGCCTGGACTCACCGGTCTCTGGCAGGTCAGTGGCCGCAGCGAGATTCTTGATTTCGAAGAGGTCGTGCGACTTGACCGGGAATACATCGACAACTGGTCGTTCGCGTCCGATCTCTGGATCCTGGGCCGAACGGTTCCTGCCGTGATAAACCGGCGTGGCGCCTACTAGTCGCGTCGGCTCAGCCAGCAACACCTCGATAGACGCGCGCTGTTGCGGCGGCAACGGAATCCCATCGAAACGACTTGACCCGTTCCGCCCCGAGCGCGCGCAGCTGGACGACCAGGGCGTCGTCGGTCCACAATCTGGCCATGCCGTCCGCAATGGCCGAAACGTCGGTGGGGTCTATCAGCAGAGCCGCGCCACCGGCCACCTCCGGCAACGACGTGACTCCGGACGTCAGGATCGGCGTTCCGCTGGCCATCGCCTCGAGCAACGGTATCCCGAATCCTTCGCCCAGCGACGGGAACGCGAACCCACGGGCCAACTGATAGACCGCTGGCAGGTCGTCGGCAGGCACGAACCCCACGAATCGCACGGCCTCGGAGGCCCCCGGCAATTGCATCGCTTCCGTGACGTCCTGCGCAAGCCAGCCACCCGGCCCGACGTGCACGAGTGTCATGTCGGCCGCGTCAGCTGTCCTGCGCGCCGCGAGGACGGCCCGTACGAGGCGCGCGATGTTCTTGCGCGGCTCGATCTGTCCCACGGTGAGGATGAATCGCTCGGGTAGCCGCAGGCGCTCGCGCACCGCTCTCGTCTGTTGGGGCGGTATCACTGCCGCAAAACGGGGATCGGCGCCGAGTCCAATCACGTGCACCCGTTCGGGCGGCAACCCGATCCGCGTCAGGATCTCGTCGCGGGTCGCGTGCGAACTCGCGATGACCGCATCCGCGCGTCGCAGCAAACGTGGCATCGTTGCCTTCAGGTAGTACCGCATCCACGCCCGAAACCGCTCAGGGGACGACAGCACGAACAAGTCGTGCACGGTGACGACGAGTGGAAATGAGCCGGATACGGGTCCAATTGGTACTGGCAGGTGTAACAGGTCCGCCCCTGCTCTCCGGGCCGCCGCGACGCACCCAGAGTTGGCCCACCAGACATCGCGTTGGACGGTGCGGACGCGGTCACCCCACGAGCGCGAGGCCGAGACTGGACGAGCAGCACCGAAGCTGACGATCTGAAAATCAGCGCCCAATTCCAGAGCGAGGGCCGAGGCCAGCTGGCGCGTGTGCACGCCGGATCCGCCGCGGTCCATCAGCGCAGCAGTCATGTCGAATGCCACGCGCATCAGGCCAACCTGTGCGTGACATGGAACACCGGACGTTGATCGAGCGAGCGAGACATTGGGTTTGGCCGGAGGTGCCATTGAAGCATCGGCAAAGCTGCTGACTTGCGCCGCGTGTGTGGACTGGCTGGCACGGCTGCGGCCCGTCATGGTAGAATGCTCCGTGGACCCGCCGGTTGCCAACCGGTGACTGCACGAAGCGCTGTCGGGTCAACCGTCTCGACAACAACGTGGAGGCAACCCTGGTCGACGTCGCTTCCAATCGGCCGCCGCTTCGAATCGGGATGTTCGGACTCCGCGGCCTCCGACCCGACCTCGAGATTTCCGGCTTTGAGACGGCGTTTGCTGAAATCGGGCCGAGACTGGTGGCGCGTGGACTCGATGTAACCATTTACTGCCGCACAGGAGCACATTCACCGGCGCGTCGGGTGCCGAGTGAGCAGGGGATCACGTTGGTCTATGTCCCCTCGCCCGGCGGAAAGAACTTTCACGCGGTGACGTCCACATTCCTCGCAGTGCTGCACGCGCTCGCGTCGCGCCGTTTCGATGTCTGGTTCTTCGTGAATGTGGGCATGGGGCATCACGCCGCGCTGGCCCGACTCTCTGGGCAGCCCGTCGTCATGAACGTCGACGGTTTGGACTGGCAGCGCGGTAAATGGGGCTGGCTGGCACGCGCCTACATTCGGTCAGCGGTGCGCTCGGCGGTGCGGTTTTGCACACGGCTCATAACGGACGCCGACGCGATGCGGGTATTCTATCAGGGCGCGTTCGGAGTGGATTCCGAGATGATTGCGTATGGAGCGGATGTCGAACGATCCGAGCATCCTGAGTTGATTTCGTCGCTCGGCGTCAAAGCGCGCGATTATTACCTCATCGTCAGTCGCCTCATTCCTGAGAATTCCTTGTTGGCAATGCTCGAGGGCTTTTGCCGGTCAGGTACGTCGCGACGGCTGTTGGTGGTGGGATCGGCGAACTACGAGGATGCATTCCACGCGCGGTTAAGCGCCATCGCCGCCGCCGACGCGCGGATCACGCTCGTCGGACACGTCAGCGATCAGGAACTGTTGAAGGAGCTCTGGTGCAATTGCTACGCGTACTTGCACGGACATTCCGTGGGAGGAACGAATCCAGCGTTGCTGCGCGGTATGGGTTACGGCAGCTGCGTGCTGGCGTTGCAGACGCCGTTCAACCGGGAAGTCCTCCTCGACACGGGACGCTACTTTACTGCGGACAGCGCCAGCGTAGCCGCCTTGGTAGACGAGATCGATGCGGCGCCGGAATGTGCCGCAAGACTTCGCACGCTGGCGCAGGAGAGGATTCGCCTGCAATACACGTGGGACGGGGTCGCTGACGATTATGAGTGGTTGTTTCGGAATGTCGCCGCCGCGCACCGTGGGCTTCCTCCCGTCGCGAAGCGCGGCCGATGAACGAAGCGGCCAAGACGCGCCGGCAGTGGAGCGACCTGGAGCGTGACATCCTGCGCGGCGACGGCATCGACATCGGATGCGGACTCGATCTGGTACTGCCGGGCGTCAGGCCGTTTGACGTGGAGCACGGCGACGCCAATCTGATCAGCCGTTACGTGAGCACCACGTTCGACTTCGTGTTTTCAGCGCACTGCCTGGAGCACATGCACGACCCTCGTGCCGCTGTGCTGGAGTGGTGGACGCTCGTGCGGCCGGGCGGTCATTTGTTCTTCATCGTGCCCGACGAGGATTTGTACGAACAGGGCATGTGGCCGTCGCTATTCAATCCCGACCACAAGACGACTTTCACGTCCTTGCCGCGGGCCAGCTGGTCGGCCGTGTCAGTGAACGTGTTCGAACTCGCCGCATTGCTTCCGGATGGCGACGTGATTGATGTGCGCGTACACGATCATCGATACGACCGCACGCGCCTTCGTCGCCGCCGTTCGCCGCGAGCATGGGCACGTGCCGTACATCGCGTCCGGGTCAGGATGATCGCCGTGCTCCGCCGGCTCGGCATCACAGCGCGCCTGAACTGGTTCGCTTCCGTATTTCGCGTCCCGATCGATCAAACCGTGGGCGATGCGCTGGCTCAGATTCAGGTCATCGTTCGCAGGAGGACCCGCTGATGGCACACGTTGCCGGCAGCGTGACTCGCCACCGCTGGCGATTGAGAGCGCGGCTCGTCGTCAGGCGCGCCGTTATTTCAACGCTCGCGCTTGTCGCACACCTGCGTCGTCGTCCGCGGGTCGTCCCCGACCCGGCGCGGTTGAAGGAGGTGCTCGTCGTCCAGCTCGGCCTGCTCGGTGACGTCCTGCTCATCACGCCGCTCCTGCAGCTGTTGCGGGAATCTCTACCTGCGGACGCGCGGATCACTCTAGTCGTCCCGCCCGTATCGCTGGTCGTCGCCCAAGGGAACCCGCACGTGGACGTGGTCAAGGCGTATGATGCCTTCTGGGCCGACCCATCGCAGAATCACCGTCACGCATTCCGGCCTCGTCATCTGCTCGCCTCGTGGCACTTCATCCGAGCTGGCAGGCAGGTCGAGTACGATCTCGTTATCAACTGCTGGATGATGGATCAGCCACTGGCGCCGTTCCTGCTATCCTTTCTGAGGTCGAAGGCCATTCTCGGCTTCGACTTCCCGTACAGCCGATCATTTTACGACGTCACGGCACCGTTCGACCCAGATCGACATATCTCCGACAACGCGCTGGGTTTGTTCCAGAGTGTCTCCAGCCCTGTCGGCTTGGCAACCGGAAGGAGGCTGCACTACGTAATTCCGGCGGGAATACGGACCACGGCGTTCGATGAATACGTGCGCGAGATCGGTGAGACATACCTGATTGTCTCTCCATTCAGTTCCGAGCGCGCGAAAGAATGGGACCTGGCCAACTGGGCGACGGTGCTGAACGCAGTTGGACGGGAGTATCCCCAGGCGACGATGGTGGTGACCGGACTCGCGGAAGCGAGGGCACGCAGCGAAGCGCTGACGAGCGCGGTCGACGTTCGCGTGTACAATGCGGTGGGGCAATTGACGTTCGCCCAATTCGCGCTTCTCGTGAAGCGCGCGGCAGGAGTGGTCACGACGGACTCCGGAGCGATGCATCTGGCCAGCGCCCTTGACGTGCCGGTCTTCGTGCTCTTCAGCCAGATCTACGACTACCGGCAGTACGTGCCGTACCGGGTGCTCAATGACTACAGCGTTGTACCCGTCCCGTGTGCCCGATGCATCTTCGGGTGCGCCGAGGTCCTATGCATGAGGCACGATGCGTCGCAAGTACTCGAGCGGCTGTTGCAGCTTTGCCGCCAGCTTCCTTCGCTCGGCGAACCGGCATCGACACGCAACTGAAGCCCACACTCGCTCCATAGTGCGCCGTCCCTGCCGCGGTCGGTGCCGTCTTGAGGAATGCGATTCCTGCCCCGGCACTCTTCCTTGAAACCGGCGTCCGCTTACCAATCACGTCGGCCGGCATGGCGCGCTACCAGCCACGTGGGTGCGGCGGCGACGAGTGCATACACGACCGACTGAATCTGCCACGAATCGGAACTGCGTAGCGCGAAGAGCAGCGCGCCGCTCTGCGAGGCGGCGGTCAGCGCAAACAGCACACTGGGTAGCGTACCGCCGCCGGGCACAGTCCGACGGACCACGGTGGCGGCCGCGCCGAATGTCAGGGTCGCCGCGCCGGACGCTACCGCGGCAACGATCCAGAGCGGCTGATGAGCGACGAGACAGGCACCGCAACCGATGATGACCAGCGTCACTCCGAGCAACTCCACCAAGAGCTGGCGCCTTACGAAGCCACACGATTGCAGGGCGCCGACGAGAACGACGTGCGTCGCAACCCAGAACGGAATGCCGACGAGTAGCATACGCAGGATGGGCAACGACGGCACGTACGCGGGGAGGGAAGCGGACACCAGCCGCTCGAAGAGTGGTTCCAGCACGAGTCCCGCGCCGTACCCCGCCGCGATGAGACTGAAGAATCCGCCGAGGAAGGCTGCCCGTTCCATCGTTGGCCGGCGAGCGGCGTGGGACAGCGCCACGCGGGAGAGTGCGTGTGTTGCGGTCGTCCCAGCCACCATGACCGTGGATGCAAAAGCATATTGCGCGAAGAGCGAAATGGGCACGGCGAGGCCGACGAGAAGCCGGTCGGCGGACTGCGTCAGTCCCGCCGCCAGGTTCGCGCCGAAAACCGGAAGGCCACTCTTCATCAGTGCGCGCAATACAAGCGGATCCGATGAAGACTGCCCGTCTCGAGCGTGAGCACGCGTCGCGCGCCACACGGCGATTGCGCCAAAGCACGCGGCCAGCGCCCACGACGCTACGTACGCCGCCAGCACGATCGAGAGGTCCCGCGGCGGCATGACGAGGACGAAGACCACAAACAGTCCGTTGGGGAGGACGGCTGCTCGCCCGGCGTTTCGAAAGTCTCCAGCGCTCTGCAACGCGAACGAACTGAGCGTCGCTGAGTTGATGAACAGCGCGCAGGCGGCCAACGCGATGAACGAGAGCCGCCACGCGAGATCCGCGATCGCCAGCGAAGCGAGAAGCGCTGCAGCGACAACGCCGAGTTGTACGACGAGCAGCCAGCGTAACACGACACGCCATTCCGGGCCAATCGCGCCGGGACGCCTTCCGGCCCAGCGGAGAAACGCGCCATCCACAACGCCGAAATAGAGCAGGCCGACGTACCCGGCGTAGACCAGGAACAACCGATAGTGACCGTAGGCCGCAACATCGAGCCGTCGAGGAAGAACGAACACCTGCACGGCGCTGAACGCCGCGGCGATGAGCAGGGCGCCGCCAAACGTAAACACGTCGCGACCCGGCATCGGCGCGCCGAGCCACGCGCGCGCAGTGTCATCCGATGCTATCTTCGGCCGCACGCCATGTCCCTCGCAACCCTGTTGCTGCTCACGCTGGTCGCAGCGCCGCTCGTGATACTCGCGGCGCTACACTGGCGTCGCGAGCTGTTGTATCTGCTTCCGGTCTTGTCGGTGCTCAACGGCCTGCCGATCACGGTTCGTGGATCATCAGTTCGCATCGACCAGCTCGTGGCTTGCTTGCTGGTGGTCCCGCTGAGCGCATCGATTCTGACTGGCGCGCGGCGCCTGCGCATCGATGCCACGACCCTGTGGCTTGCCGCACTGCTCGCTTTGAACATCACCGCGAGTGCGCTCAATTCGCCGGTCCCCTCGTACAGCTTCGCCCAGTGCGCGAATCTGGCGTCAGCATGGATCATCTACGTCGTGCTCGTCAACTTTCTCGACACGCGTGCGGAAAGGGAGGCGTTCATGAATCGGTGTCTCTGGGCGGCGTTGATCGCGAGTAGCATCGGCATCGTGGCATTTGTCTTCGCGATGGTTGGCGTGCCGATCGGTGGCGCCGAGGTCAGCTCGAGCGCCGCGGAGCAATTCACCAAGGCGTTCGGAGCGAGCGGTACCATGGTCGAGCCGAACGTCTTCGGCAGTTTTACGGCGTCGTACGCCGTACTCTCCGTCGCTCTGCTCGCGATGATGCCGCGCAGCCACGCCAACGCGGCGTCCGTGAGGCTCCTGCGTTGGACGGCAGCGTTGACTGCGACCGGCCTGGTCTTGTCGTTTACCCGGTCAGCCTGGCTCGGGGCGGCCGGCGGCCTCGCCGTAGCATGGCTAATGGGATGGCGTGTCCTCGCAATTCGCCGGCAGCGCCTACTGATTCCGCTCGCCATCGCAGGCATTGCGGTGCTCGTACTGGTGCTGCTCCCGGGCGTGGCGGGGGCGTTTATCCGCTTCAAGCTCGCAAACCTGGTGAATGTGGAGTCGCGCACGGCAACTCTTCGCTTGTTCATGTACTCGCTCGCGCTCCAGCAGTCGCTCCAGCATCCGCTGATCGGATTTGGTACGTTCACGTTCGCGCCCCTCATGGCACAGGGGAGCGATTTTGCGCGCTTTGAAGGCTGGCGCAATCTCTGGATCGGCAACTACCTCGTCCTCGCGCTGCACGACACCGGTGTGCTCGGCCTCTCGAGCTGGATCGGACTGCTCTGGTCCGTGATTTCTGGGGGGCTCCATACCGCGCGACGGTTCACGGCCGATGCAGCGGAGATGTCCGGACCCGTGGTAGCACTGACCGCAGCAGTCACATGCCTCCTCATTGCGTTCCTCGCCACATCCGGCTTTTCACTCGGGTACCCTTGGCTCCTCATTGGTCTGCTTGGTGCGCACGGGCGGTTGACACCGGATCAGCCGGGCGCCGGGACTTGATCGTGCGGGCAGGCACTCCGGCCGCCACGGAGTACGGCACGAGGTCGCGCGTGACGACGGCACCTGCCGCGACGACGCAGCCAGCGCCGATCGAAACTCCGTCCACGATGGTCACGCTCGCTCCGATCCAGCAATCGTCCGCGATCGAGACGCCCACTCGCTGCTCACCCTGGGCCCTAATGGGGAGGGCGGAGTCTTCGAAGATGTGGTTCTCGGAGAAAATGCGCACGCCGGGCCCAATGATCACGTCGTCGCCAATGCGCACGCCGCCCTGTCCACCAACGAAACCCCCTGCTCCGATGGCCGAGCGGCTGCCAATGGTGATACCGACCCCCGGTCGCGCGAGCACGCCCGTACAGGAAAGTGTCGTCCCGCGGCCGATCGTCACGTTTCGCCCAAGGCGAATACCATCGCGTGAGAGTGCGAGGATCGCCGCGCCGTCTTCGAGAATGAGGCCGGGGCCGCTCGTCAGCGCGTATGCGTGTTCGATGACCGCCCGGTTCCCGCGAAACACAGGCCAGCGTACGCGGCGGCAACGCGCCGTCAGCGCCAAGCCGCGCATCAGTTGCCAGGCGCGGTGCCAGAGCACTGTCGCCAATTGACGATCGGTGTACACGCCGACGATACGATACGACGGGTCGCGCTTGAGGTGGCCGACGATGCGCTCGACGATGGATTGCGCATCGCTCACACGCGGCGGCGCTCCCCAAGCAGCGCAATTACAGCGGCAATGACGACGCCGATCACGAATGCGATGAGGGTGAATTGCCGGGTATATCGTGGCAGCGCCTCCACCATGCCCTCCGGCTCGTCGAGTACCGTGATCACGGGCGTATTCCGCACCGCCTCGATGTTCGCGAGTTCATAGCGCTGGGCGACCGTCACGTAAATCTGTTGCGCGAGTGTCACGCGGCGCTGAAATTCGGACTCACGCGTGGCGAGAAGGGGAGAGCGCGAAAAGTCGATGTTCGTAGCGCGGAAGCCTGCGAGGGCCGCCTCGGCGACGTGGAGCGTATCCAGTGCCGCCCTTGCGCGTTTCGCATCGAACTCGCGCTCGGCGGCAGCCTGCGTCTGGCGTCGCCGAAGATTGAATTCGTTGACGAGGTCGAGAATCCGCCGCGAAACGAGAGCCGAAAGCCGCCGGTTCGTCGTGCGGACCTCGAAACTCACGATGCCAGTGGTCCGATCGACCCGCACTTCGATAAGGCGGCTCCTGAACGATCGCATGGCGGCGAGTTCGCGATCGGTGGCCGTCGTTCCATCTGACTCGAAGTACTCCACCAGCGTACCACTGAATGGCTTCCCTCCATTTTCGGCCGCGCCGCTGGCGTCGTACCGCGTCGTGACGATGTCGTGCACCAGCGCATTCGAGGTGAGAAGGTCGCCATAGAACTGCGAAGAGAGACTCGCCGAGCTGGCCGCGACCGCGCTGAGCGCGGGAATGCCGAGTTGTGACGCGACGGAACTGAGTGCGCCAAGCGAGCCACTCATCGACTGCGGTTCCGACGCGAGGAATGCCGCGTGCGCGGCGTAGGTCCTGGCGCGCAAGAGATTCACGCCAAGTGCAAAGAGGGACAGGACCAGCGGGACAGCCACCATCATTCGCCGGCGCACGCGAAACACCGACAGGTAATAGCGCATCGACTCCCGGTCGGTGTCGGTCGGGCGGGCGGCGCTCGGGCCATATGGCGTCGCCGCGGGTCGCTCCGGCGGCCGCACAGTATGCGGGCCCGACGTCATGGCCGTCGGATGATGGCGACGAGGGCGATGAAACTGCCCAGCATCTGCGCGATCAGGCCGAATCTCGCGACGGTGTCCGTTCTGTCCGTGAGATCCTTCTCGGTCACCACGACCACCGACCCCGGGCGTGGAATGGGAACGATGTCGGGGCGGAGCCGTCGCTCCACCACGCTCTCGACGCTCCCATCGGGCTGCGTGACATAGGAGCGACTGGGCTCCGCGATGCGGCTCGGGCCACCGGCCGACCGCACGTAGTAGTTGAGGTCCGCTCCCGGAACGTAGGCGACGCCGCGGGGCGCATTCACCGCGCCCTGCACTTCGACGATCCCGGTATAGGGGGGAAGCGCGACCGAATCGCCGTCCTGCAGAATCAGGTTGTCGCGGTAGTCCGCGTGCTTCAGGACTTCCGCGAGGTCGACGCCGACTCTGCCGACCCGCCCCTGATGCCGATAGAAGACGATGCCGTCAGCGTATGCGGACTTCGTGAGGCCGCCCGCACGTTGCAACACGTCGCTGAGGCGATCCTGCTTATTGGTCATGGTGTACGTTCCGGGAAAGCGTACTTCGCCGGTAATGACGACACGGCGCGGCTGTTCCCAGTCGGGTTGCGCGAAGATGAGCACGTTGTCGAATGGCTCGAGCACGACTTCCGGCATCGCGCGCGAACGCAAAGCGGCGTTAGTTGAATAACTCCTCTGGTCGCGAAGCAGGAGATACGACGAATCGAGCTCCACGCGCCGTGACACGGCAAGCTGTCCTCCCTCGCGACTCTTCGGCAAGCGGGCGATCTCCGCATCACGGATGTACGCGCGATCATCGAGACCGCCGGCCATCATGACGAGATCGCGCAGCGTCAGGCCTTCACGATACGCCACTCGTCCAGGACGCCGGACGGCGCCGGTGATGGCGACGAACGCAGGCGGCCTGAATTCGGTGACCGCAAAGATGCGGATCTCATCGTCATCGCGGAGAGCGAGATCTTCCGTGGGCCGCCCCGTGCTATCAGCGAATGCAGTGCGCAGCTGCACGCGCGTCGAGTCCGATGGGCGCAAGCGCGACACGAGCACCTGGCCCAGGTACGCGTCGGGCTTGATACCGCCAACCATACGCACGGCATCGGACAGGCGCATGCCCGGCGAGTACCCCACGGCGCCCGGCGTCCAAACGTCGCCTCGCACGGTGACGCGCCGCCCGACGCGCTCGCTCACCGTGAAGACCTGAATCGCGTCACCCGGCTCGAGCGCGTACGCCGGTGCCGCGCCCGATGCGAATTGATCGGACGCGATGTCGATGACCACGCGGGCGCGATCGGTCGAGTCGCGAAGCGTTGGTGCAAGGATGCGGGAGATCTGCACGCGTCGCCTCGCGGCTTCGGCCGTGAAGCCACCGGCCGAGCGGAGCGCGTCGGCGAGCGTCTCGCCGCGACGCAATTCGTACGTCCCCGGCCTCACGATCTCACCGTAAATGCGAACCCGCGCGCCGTGCACCGGCAAAAAGACCACGTCGCCGGACTGCAAGCGCGGATCGTGCGACCCGTCGGCACGGAGGAAGTAGTCGTAGAGGTCGAGGGAGTCCACGAGTCGCCCGCCACGGCGAATTTCAACGCGGCGCATACTGCCGTTCAGCGTCGGTCCGCCAGCGGCGTACAGCGCGGTGAGCGCCGTCCCGGCGCTGGACACGCGATAGCTGCCCGGTTGCTCGACGTCGCCGAGCACGAAGATCTGGTTGCTGTGCAGTCGCGCGACGTTGACGGAGAAATGCGTCGTGGCCCCCGCGCCGCGTCGAAGACCGGAGTATACCCGCCCGAGTCGCGGATAGAGCTGGTCTTCGAACTGGCCAAGCGTAAGATTGGCCGCGGTCACTTCACCAATGCCGGGGATGACGACGAATCCCTCGCGCGTGACATCGAGCGTGAAGGACCGCTCCGCATCGCCAGTGAGGATGACGATCAGGCGATCGCCTGGTCCGATTCTGTAGTTCGCGTCTACCGGGCCCGCGAGGTTCGGGTCGAACTGGCTCGTGGCAGCCTCGAAGACGCTGAGGCCGAAGATGGTGTAGCCGCTGTCTGACGCCGCGGAACGCCGACGGCGCAACACACTGGCTCGGCGAAGACCGAGGGAGCGGCCGCGCGAGTCCTGCATGTCGGCGTCAAGTGAATCACCGACACTGACCTCGTCGAGAAGCGCCATCGAATCCGCGCTTTGCCTTGCCCGGCCGCCGAAGCGCAGCGTGTCACGGGACGGCTCGCGCACGCGCCGCGCACGCAGCAGTTGACGAAGTTCGGATGTATCCACGGTGTCCGTGAGGCCAAGCGCTGCTACGGCATCGAGGACATCCTCGGATGGGAGCCCGGCGCGAAGACTATCGCGACCCACGTTTTTCGGGCCGACGAAAGAGTCGAGGAGATCCTCCGGATAGCCGGCCGCCCTCAAGCGGGCGCGAATCTGATCGGCCGTCAGTCCGCTGGCGGCGATCTCGCGGCGCAACTGTCCGACGAGGTCTGGACGCGTGTCGAGCAGACGCCTGGCCTGATCGGGCGTCGGAAGCTGCTGACCGCGGGCACTCGCCGCGGTCGCGACGAACAGGACGATGGTGGCGAAGCGTTGGAGCGACGCCATCGCCGGCACAGACGGCATGAAACCCCGCAGAACTGAGTGAATCGGGTGGGGCGGAAAAGGTACGGCCGGTCAATCGCATCCGGAATGCTTCACGTGCGAACTACAGGGACTCGAGCATGCGTTTCAGATACGGAAGCGCGTCATGGGGGTTGTCCGAGAGCGTGAGGCGCCAGCCGCCGCCCAGTGTGAGAGCCGCAAAAACAGCGTCCTGCCGGTCCGGAAACCGATCGAAGCCACCGGCCAGTTGACGCGTGAGCTCCGCAACGACAGCAGGTGCCTCGAGCCGTTCGAGCGCAGCGCGCGTTCCGCGCGCAAGCACGCAGACCACCGCGCTCGTGGAAGCGTCACGAAGCGACCCGGCGCGTGCGCCGAGACTGATGGTGGTCTTTCCAGAGGGATCCGTGCCTGGAGACAGTGCAGCGACGACCAACTCGGGAAAGTGCAGACGGGCATCGCGTCCAAGTCGCGCGTTCGCCCCGCGTGCCCAGATGCGCAGCATGGGCTGCATCTGCACCCAAACCATTTCGTCGTTAAGCACAGCGAGGCCGGCGGTATGCGCCAGATACGCAATGGTGCTCTTCCCCGTTCCACTGGGACCCGTAAGCAGGACCGCGCGGCCGTCATGCACGAGCGCGGCGGCGTGAACCGGGTGACGATCGAACGGCGCGAGCAGGGCAAAGACCATTGCCTCGAGGAAGGTCGTTCGAAAATGGTCGCGGTCGGCGACGAGCTCCTCCGTGACGTACGCCACGCTTTCACCTCGTCGTGCGTCGGCCACCGCCATACTGCCATGGGAGTGCACCAACAGTCGACTCGAGTCGGTGCTCAGGTACCGTACGGGAGCGGGGTTGTCCGCTCCTTCGGTTCCGCCGTGCACGGCGATGCTTACCCCGACGCGCAGGTCGCTCGTCGGCGAGGTGCCGCGCCACTCGCCGAACGCTTCGTCGATGAGCGTGCCCACTGACGCACGATTGGTCGTGAAGCAGGTCGTGATGCCCAGCACCGGCAGCTCGACGTCGACGCCGAGTGACACCGTCGCCGCGCACAAGCTCATCGCGGGCCCCCTTTCGGCTCTGTCATGGATGCTTCGACGGTGCAGCCTGGTGATCGAGCTTGGGACCGGGAATGCGCGGCGATACCATCGCGCCATACAGTCGTTCGAATTCCGCAGCGGTGAAGTCGGCGTCGATCTCGAGGGCGCGGCGTTGCGCCATGCGTGCGATCGCGAGACGTCGAGGCTCGTCGGCCAGGAGTGCCGCCGTCTCTCGCGCGAGCGCTGCAGAGTCGCCCGTCGGGACCGCGACGGCAGCGCATGGTGCCCAATCGGCTACATGGCCCACCGCGGTGCCCACAGCAGGCACGCCGGCGACGGCCGCTTCGAGGACGACCAGCGGGCCGGCTTCGTGTCGGGAGGACACGAGGAGGAGATCCGCGCGATTCATGAGTGTGCGCAAGTCCTCACGCCCGAGCACACCGTACCAGTGAATGGCGTCGCCCAATCCCGATGCGGCAGCGGATCGTTGCAGCGCGCCGTCCATCGTATCGGCGCCCGCCATATGTAACTCGAACTCGATGCGGTTCTCACGAAGTTGGGTGGCGGCAGCGAGCAACATGGCGTGGTCCTTGACGGGGCGAATGTCGCCGACGTGGAGGAGAAAGGCTGGGATCGTTATGTCCCGTGAGCGTGGGACTGAGGCCGGCCACCGATCCAACGCCACACCGAGGGGCACCAACGACGCGCGCGCGCCAAGTTGCGCCGCAAGCCGCTGCATGTACAGCGTGGCGACGGAAATTCGTGTCGCACCTGACATAGCGAGGCGAAGTTGCAGGCGTCCTCGAAGCCTGAGGCGCATGCCGAAATTGACCTCGGCGAGCCCGACAGGCTCGCCGCCAGCGAGATGAAACAGCACTGGAATGCGGTGTCGACGGCCGAGCAACACACCGTAAGTGCCGCCCCAGCCGAAGAAGGCGTGAATACACTGAAACGGCGACACGCGGTGTTCCGTCGCCACCCCGGTAAAGAGTCGTCGGCGCCAGCCGGACGCGGACCCCACGTTGTGCACGTGGACTCCGACAACGTCCCACTCGGCTGGCTCGCACTCCTGATTGAAGGAATAGACGTGGATCTCGTTGCGACGACCGAGACGCTCGAGCAGCCAGACGATCGCCGGAATCACACGCTCGACGCCGCTACGATCGACCCCGCCGTGTATCAGAATCGCAATCTTCACTCACGCACCTCCAGCGGGCGGCGCGCCCGGCTCAACCATTCGGCATACATGGCGCTCACGTGCGCGAGCTGTCCGCGCGTGTGGCCCGACTCGCTCTCGATCGTGCCAGCGAAGAGCACGTGCGAGCCGATGCGATGTACGGTGTGGATCGTTATCTCGCGGACCAACCCGCCACCTGCGAGTACCGGGAGGTTGAAGGTCGGCGACGTGGAGAACGCCAACGGAATCGCGGCAACGTCCACCGTCGGTAGTCGGTGGTGAGCTCCAAGGTCGTGTATCACTCGAAGTTGCGACGCCGGTGCGGCGCTCATCGCGATACGGCGAGATTCCTCCATGAGTGCAACGGCGGGGCTCGTTTCTCGAAGCGCGAGCAGGAATTCGCCTGATGAGACCGCGCCCACCAGGTCCATCGGAAACACGTTCGTGCGCTCAGCGTACTGGACGCTCACCAGGAAGACCGGTCGCGGAACCATGTAGTACGCGTTCAGGCATCGGAGATCGGCCGCCGACATGCGCAGCCGATCGCCACGACGCTCCGCTCGGCGCGCGTGTCTCCAGCTGAGGGCGTAGCTCGTCCACCGCCGAAAGGGCGGCGCACACTGGTTGCGGCAGCCAAGAGCCTGGTAGAGTTGCAATGTTCCACGAGACAACGCAATCGCCCCGACGTGTTGCAGCCTGATGTCCGCGAGGGGTCGCCGATCCTCGGCCGCATCATAGAGTTCGAGGTTCGCCTCCTTCCCAACGACCGCCTGATCATGCGGAGACGGCACACACAGCCCGAGCACGAACGGACGGAGCGACACTGGAACATGATCGCGTGAAACATCCGCGGACACGCCGTGCGCCATGCGGAGCAGAGCGCGGACGTTTCCATCAGCCGGCGCGGGTCGCACGATGGGGAGGTGCCGAAGGCCCCTTCCGTCTCTCAAGAGTCGAAACAGGCTCACGGTGCTTTTCTGAGCATGACGATGAGGAAGTTTTCCGAGAACATCGCGCCGCGCCATGCTCGAGAGTCGGGTACCCGCGAAGACGTGAGTGCGGAGGCCGCGTGCGCGTCGAACGCGAATTGCGCCGCAGACACGCGTCGAATGGTACGCTCGAAGTGACGGTACGTCGTCACGCCTCCGCAGAACCTGATCGAACCGGTGGTGAGCGATCGGAGTGCCCCCTTCCACCACCACGCACGCGTCATATCGTGCCGGTAGAACGGGTTGAGAATACTCGCGACGAGTGCTCCGTGTGGCGCCAGATGCCGCGCGAAGAGCTCCAGGAGTGGACGAAGGTCGCGCACGTGATTCAATACAGCGAAATTGGCCGCTACGGTCGAGATGATTCCGACGCGCGCCAAGGCAGCCTCCAGTTGGCCGACGTCCCCAGCAATCGGTACGACCGTTCCATTGGCCACCTCGCTCGCGCATCGTGTGTGCAACGCGCCGATCATACCCTTCGACACGTCGTAGGCGACGACACGATGCCCGCGCGCCGCGTACCATGCCGCGTCCGCGCCTGTTCCGCAACCAAAGTCGAGAATCGTGCCGCCCTCACCGGTAAGCGCTGACACGCGACGGCAAAAAGCCTGACGCAACGCGACGTTATCGTTTGAGCCGTCAACCTGCGAGTCATACTTCCCCGCGGACGCGTCATAGAACGCGGCCGTGCGCCGTGACTCTTCCGAGAGCGCCTGCCTGTCGAGTGTCATGAGCGGCCAACAGCCGGAGTGATACGTAGCGCGCGCATCTCGGCACGCCTCACGTGACGCGCCTCGCCACAATATGGTGCTCGTGACTGGAAACTACTCGGCAATTCGCGTATCCTTTCCGCCCTGATGTGCTCGGCCCAGACTCGTCGTCGATGACTCTTCCGTCGGTCTCGATCATCCTCCCGACGTACAATCGCCTTTCGTATCTGCGAGAAGCGGTGGAATCCGTCGTGGCGCAAACGGACACCGATTGGGAGTTGATCGTCATCGACGATGGATCGACGGACGACACCATTTCCTGGCTGCAGTCGTTGGCCGAGCCACGCATTTCTGTCGTGCCCCTGGCACACACGGGTCACATTTCCCGGCTCCGGAACGCTGGCCTCGCTCTTGCGCGCGCCCTGTGGATTGCCTTTCTGGATTCCGACGATCGCTGGAGACCGGAGAAACTCGAGCGCCAGCGCGCGTATCACGCCGCCAATCCACGTTTCCGATGGAGCTACACAAGACTCGAGATCATCGATGCAGATGGACATATGCGGCCGGCTACCGAGTTCAAGCCGTGGAACGCGCAGGCTGGCTGGATTCTGGAGCATGTGCTCGCGCTCGACGTCGCCATTGGGCTCCCCTCCGTATTCATTGAGCGTGCCCTGCTGGAGGAGGTTGGTGGGTTCGACGAGCAACGATGGTGGACGGAGGACTATGACCTGTGGGTTCGCCTCGCGAGCGTCACCGAGTGCGGATTGGTGGACGAACCGCTGACCGCAGTCCGTACGCATCGCAGCACCAGCTTCGATCGCGCCGAGGTCGACGAAGGGTTCATGGCGGTCTACCGCAATTTCGCCGCGTCGACGACCAATGCGCGCCTTCGCGACCTTGCGACGCGGCGAGAAGCCTACTATGCCGTCTGGGCAACGAACAAGTGGGTTACCCGCCGCGAGTGGCGTCGCGCGCTGGCCGCGGTGCGGGTGGCGTTACGGCGCCGTCCACTTGCGCCCTCCGGCTATCGCGCCGCCGCGCGCCTCGTCTGGCATTGGGCCGCGCCGACGACAGATTCGTAGGCGGCACGTAGTTGCCGCCCAATCGCGTCGAACGTGAGCGCCTCGTCGAACTGCGCGCGCGCCGCAGCGCGAAGGATCGACTTGTCGCGCGATGCCCACACTACCATTGCCTCCGCGAGCGAGCGCGCATCACCAACCGGCGAGAGCGATCCCGCCTCTCCGACAATCCGGCGCGCCGACGGAATATCGGTGACGAGCGGCGTCGTTCCGCACGCCAATGCCTCGATCAGAGAATAGCCGCTTCCCTCGTGATGACTCATCTGTACGAAGAAATCCGCGGCCCGAAATCGATGTTCGAGTTCCTCGTGCGGGCGCGTGCCGAGTAGCACGACGCGCTCCGTGAGCACGGTCGACGCGGCGATGCGGCGCTGTACGTCGTCGAGTAGTGGTGCGTGGCCATAGCAGCACCAGAGCCGCGCAGCGGGTAAGCGGACGGCCGCCCATTCGAATGCGGCAAGCATCGTGAGCGGATCCTTGTTTGCATCGAGGCGGCCCGTCCAGAGGACACACGGGTCGCCGAACATCTGCGTGCGGCGTTGCGCTTCACGCCGGTCGCCTACGGTGAACTCGCTCGAACTCTCGAGCACTTCGAATACCGGCAGATCCGCGCGCAGCACCTTCGCGCGTTTCCACGGCGATGCCTGCTCGCGCGCGGTGAACGTCACGCCGGCGAGCGAGCGATGCGCCCATCGCCACGCGTGCGCGCGCCAACCGGTCGGGACTTCCGCACCGTGATCCTGAACCAATAGCGGTACCCCGGGCACGCGCCGAAAGAGCTGTCGCACGCCGCGAGGGTCGTTCAGTCCCTGCACATGAATGACGTCGGGTGCCAGCGCGTGGACGCGGTCGATGACTCGATCCGCCGCGCGAGCCAGGTCGTTCACAAAATGAAAGTCGACGCCTTGGAGAACGACGATTTCGTCCCGGTGTGCCCGTTGCACCACGGTGACGGTCACGCCCGCCCGCGACGCCGCGAGTGCGACGGCGGGCAGCGTGGGCCATACGGAGAGCAGCGTTTCGGCCGATCTCCGACCTGCGTCAGCATGAAAGCTGACTTGGACCACTCGCACGGTCACGCCGCGCTCTTCTGAAACGACAGCGCAAGGACGACGTTGAGGCCCAGTTGCGAATGATACGCATCGAGCCGGTTTGCGTTCGCGAAGAATTCCCGCACCTCCGGGCCCACCGCGCCCTCCCTTTGCGCCAGCAGCGTGAGCCCGGCCTGATCGGCCGCCGCGACCTGCGCTCCCGGCAAATGGACATGATGCTCGACCTCGACGACTGTGCCGGATGCGTCCCGAAACGTGCGCCGGTGCCCGGCCGCGAAGGCGTCAGGATGAAAGTCGGTGACGATCACTGCCCCGCCGGACCGGCAGACCCGCGACAACTCAGCGTACGCCGCGGTGCAGTCGCGCACGTGCCCGATCACGAGTCGGCACCACACCACGTCGAACCAGCCGTCGCGCAGCGGCAGCGCCAAGGCATCCGCGGCCGCGAGGGTGATCTTGCCCTGCGACCGTGCTAACATCTCTGGAGCGAGATCGATTCCCACCGCTATGCTGGCGTTCGCTTGCGAGAGCCGTCTGGCTGTTCCGCAGCCCACATCCAGCAGGGCGCGATCTTCGGTCGGCGCGACGAATTCCGCCACCAGCCGCTCTTCCAGATGGCTCACGGCGGTTTCCGCGTTGTACCGCGGAGCCCACAGACGATAGCCTTCGCGCGCCGGCAGTGCGTTCACGCGTCCGACCCGTTCGAGGCCATCGCGACCGCCGCGCGGAGATGCCCATATGCCTGCGTGTCATCCGGCTTTCGCTGGGCAAGGCGGCGCACGGTCCGGAGCACGCGTGGATCGCCGTACTCCGCTGCTTCCCAACGACGGCGGGCCAGTAGACGTCCCAACATCCGTCCCCACGGCGCCGTCTTGGTGTCCTGCACCGAGGGGTAGCGGCTCTTCAGCACCATTTCGAAATCCTCCACCTTCGCCTTCAACCGACGATCCATCCATGGCACGAGCGGGTCCTCATGAGTCATCCAGGCCACCCACGCGGGCGTGACCCACTCCTCGAGTGTGTCCGGCGTGCCGCTCAACGCATCGACGTCGCCATACGTTCCGCGTCGCTGCGGCGTCGGCGTGTAGAAGTACGTAATGAGCTCCATCGCCGGATTCACGCCTTTCAGTGTTCGAATGAAGGCGAGCGTGTTGTCGATCTCCCGCTCGGGATCGTCGGGATCCCCGAACACGAACGAAAACTCCGGAATGATCCCGTGTTCCCGCGATCGCGACGCGACGGCCAGAATCTGCTCAGTGGTCGTGCCCTTGTTCATCTTCTCCAGCACCGCATCCGAGCCCGCTTCGGCGCCGCAGAACACCATCGTCAGCCCTGCGCGCTTCAGCAGCCGCCACGTGTCATCCGAATATCTGGCCAACGCGTCGACCCGCGCTTCGCACCACCAGCGCAATTCGAGCGACATGATCCGTTCGGCGAGCTCGCGCGCGTGATCTTCCCTGACAAAGAAGTTGTTGTCGTAGAAGTGAACGGAGTCCATTCCGTGCTCGCGCACCAGAAAGCGCAGGTGCGTCTCCGTTCGCGCGGGCGCCTGCTGTCGCTCCCGACTTCCGAACACCGAGATCACGCCGCAGAACTTGCACCCGTACGGACAGCCGATGGACGACTGATATACGCCCGATCGTCGGCCAAGAAACGTCGGGCGCAGGTAATCCGCCACGCGAATCTTGTGGTAGGGCGGCTCTGGAAGTTCATCCGGTCCTTTCCACCGTCGTTCGTCGCCGAGCCAGTGCGTTCCGTCGTTCTCTCGGAAGCACAGTCCCGCAACTGCTTTCGGATCCCGCGTCCCATCGAGCACCTCCAGCAGATCGACGAAGGTGTCCTCTCCCTGCCCCCGGATGGCCCAGTCGACGTACGGCGCGCTCAACACCGGCGCGACGTACAGGCTCGGAAAATTGCCACCCCACACGGTGGTGATGTGTGGATGTCGCGCCTTGACTTCACGCGTCAACGGAACCGCATTCACCAGTTGCGGTCCGGGCATCACGGTAAATGCAACGACCTGCACCGGGTCGCCTCGCCTGTCCGCATCGTCGACATGTCGAGACACCTCCGCCAGCACATCCACGCCCGGACGATTCCCGTCGACAATTTCCCAGTTCACGTGGGCGGGCAGCGCGGCGCCGATGGCCATGACCGACAACGGGAAGCGCCGATTCTTTGGCCTCGTGGCCCGCGGGTTCACCAGGAGAATCACGCGACGCTCTCCGGCGACGGGACGTCCGTGCGTACCAGCGCGTACAGCACGTGATCGCCGAACGTGGCCAACGGACGGCCGGCAATCCGGTCGATTCGTTCCAGTGCCGCGAGCAGTCGCGGCTGTCGCGTGATCCACGGCTCGGCCGCACTTGGCGGAACGAACACCCCGATTCCCCTTCGCGATTCCAGGCGAAACCACGGCGCAAAGGCGCGTTCGACGTCCGCTCTTCGATGATAGCGCACGAAGAATTCACGACCGCCCAGGCGTGCGTGCACGGCGTGGCGCGAGAAGCGGCGCATGGCCGCGCGCCGGTCGCGTTTCAGCAGCTGCACGATCCACTCGCCGGGACTATACACACCGAAGATCACCAACATCGCTCGGCCGCCAGGCCGAACGAGCGGAGCGAGTCCTCGGCCGACCGTCGCGAGATCCAGCACACAATTGAGTGCAGCAAAGTTGGAGAACGCTCCGTCGTAAAGCCGACCCGGTTCGCGCGCAAGTTCGCCGAGTCGTTCAGCAGCCGCAACACGGGGTGCGGGCAGGCCGAGCGGACGAAGCTTGCCCGCGGCGATACGAACCATCGACGGTGATGGATCCGTCAGCGTGACCTCGTAACCCTGCCGCGCGAGCCACGCCGCATCCTCACCAGTGCCCCCGCCGAGTTCAAGGATCCGAGCCCCTCGTGGAAACGCGCGCGCCAACGCCGAACGAACAGCGCGGCGCTGCGCCGACACGCTCTCCCATGCTCCGAATCGTTCGTCGAAGCGCTCGGCGATCGACTCGAATGCCAGCGCGGCTGGCGGCAACGACGGGGCTTCCACGATCACCCATTCGCCGCGCTACGGGGCTCAGGCGAGCGATGCTTCCATTCGTCGCTCGCGAGCAACGACCACGCGGCATCGTTCACGGCCCCCATGCCCACTTCGTCGTGCAGCGCGTCTCGCACCATGCGATAGAAGGGAGTGGTGTACGTGCCGTGAAACAGCATCGCGAGCTCGTCGGTGTCGTCCCAGTTCCGCCGTCGCCCGAGTTGCGCGTGCACCATCGCGTGGAACTTGGTCCCGGGCAGAGGATATGCGACGGACACGCCGATGTCATCGGGCCGCTCCTCGCGGACCAGATCGCGCGTCATGAGCAGATCGTCCCACGTCTCCGATGGATACCCGAGTTGCAGGAACCAGCACGCACGGATGCCGTGAGCCTTGAGTGCGCGCGTCGCCGCACGCACGTCCGCCACCTCCGTGCCCTTGTCCATCGCATCCGTGATCCGCTGCGATCCCGATTCCACGCCGATCCAGACTTCCTCCGCACCTGCGCTGTGCAGTGATGTCACCACTTCCGCCGTGAGCAGGTCGGCGCGGCACTGGATCATGAACGGAACGCGCGCTTCCCGCGCGGTGACCGCCGCCGCGAATCTCGCGATCCACGTCGCCGTCAGGCCGAAAATATCATCAGCGAACCAGAGATGGTCGGCGCGAACCTCGTCCTTCAACCGCCGCATCTCCTCCGCGACGCACTCCGGCGACCGCTGCGCGTAGCGCCGTCCGAAAATCGGCTTTGCGCACCAGTTGCATCCGAACGGACAGCCGCGCGACGATACGAGATTCCACGAGAAGCGGCCGTGCGCCGACATCCATGCCTCTCGATACGCCTCGACTTCCACCAGGTCCCACGCTGGAAGCGGGAGTGCGTCGAGATCTCCGATGCCCCGCACGTGGGCCGTCTTGCTCACGCCGCGCTCGCCATCGGCAAGCAACAGCCCCGCGATGTCCCGCAACGGCGCATCGATGGAGTGTCGCCACGCATCGGCCAAGGCGGGAAAACTCACGTCTGCCTCACCCGCGAGGACCGCGTCGGCGCCCGCGTCGAGATACAGCTGTGGATGGTCGGCCGAGTCGGAGCCGTTGACGGCAACGCGACACCCCATCGCTTTCGCCGCCGCCACCATTTTCAACGTCGTTTCCCGCGTCCGCACCGTGCACATCTTGGTGAGGAAATTGAAGTTGTCCTCGAGAATGCCGACTACTGCGGGCGTCGTCGCGTCCAACGTCGCGATGAAGGCGTCGACACCGGTGGCAAGGGTCGCGTCGAACAATGCGACGGTATGACCTTGCTCGCGAAGCAAGGCCGCGACCAGCAGCGTCGCCAGCGGGGGATACGGCTTCATCCGCTCGAATTGCTTCCGGTCGTGCCGAAGAAACAGCGAGCTGGCCAGCAGGATCATGTCGTCTCCACCTGAAGCGTGGAACGCAAAGCCTTCCCTCCCCCGTCGGCACCGCGCACGTTTCCCCGCCCGCTGCTTCGGGCAGATTGGCGCAGCCGGGATGTGACACGCTGCCCGTAGTGACCCGTCAATTTACTTCATCCGTCACCTTTTCTTCAGGCGTTCACACTTTTCCTCAGGCAGTCCCGTGGATTCCGTAATTGTGACTGGGGGAGCCGGATTCATTGGGTCGGCACTCGTGCGCCGCCTGGTGGCGGAGGAGCGGTATCGCGTAGTGGTGGTCGATGCCCTGACCTATGCCGGGAATCTCGCATCGCTGCATACTGTTCTGGGCTCGCCTTCCCTCGTGTTCCGGCGGCACGACGTGGCAGATGCCCAGGCGGTCCGCGCGCTGCTGTCCGAATTTCAACCGCGTGCGGTCCTCCACTTGGCCGCAGAGTCGCACGTGGACCGTTCCATCGACGGCCCCGCCGCGTTTCTCCAGACTAATATGGTCGGCACCTTCACGTTGCTGCAGGAAGCGCTCGCGCACTGGAGGACTCTGGGCCCGATCGAGGCGATGAATTTTCGCTTCCTGCACGTTTCCACGGACGAGGTTTTTGGGTCGCTGGAACTTGCGGACGCGCCGTTCAACGAGCAGTCGGCCTACCGGCCCAACTCGCCCTATGCCGCAACCAAAGCCGGGGCCGACCATCTCGTCCGCGCGTGGCACGCGACATACGGGCTTCCCTGTGTACTCGCGAACGGCTCGAACAACTACGGTCCGTACCAATACCCGGAGAAGCTCATTCCGCTCACGATACGCCGAGCGGTCGCCGGGGAATCGCTTGCGGTGTATGGCACAGGAGAGAACATACGTGACTGGCTCCATGTGGACGATCACGTCGACGCCCTGCTGGCCCTGCTCGACCGCGGCCGAATTGGCGAAACGTATTGTGTTGGCGCTGGCGCTGAGCGGACGAACATCGATGTCGTCCGGAGCGTCTGCGCCCTGCTCGACGAACTACGACCAGTGCACCGCGCGCATGCGAGTGCCATCACCTTCGTGGAAGATCGTCCTGGACACGACTATCGGTACGCGATGGATGCGTCGAGAATCCGGAATCAGCTTCAGTGGAGGCCGCGACACAGCTTCGGCGAGGGGCTACGCGCCACCGTCGAGTGGTATCTGGCGAACCCGCTGTGGACTGAGCACGTGCTGAGCGGATCGTATCGAGGGGAACGGCTCGGACTGGCTGGTTCGCGGTGAAGGGTATCGTCCTCGCGGGCGGGCACGGCACACGCCTGCGCCCAATGACGCAGGTGGTCAGCAAGCAATTGCTCCCCGTCTACGACAAACCGCTCATCTACTATCCGCTCACGACGCTCATGCTCGCCGGAATCAGGGAAATCCTCCTCATTTCGACGCCGCAGGACATGCCGCTGTTCCGACGGTTGCTCGGCGACGGACGCCAATGGGGCATCGAGCTGACGTACCGCGCGCAGGAGGAGCCCAACGGACTGGCGCAGGCGTTCGTGCTTGGTCGTACGTTTGTGTCCGGCGAGCCGTGTGCGCTCATCCTCGGCGACAATCTGTTCTACGGCAGCGAATTGATCGGCATCGTTCAGGATGCGGCAACGATCGAACGCGGAGCGCGCGTGTTTGGCTATCACGTCAGCGATCCGGAGCGGTATGGCGTCGTGTCATTCGACGATGAGGGCAACGTGAGCGGGATCGAGGAAAAACCCGCGTCGCCATCCTCGTCCTACGCGGTGACAGGCCTGTACTTCTACGATCGCGACGTGTGCGACATCGCGGCTGCGCTGCGTCCGTCCCGGAGGGGCGAGTACGAAATCACTGATGTGAACCGACACTATTTCGATCGCGGGTTACTGCAGGTGCGCATTCTTGGTCGAGGCATGGCGTGGCTGGATACGGGTACGCCCGAAGCGCTCCAGGACGCGTCATCGTTCATCGCCACCATCGAGCGGCGCCAGGGATTCAAGATCGGCTGTCCCGAAGAGGTGGCGTGGCGCATGAAGTACATCGACGACGCGGGGTTCGAGCGGCTCGCGGCCGGATTTGGGCAGAACTCGTACGGGAAGTATCTGAGCCGCCTCAGCACGGGCAGCCTGCGGTGAAGATTTTCACGACGCCGATACCGGGCGTCCTGCTCATTGCACCTCGCGTGTTGCACGACGCGCGCGGAGCATTTCACGAGAGCTTTCATCTCGAGCGCTATCGGGACGCCGGGATCATCGGTCCGTTCGTCCAGGACAATCTCTCCACGTCGCACAAGGGTGTCGTTCGGGGACTCCACTTTCAGAAGCCGGATCCGCAGGGAAAGCTGGTGACCGTCGCATTCGGCGTCCTGTTTGATGTGGTCGCCGACGTTCGTCTCGGTTCGCCGACGTTTGGCACATGGTTCGGCTGCGAGCTGTCGCATGATTCCGCCGAACAGATTTACGTACCGCCCGGATGCGCGCATGGCTTTCAGGCGCTGTCCGACGTCGTGGTGCTGTCGTACAAGTGCGATGCGTACTATTCGCCCGCTACCGAGCACGCGATTCGTTGGGACGACCCCGACCTTGGTATCGCCTGGCCGGCAGCGCAACCGTCGCTCTCGGAGCGCGATCGTGCGGCAGAGTCGTTGTCCGCCCTGCGCGACCGGGGTGAACTTCCCGAGTTTCGGCCGTGATGACAGAACGCCAAGGGCCCATTCTCGTTCTTGGTGGCACGGGACAGATCGGCTTCGAGCTCGTACGCGCGCTCTCCGGCGCGGCCACGGTGCTGGCCCCGACGCGTGCGGAACTTGACGCCTCCGACCTCGGTGCGGTGGGCGCCTTCATTGCCGCGTCGCGACCATCCTTGATCTTCAACGCCGTCGCCTTCACCGCCGTCGACGCGGCGGAACAGGAACAAGTCGCGGCATACCGCTTGAACGCCGAATTGCCGGGGGTGATCGGAGAGCACGCGGCAGACGTCCACGCGCCCGTGGTGCATTACTCCTCTGACTACGTGTTCAACGGCATGTCCCACGTGCCGTACATCGAGACCGACGCAGCGGTCCCGTTGAACGTCTATGGCGCTACCAAGCTCGCGGGCGAGCAGGCACTTGGCGCGACCAAAGCGGTGTCGCTGATCTTCCGAACCAGTTGGGTGTACGGTGCGCGGGGTACTAATTTCGCGCTTACGGTGCGGCGCAAGCTCGCGGCCGACGAGCCGATGAACGTCGTGGACGATCAATACGGCGCGCCGACCTGGTGCCGCGCGGTTGCGACGGAGAGCGCGCGCTGTGCCGGCCAGTTCGGTGGCGACCTCGATCGCTGGAAGGAATTGGGCGGCGTCTACCACCTGTCAGCCGGCGGGGAAGCGACATGGTTCGGCTTCGCCTCGGCCATCGCCGAGATGGTACCGAGCAACCGCCCGCCCGCGGTGCTGCGGGCCGTCACGTCGGCTGAATATCGAACAGCGGCGCGCCGGCCGCGAAACTCGCTACTGAATAACCAGCGAATCGAGCGCGTGTTCGGAGTGCGCTTGCCATCGTGGCGGGACCAGCTCACGATGGCGTTTGGCGATTGACTCAGCCCTGCATGCTCGCGCGCCGAGCAGCCATGGTCTGGGCCGCCCTTCCAAGCTCGTCCGCGGGACGCACCAGTGAGACGCGGAAGAAGCCCCTTCCCCCTTCACCGAACGCGACACCAGGCGTGACGACGATGCCGTCCTCGTCGATCAACGTCTGCGTCCATGTCCAGTCGTCCACGCTGTGGGGCACTGGCAGCCACAGATACATCGATGCCGTTGGCACCGGCGCGTTCCATCCCGATGCGATGAACGACGCGGCCATCGCATCGCGGCGCGCTTCGTACGCACGCCTCGTGGGTGGCACCAGCTCCGCGTAGTGGTCGAGTGCAAATGCCGCCCCCAGCTGAATCGACGTGGGAGTTCCGTACCCGGTATTGCTGCGGTACGACGCCAGCGCCTCGATCGCATCGCTGTTGCCGACGGCAAATCCGATGCGCATTCCGGCCATGCTGAACGTCTTGGAGAGCGAGTGGAACTCCACCGTCACGTCGCGAGCACCGTCCACCTCCAGCGCGCTCGGCGCCGGGGTTCCCCCGAAGGTGAGCTCGCTGTACGCGAGATCACTGATGAGAAGGACGTCGTTCTCTCGCGCAAACCGCACGGCGCGCTCGAAGAACTCGAGTTCCACACGCGCGCCGGTGGGGTTGTTCGGGTAGTTCACGATGAGCAGTCGAGCCCGACGCGCGTCCTCCGGCGCGATCGCGTCCAGGTCGAGTACGAAGTCGTCTCGCGCGCGCATTGGAACCCACCGCACGTCCGCACCGCTCAACCACACCGACCGAGCATACACTGGATAGTAGATGTCGGGGATGAGCGCGAGGTCGCCGGGCCCACACAGGGCCATGACGAGTTGTGCCAATCCTTCCTTCGCGCCGCTCAAAGCCATGGCCTCCGTCGTCGAATCGATGCGCACGCCGAAGCGCTCCGCCATGAATCGCTCGATTGACGCGAAAAAGCGCGGCGTACCGCGAAACGGCGGATAGCCATGTGTCGCCGGATCGCGCAGCGCGGTCGTCAGCGCTTCGATGATTTCCGGGGCGATAGGCAGATCCGGATTGCCAATGCCGAGATCGAGTAGCGGCGCGCCGGCTGCACGCGCCTGCGCCTTTCGTCGATCCAGCTCGGAGAACACATATGGCGGCAGCCCTGCGAGCGAGGCGTTCTGGTCCAGCGTCAAAATGTGATTCACTGATTGTCTGCGAAGATCTTTCTGATTTGTGTGGCGTCGTTGGTGCGCGTGAGGGCCAGACTGAGTAGCACGCGCGCCTTTTGCGGATTGAGATCGCCGGAGCCAATGGTGGTGCCCCGCGTCCCGACTGGCACGCGCCCCGAACCTGTGCGGGTCGATGCCACGACGATTACGCCCTTATCCACGGCACGGCGCACCGCGGCTGATTGCGATCCGGTCAGTCCGCCGCGACCCACACCCGCGAAGACGAGACCCTTCGCCCCTGCGGCGACGACGGCATCGACGACCACGCTGTCCGCGCCGGGATACGAGTAGATGATGTCCACACGCGGCAGGTCCACGAGTTCGCCAATGTCGAACTGCGCCGCTCTCCGGCCCGGTGACTTGCTCCGGTAGAATACGCCTTCGGGATCGACGATCGCCGCTGGACCACGCTCGGGCGCCTGAAACGTCTCGACCCGCGTGCTGTTTGTCTTCGTGACATCGCGAGCAGAGAAGAGCCGGTCGTCCATGAGCACCATCGTACCGCGCCCTCGGCTTGCCGTGTCCGCGGCCGCACGGACGGCGTTCATCAGGTTGGCCGGGCCATCGGCGCCCGCCATGTTCGAGGGACGCATCGAACCCGTCACGATCACGGCGCGATCGCCGTCGATCGTGAGATCGAGAAAGTACGCCGTCTCTTCCATCGTGTCGGTGCCATGCGTCACGACAACGCCCTGCAGATCCGGCCGCGAGCGAAACAGCTCACTGATGCGCCGGTTGAGCTCGAGCCAGCGAACCGGACCGATCGCGCTCGACGGGACGTTGAGGAACTGCTCGGTGGTGACCGTGGCCACTGAATCGATGCCGGGGATCTTGAGTAGGTCCTCGACGGGAACGCGTGTGGCGTTCCCGGTCCAGTAGCCGCCCGCCGATCCGATCGTCCCGCCGGTTCCGACGACGTGAACCTGTGGCTTGGCGGACTGTGCCAGGGAAGCAGTTTGCCCGACGAGAGCACAGACGAGGACGACGCTGAGGTCTTGGATGCGCATGGACAACAAGCTACCGGGAGCCGGGCACCCTGTCACCCGCGCGGCCGCAAAGCCTCAGCGGCGCACGAACAGATCCGTCGTCCTCGACGCCTCGGCGATGTCGAGCGCCTTGCGTCGGATGCGGTCGGCCTCCGACACCTCACCTCGGTTTGCGAGCACCTCGCCGAGCAACAACGCCGTGGCGGCGTACAGCGTCGGAATGCCGACCGAGGGACGGTCCACCCAGTCTCCTCGTCGAATGATCGCGGCGGGAGCGCCATAGGCGTCCCACAGCGCTCTCGTGCGCGGCAAGTCCAGGTGCCCGATGCCCTCCACGAGAATGGTGTCTGCCGAGGACGCGACGACCGTGGGCATGACCTCCGACGCCAGTCCCTGCACCAGTGAATACGGCTCCAACCCCAGCGCCTGCACGTACTGACCGGACGTGCGCGCAATGTAGACGGGCCGCCGGCCGAGGTTGTCCTTCAGCAGTTGCAGCACCATGAGGTCGCCTCGCGTCGGCACGCCGTACTCGAGCAACTGCGGGTTTACGACGGCGCGGAGCGTACCCTGCTGAAAGATCTGCGGCGTGCGCACCTCCACATACTCCGGGATCGCATCGAGTTGCGCGTCGTCGATGGCGAACACCGGCGTCGTCGGAGCGCTAGCGGCGTAGCCTCGATAGACGGCGGGTCCATGCACCGCGTCATACGCGGCAATCGACCGCCGCTTCAGCCCGCGCGGATACCAGTCCGTGTTGAGCAGCGACGTCACCGCCACGGTGACGTCCCGCCGTACCCCTTCTACTTCTTGGGCATACCAGAGCGGGAAGGTGTCGTTGTCGCCCAGCGTGATGAGGACGGCGTATGGTTCGACGGAATTCAGCAGATCGTGCGCCCACTCGCGTGTAGCCGTTTCATTCGCTCGCGACGCGTCGCGCCAGTTTCCCGCGAGCGGAACGAGGCCCAGCAACAGGATCGGTGACGACGTGAGCCAACGCCTCGGTTCTCCCTCGGCCGCTCCCTTCGCCAGCACGCGCCACAACGCGGCCAGTCCCAGCGCGGCCCACACGCTCCATGTGGAATAGCTCCACAGGTAGAAGTAATCCCGATCGCGAACCTCCCGCGCCACGCCGCCGAGTCCCGGATCCTGCGACGCGCCATACTTGAAATTCATATAGTACACCAGCGCGATTGTCACCGTCACCACAAGCGGCCCGAAGAACCAGAACGAGGCGCGTTCATATCGCCAGTGCGTCGCGCCGCCGATGATGCCGAGGCCGAAGAAAACAAGTGCGAGCACCAGTTGCAGCCCCGACTGCGAGCGGTGCCCATCGCGCAGCCACTGCCACTTGAAGTACAGCCACCACATGCCGAATTGCGCGCCGATCGGCGCCTGCCGCAACATGAGATCCGGCTTGCCATATTGGTCGCGATTGATGTTGGCCATCAACCGCGTCCGCGTCGTCTGCGAAAACGTGCACGAGAATCCGATATGCTCCGTGCAACCGGTCGGCTCCCCTTCGTTCAGCGCTGGATGCCAGGCTGCTCGTATCGGTTCCACAGCGAACGGAGTGAGTCCGAACACGAGCGCCAACAGGCCGGCCAGCAACAGGCGCCCGCGCAGCAGAGTGCGTGGTCGCCGGGCGATGACCGCCACCGCCACCGCCGGCGCCACCAGGAAGCCGGCGGGATGATTGGAGTATCCCAGCCCGATGAGGTACGCAATGAGCACCAGCAGCTTGTCTGCATACCTGCCATCCGGGTCATCGCACCATAGCACCGTGAGCCACGACACGACGGCGAAGAATGCCAGGGACACCGTATACACCTTTTCGTTCACCACACTCTGATTCCAGACGGTGAACGTCGTCGCGCCAAGGACCGCCGCGGTCACCGCGGCGGCGATACGCGTCCACCGCAACGGTGACCAGGCGATCAGCACTCGCTCTGCAACGAGGAACCAGATGGATGCGGAGATCGCGCTGCAAATCGCGGCAAGTGCGTTGACGCGCACCGCCACCGATCCCACCGGAAAGAGCGACGCGACCCGCCCCAGCAGCACGAACAGCGGATTGCCGGGCGGGTGCGGAATGCCGAGGGTGAACGCCGCGGTGATGTATTCGCTCGCGTCCCACATGGCCGTGGTCGGCGCGAGCGTCGTCAGATACAGCGACAGTACGCCAGCACCCACGATCGCCGAGATGGCGTAGGACGGTGCCCGCATGCGGTGGGACTCTCCGGCGCCGTTCGTCTTCAGTGCCATGCGAGGATCGCGGCGGGGAGGAGGATCATGTAGCCGATCGCCAGCAGTACCGGCGCCACAGTGGTGCCGCCGCGAAGCAGGTCACCGTAACCGAGGAGCAAGACGATGCCAGCCGTTGCGCGCACAACGTGCGCGCGCCGGTTAGGCGCGAATTCGGGCAGTCGCACCAGCAATCCTCCACGTTGATTGTGGACCTGCACCAGGCCGGCGAAGGGTCAGTTCGTGACGCGCTGTACGTGCAGCAGCGAGTACACGTGCCCGGTTCCATCGAGCCGACCGGCTGCAGAGTCGCCCGCCCATCGCGTGGCATCCACGACGATCGCGTATCGGTACTCGCCGTCGCGCAGCGCCAGGGTCGTGGACCAGAGTCCGGTGCGCCTGTCGCGCCGCATGCGCGTCGCGTCCGCATTCCAGGCATTGAAATCACCGACGACCGTCACGCGCCGGGCGGTCGCATCGTCGAACATCAGTCGCACGAGCCGCAGCGTGTCACGAAAGCCTTCGACGACAGAATCGCCGACTACCGCGCTCGCCACCGCGGCGGGCACGCGCCGCGTCGCGTCGGCCACGCGCAACGCCGAAACGGTGGTAATCGATCCGATCCCCGCCGCCATTGCGAGACCCACCAGGGAGTGCCGCGTCGCACGGCCCAGCGGACCCCGCGACGTCACCGGACGCGCGGTCAGGCGCACTCGATCCATGATCGCGGCCTTGGCGCGTGCGTTCGCTGCCACCGGCGCGCTCAGCACTCCGGCCACACGGCGCTCGAATTCTGCATCCGTCATCGGAAATTCAGGCATGGGATACCTCCCGCAGTAGTGCACGCAGCCGCGCGAACGCGCGCTGCACCCGCATCTTCAACGCGGATTCACCCGCGCCGGTGATGCGCGCCATTTCTTCGTAGGTCAGATCGTCCGCGTACCTGAGCACCACGGCCTCTCGCTGGTCCGGCGGCAGTTGCGCCAGCGCATACTCGAGGTCGGGCCAGGTCGCGTCCGTCGTTTCCATCTCGGCGAACGCGCCGGCGTCCCGGAGATCTGCGTCGCTGAATACCGCTTCGCGTCGCTGCACCCGCGCCAGCGCCGTCCGACATTGGTTGATGAGAATGCGCGTCAGCCACGCGGAGAAGCGCTCGCGGTCCTCGTACGTGCCAAGTGCCCGGTACGCGCGAAGGAACGCGTCCTGGATCGCCTCCTCGGCGTCCTCTCGATTGCCCAGTATCCGGAGCGCGATGCGTGCGCACCGGTCGTAGTGACGGTCGACGAGGCGCGAAAACGCCTCGACGTCGCCGGCCAGCACCTGGTGGATGATCGCGGGATCAGTCATGTCTATCCTCAACAACTAGCCCGTGCGCACGAATCGTCACATTGCGCTTGCTTGTCACTCCCCCGGCGTTCGGTTAAACTACAGGATTCGCGTGAAGGTACCGGGACGGGTGATTGGCCGCCCGACTCGCGTGCGTAGCTCAGCTGGATAGAGCGCTTGCCTCCGGAGCAAGAGGTCGTGGGTTCGAATCCCGCCGCGCGCATGGTGGTAACTGATAGCCCCGCATAGGCTTACGCCGACGCGGGGCTTTCTGCTGTCGGACGACTGTCCGCGCCCGGGTAACGCGGTTGCAGCGTGCGCCGAATTCAGCGAGCCCGCGCTGCTCGATCGCGCGGCTGCTCCGTGCAAACCGTGCGCGCGGGAGGAAACTGCCTATTGACTTTCCGGGCAAGAAATGACTCCAGGTAAAGTGGAGGAGCGCAGTTCAACATCGTCGTCGCCAAGGGGCACAGGCATCGTGTCTTGCCCGCTCGCGCCTCATGGGCATCGGCGGCATCCCCGTGAGCCCATTGGGCGATGTAAGGACGGCGGCAGCGGCCGCGACGTTGGCGGCCGTGTCCTCGACATCGATGGCTTGGTACGCGACATCGTTGCCCGTGTCCTCGACGACCAGGGCCTCGTCCTCCGGCTCGACGTCGCAGTCTTCGACGTCGGCGCCTGGGTTCTCCACGACACCTCGCATTGCATCGACATCGCCACGCCGATCCGCCCCGCGGGCGCGGAGGTCCTCCGCCGCGGAAGGACTGTCCCCGACGTCAGCTCTCGCACCGTGGAGATCGGCGGGCGGGTGCGCGATGTTGCCGGGCCTTTCCCCAAGATCGCTGGACAGGTGCACGACATCGCAGGGCCTGTCCCCGACATTGGCACGCATGTCCGCGACGTCGGTGCTCACGTCCTCGCCGGTGTCGCGCGTGTCCGCGTGCCGAGCGCCTCGCTCCATGACATTTGCGGGCAGTTCCTCGATTTCAGCGCGCTTGCCGCCGCAGCGTAATGACGTGTGGTGGAGCGCGGGCGCGAGCACGCGTGGTAACTGCAAGCTCCGCATCGGCTTACAGGGACGTAGTGTGCCGCACGTCTGCATTCCCCTTTCTCCGCACGCCCTCCGCTGCTGGTTCGCTCTGACGCCAGAGACGTGCGAGTGGACATCGTGATGGATATTGGTCCAAGCCTTGCTCAGTTCGAACGAGTAACTCCCCCAGCTCGATCACCCGCATCGCCTCCCCCTCCTCGCCTCATGGCGCGTCGGCTCTCATGGTCTGACGTCCGCGGCGGCCTTATCGCCACCAGCGCTCTCGTCGTCGCCGTCGTGGCAACGCTGAAATATTCTCGCGTTGACTCACTGCACGGCGACACTTTCCGGCTCTACGCACATGTCGGCGAAGCGCGTGGGGTCCTTGTCGGTTCGGAAGTGTGGCTGAGTGGGCAGAAGGTCGGCCGGATCTCGAACATCCGCTTCCGTTCGCCGTCCGTTGCCGACACGGCGGCTCGTATCGAGATCACCATGGAAGTGCTCGAGAAATATCGCAACGCGATGCATCGCGACGCGCAAGCACAGATTCGCGCCGGTGGAACCATCATTGGCGCAGAGGTCGTTTACATCACGCCCGGCACAGTGGCGTCAACGGTCATTCGACACGACGACACCGTGGCCACGCAATCGCAGGCGGACATCGAGAACTCAGCGGGCACGTTTGGCGCGGCCACGCACGAATTGCCGGCCATCGTGGGCAACGTCAAGGAGATCATCTCGCAACTCCAGACGTCGCAGGGCACCATGGGCGCGGTGCTCAACGCCCCTGGTGGGCCCGGCGGGCCCGAGATGGCGCGAGCGCTCGCGCAGGCACAGACGCTCCGCTCCCGGCTTGCCGGACGCGAAGCGCTCGGGTACGCCACGAGTGCAGAACTCACTGAGCGAGCCCGACAGGTGTTGGCACGCACCGACTCGGTGCGAGCGTTGCTGGCGTCGGACCGGTCGTCCTACGGGCGCCTGCGCAAGGACAGTACGCTCATGAAGAACGTGAACGACGTGCAACGGCAGCTATCGTCGGTTCGAGCGGCACTCGACGAGCCGCGCGGCTCAGTGGGCCGATACCGTCGAGATACCGTCCTCACCAACGCGCTCGCCGGTGCTCACCTGCAGCTGTCGTTGTTGGTCGACGACCTCAAGAAGCATCCGCTCCGATACATCTCGTTCTGACTGCGTCGATGCACTTGACCCTCATCCTTGCCGTTCTTAGCTTCCCCGAGCCGCTCGAGAACGTGTCTGTACCCGCCTGCCGCACCGCGCGGCCTGGTTCTCGTGGCCGCACGCCGATCGCCCCGCCGCGCACGCCACGCGTGCCAGTCGGTCGCCACGACCTTCCTCCGTGCACGATCGCACTGTGAACATCGCTGAGCTCAAGCGGAAATCGATGCCGGAGCTGCACGACCTAGCCGAGTCCCTCGCGCTGGCCGCTCACGACGCGCTCGATCGGCAGAACCTCGTGTTCCGCATCGAACAGAAGTTGCTCGATCAATCCGAGCTGCTCGTGGGTGAGGGCGTGCTGGAAGTGCTTCCCGAAGGCTACGGGTTTCTGCGCAGCCAGGACTGGAACTATCTCTACAGTCCCGATGACATCTACGTCTCGCCATCGCAGATCAAGCGCTTCGAACTCAAGACCGGCGACACCGTCAGCGGCCACGTTCGCCCGCCAAAGGAATGGGAGCGCTACCTGGCACTTCTCAAGGTCGAACGCGTGAATGGGGGCGAACCCGACGCCGCCAAGACGCGGGTCACGTTCGACAACCTGCGCCCGCGGTATCCCGACGGACGCATCCGCCTGGAGACGGAGGACAACGATCTCAGCATGCGGGTGATGGACCTCATCGCGCCCATCGGCAAGGGACAGCGCGGCCTCATCGTTGCTCCGCCGCGTGCCGGCAAGACGATCCTGCTGCAGAAGATTGCCAACGCCATCGCCGAGAACTACCCGGACGTCACGCTCATCGTGCTGCTCATCGACGAACGCCCGGAAGAGGTGACGGACATGCAGCGCGAAGTGAAGGGAGAAGTCATCTCGTCCACGTTCGACGAAGAAGCGTCTCGACACGTGCAGGTGGCCGAGATGGTCATCGAGAAGGCGAAGCGACTCGTCGAGTCGGGCAAGGACGTCGTCATCCTGCTCGATTCGATTACCCGCCTCGCGCGCGCGCACAACGCCGTGATCCCGAGTGGCGGCAAGATCATGTCCGGTGGTCTCGACGCGAAGGCCATGGAGAAACCGAAGAAGTTCTTCGGCGCGGCGCGCAACGTGACCGACGGCGGATCGCTCACGATCATCGCTACGGCGCTCATCGAGACCGGCTCCCGTGCGGACGAAATGATCTTCGAGGAATTCAAGGGCACGGGGAACATGGAGCTCATCCTCGCGCGTGAGATCGCCGACCGGCGCATCTACCCCGCCATCGACATCAATCGATCGGGTACGCGCAAGGAGGAATTGCTGTTCACGCCTGAAGAGCTGAACCGCGTGACGTTGCTCCGTACGTTCCTGGCGGATATGCCGGAGCCGGAAGCCATCGAGTTTCTGCTCAAACAGATGTCGCGCTCCAGGAACAACAAGGAGTTCTTCGTGCAGATGCGCGAGGGGTGAGCACCGCGACGGTGATGCCGGCGATGCGCGGACGCTGGATGGCCATCGACTGGGGGGAGCGCCGGATCGGGCTGGCCATCAGCGATCCGACGGGCACGATCGCCTCGCCCGCCGGCGTTGTCGAGCGCAAGAAGGGCAAGCGCCCGCCCATCGCCGAACTCGTGCGCCGCACCGTGGCGCTCGAGGCCAACGGCATCATCATGGGGCTGCCGCTGGACGGCGAGGGCGACGACACGCCGCGCTCGATCGAATGCCGACGCGTCGCCGCCGAGCTCGCGCGTCGCACCAGCCTTCCCACGGCACTCGTGGACGAACGCTTTACCACGGCGGCGGCGCTCCGGGCCATTCATGCCATGGGTGGCCGGACGCGCGACCGAAAGGCCGACGTCGATGCCCTCGCGGCCACCGTGCTGCTCCAGCAGGCCATGCGCATGCATGACCTGCCGGTCATTGAACCCGCGACGCTGCCCGATGCGGACACGCCTGTTTCGTAATCGCGCCGTCGCGGCGGCAGTCGTGGCTGCGATGGCCATCGGATGCGGCGTCGAGAACACGCGCGACGTGCGCGTCGTCGTGCCGCGCGGTGCCAATCTTCGCGTCGCCGCGGAGTCGCTCGCGCGAGCACACGTCGTTCGCAGCGCCACGGCGTTTCGCTTCTACGCGCTGTTCCGGAGACGAGACCGCTCCATCCGCGCCGGCACGTATGTGCTCGCGCCGCGCATGTCCTGGAGCGAGCTGCTCGACGCGCTGCATGGCGGCAAGAGTGTGGAAGAGGGGATCACCATCCCCGAGGGGTGGTCCATCGTGCAGATCGCGCCGCAACTCGCGCGCGTCCTGCACGTACCGGAGGACTCCGTTCGACTGGCGGTCCGGGACACCGCGCTTCTTCATGCGCTCGACATTCCCACCGCCACCGTCGAGGGGTATCTCTTCCCTGACACCTACGTGTTTCCGCAGGGTACATCGGCGCGCCAGGCGGTGCGGCTGATGGTGGGCCGCTTCCAGCAGGTATGGCAGCCGGCATGGGATTCCACGTTACAACGGCGCGCCATGAGCCGGAACGATATCATGTCGCTCGCCTCCATCGTGGAGAAGGAAGCCCGGCTCCCAGAGGAACGCCCGGTGATCGCGGCGGTGTATCTGAACCGGTTGAATGCGGGCATCAGGCTGCAAGCCGATCCCACCGTGCAGTATGCCATCGGTCACCACGTGGCGCGCGTGTACTACAAGGACCTCGAGATCGACTCGCCGTATAACACGTACCGGAACGCGGGGCTTCCGCCCGGCCCCATCGCGTCACCGGGCAAACCGTCCATCCTTGCGGCCCTCAATCCCGCGAAGGTCCCGTACCGGTATTTCGTCGCGCACCCTGATGGCCATCACGAGTTCACCACCGATTTCGCGGCGCATTCCCAGGCGGTCAAACGCGCGCGGCGGGAGTGGGACTCTGTCGCCGCGGAGCGCCGCGACACGCTCCGCGTCCCCCCCGCTACCGTGACTCCAGAAACTCCGCTGACGCCGGCGCGTCGGACGCCGCTTCACTGATGGGCGGCATCCCTCCCGCCTTCGATCCGTCGATGCTGCGCCTCATCGCCATCACCGATTCACTTCGTGACGGCATCGACGGGCTGTGCACGCGGGCGATGGCGTCCGTGCTTGGCGGGGCCACGATGCTGCAGCTGCGGCTCAAGGAGGAGTCGGCGCGGACCATGGTGGAGGTCGCACGCGCGCTTCGCGCGATCGCGCCTCGAATTCCCGTGCTGGTGAATGACCGAGCGGATGTCGCGATGGCCGCGGGAGCCCAGGGCGTGCACGTGGGCGTCGATGACGTCGCGCCCGCGGCGCTTCGGCGGATCGTTCCTCCCGGCTTCATCATTGGTGCATCGGTCGGCGACGACACCGAGGTCGCGCGCACGGTGGGAGCGGACTACGTCGGCATCGGTCCCGTGTTCACGACGGGCAGCAAGTCGGATGCGGGCACGGCCATTGGCATCGAGCGCTTCGCCGCGCTGGCGCGTCGGTGTGGGTTGCCCGCCGTGGCCATCGGCGGCGTGTCGGCGGACAACGCCGCCGCGCTGATGGCCTCGGGTGCGTCAGGATTGGCCGTGATCAGCGCACTTTTTTCCTCGGTTGATCCGATGCAGGCCGCCCGCGCCCTCCGCTCCGCCCAGGACGCCAGCGGAAGGTAATGTCGGGAACTTTATCGCCGTTCGCACCGGTGCGCCGGCCGTGAATGGGCGCCTTCCACAGCGTGGTACTGCGCTCCGCGGCCACGATGCGTTCGAAGACCGGCGGAAAAACGAACAGGTCCACGAACTCCGGATCGAACTGTGTTCCGCGTCCCTGGAGAATCATTTCGCGCGCGATGAGTGCAGAGCGTCCATCGCTGTAGCGACGGCGATGGGTGATCGCGTCGAACGTGTCGGTGATCGCCACCACTCGCGCCGACAGTGGAATGGCGCTCCCTTGCAGGTGTCTCGGGTATCCCGTGCCGTCCCATCGCTCGTGATGCGAGAGCACACCTTCCGCCAGTTCCGGATAGAATCCGTTCAATGGCGCCAGCACCTTGGCTCCACGCGCGGGATGTGTCGCGATTTCTCTGCGTTGACCGGGGGTGAGCGTGTCGTCGTCGTGGATGATATCGAACAGGGCTTCGTGGATCTTGCCCACGTCGTGAAACAGGGCCACTCGTTCGATGGTGCGCTGCTCGTGATGGGTCAGTCCAGCCGCGTCCGCCAGAATGAGTGAGTAGTTCGCCACGCGCCGAACGTGGTCGCCCGTCTGCGAGTCGTTGGCATCGATGGCATTGAGTACCGTTTCGAGCGCTGCCGCGGCGAATCGTTCCGCCGCGCGGAGTTCCGCGCGTCGCCTGAACATGTACAACGCGGCGCTCGTGATGGTGGCCCCTGACGCTATGGCAATAGCCGAATTTCGCATGCGAGTACGAGAGGCAAGAGGCGGTCCTTGTCAGCGAGAAGGAATGTCGCGCTGCACGGTTCGTGCTCGGTTTCTGATCGAGGCGTTAGTGATACGGGCGGGGGTGGTCATGCGACGAAGGTCCCATTGGCGAGCGCCAATGGGACCTTCGTACGGGGGTGCCGGCGATGGCCTACTCTCCCGCGTCCTCTCGGACGGAGTACCATCGGCGCTGTAGGGCTTAACGACCGTGTTCGGGATGGGAACGGGTGTGGCCCCTACGCTCTGATCGCCAGCGAAACGGTGTGACCGGTGTGACCGGTGTGACAGGTGTTGGTTGATTCGTGAGGCGGGACAGCGACACGGGCGGACGTGCGCACGAGGCGCGGCACGGACGGACCGAATCACCGACTCATGAGAAGGCAACCGGAAAACGAGCGAAGGAATCAGAGGATGGTGTTACGTGGAAAGTGGATCGTGTCCGTACGATGTGCGGACGCGATACGATGCAAAGCGTACTCTGCGGGGTGTTACTCCAATTGGGAGTAGTCAAGCCGCACGGGCGATTAGGACCGCTGCGCTCGGAGCACTTTGCAGTGCGTCCACGGGCGGCCTATCGACGGGGTGGTCTTCCCCGGCCCTTCAGGAGGCGCATGGCCTCGGGAGTGTTCATCTTGGGG
>JANYIN010000179.1 GCA_025362035.1 Gemmatimonadaceae bacterium | reverse complement strand
GCCCAGGTCGACGACGACATCAGCGGAGCTCCTCGGGTGAATGCAGCGGGCGTTCGATCTTCTCGATGCGGCGGGCATGACGGCCGCCGGCGAATGGGGTGTCGAGCCATGCCTGCAGGATCGCGGTGCCCTGTGCCTCGTTCACGAACCGCGCCGGCAGCACCAGGACGTTCGCGTCATTGTGCTCGCGGGCGAGCGACGCGATCTCCGGCTCCCACGCGACCGCCGCGCGCACGTGAGGGTACCGGTTGGCGGTGTACGCCATGCCGAGCCCCGTCCCGCAGAGCAGCACACCGCGCTGGGATTCGCCGGACGACACTCGCTTTGCGACCACGTGGGCAAAGTCCGCGTAGTCGACGGACGCGTCGCTCGCCGGACCGAGATCCTCGGTGTCGTAGCCGAGCGTGCGCAGCCGCGCAGCGAGTTGCTGCTTCAGCGCGTAGCCGGCGTGGTCGGACGCAATGAGGATCTTTTGCGAGGGCATGATTGGTTCGCGTATCGGAACGTTTCCCGGTTTGGCAACCGCAGTTCCTATTTGTTGGGCCACTGTGGCCAGGTCCGCACCATGCTGCCGACTGCCCCGATTCGCTGCTCGGCCAGGCGGTCGGCCGCCACGTAGGTCGGGACGCCATCGTCCTTCGCGATCTTGTACACCTTGAGGATCGTGTCGTAGATCTCGTCGGCCTTGCGGAAGGCACGTACCGAATCCCAGCCGGCAAGCTCCGAGTACACGTTGATCACGCCACCCGCGTTGGCGACGTAGTCCGGCGCGTAGAGGATGTTGCGCTGCTCCAGCGCGACGCCATGCCGCTCGGCATCGAGCAGGACGTTGTTGGCGGCGCCGGCCACGATCTCCACCTTGAGCTGCGGGATCGTCTGGTCGTTGATGATCGCGCCCAGCGCGCACGGCGCGAAGATGTCCGCCTGGACGCCGTAGATTTCCTCGGTGCTAACCGACTTCGCGCCGAACTCGCCGGCCACCTGCTTCACGCGCTCCTGGTCGATGTCCGTGACGATGAGCTTCGCACCGGCCTCGTGGAGTTCCTTGGCCAGGTAATACCCCACGTGACCGCAACCCTGCACGCTCACCGTCCGCGTGCTCAGGTCATCCGAGCCCCAGCGCTCGCGCGCCGATGCCTGGATCGACCGGAAGACGCCATGCGCCGTGACGGGGGACGGATCGCCGGAGCGGCCGGCGAGCCCGGAGACGTTCTTGGTCTCCATGTGGACGAAGTCCATGTCGGCGGTGCTCGTGCCCACGTCCTCCGCGGTGATGTAGCGGCCGCCCAGCGACTCGACGAACCGGCCGTGCGCGCGGAAGATCATCTCGCGATCGACCGTGCGATTGTTGCCGATGATCACCGACTTCCCGCCCCCCAGGTTGAGGCCGGCCACGGCGTTCTTGTACGTCATCCCGCGCGCGAGGCGCAGCGCGTCGACGATGGCCTCGTCGTCGCTGGCGTACTGCCAGAATCGCGTGCCGCCGAGCGCGGGGCCGAGCGTCGTGCTGTGGATCGCGATGATGCCGCGGTAGCCCGCGCTGCGGTCGTTGCAGATCACGAGCTGCTCGTGACCCATTTCGGCGATCGTGTCGAAAAGCTTCATATGGCTGCTTCAGCTGGAGTGGATGAGTGGATCAGTCGTGATCGCGTACCGCGTACAGCTCGCGGGCGATGACAATGCGCTGGATCTCCGACGTACCCTCGTAGATCTCGGTGATCTTCGCGTCGCGGAACAGCTTCTCTACCGGATATTCCTTGACGTATCCGTAACCGCCGAAGATCTGCACGGCCTGCGTGGTGACCCACATCGCAGTCTCGCTCGCGAGCAACTTGCACATCGAGCCGTAGCGCGTGATGGTCTCCCCGCGGTCCTTCGCCGCCGCCGTGGCGTGCAGCAGCGCGCGCGCGGACTCGATGCGCGCCGCCATGTCGGCGAGCTTGAACTGGATCGCCTGGAAATCGCGAATCGGCTGCTTGAACTGGTGCCGTTCGGCAGCGTACGCCAGCGAGTGGTCGAGCGCCGACTGCGCGATGCCGAGCGCCTGCGCGGCGATGCCGAGCCGCCCGTTGTCCAGCGACCGCATGGCGTACACGAACCCCTGCCCTTCGGTCCCCAGCAGGTTCTCCGCCGGCACGCGGAGGCCATCGAAGGTGAGCTGCACGGTGGGCGACGCGCGCAGTCCCATCTTGTCTTCCTTCTTGCCGACGTGGAAGCCCGGCATGTCCGGCGTCACGATGAAGGCGGAGATGCCCTTGCTGCCCCGGCGTGCGTCCGGCGAGTCGGTGCGGGCCATCACCATGACGACGCCGGCGAACGTGCCGGAGGTGACCCAGCTCTTGGTGCCGTCGAGCACCCAGGACGCACCGTCGGCGGAACGTGTCGCCTGGCACCGCAGCGACGATGCATCGGAGCCGGCTTCGGGCTCACTGAGCGCGAAGGCGCCGATCATCTCGCCGCGCGCCATGGGCCGCAGGTAGCGTTCGCGCTGCGCATCGCTGCCGAAGTGCAGCAGCATCTGCGTCGGCAGGGAGTTGTGCACGCTCATGAGGACCGCGGCTGACGCATCCGCCGCGGCGATTTCCTCGAGCGCAAGCAGGTATGACAGCGTGTCGAGCCCCAGTCCGTCGTAGGCCTCGGGCAGCAGCATGCCGAGGAATCCGAGCTCGCCCATGCGATGCGCGACAGCCACCGGAAAGCATGCGTCGCGATCCCACCCAGCCGCGTGCGGAGTGATCTCCTCGCGACCGAAGTTACGGGCGAGGGTCTGGATCTCCTGCTGCGTTTCGGTGAGTGGTGTGAGGGACATTCGGGGGGACGGGGGACGGCTCGCTCGCTCGCGCTTGCGTGACGGGGGACGGGACGCTCGCTGGCGCTCACTGGACGGCAATCGTGAT
>JANYIN010000138.1 GCA_025362035.1 Gemmatimonadaceae bacterium | reverse complement strand
CTGGGTGCCAGTTCTGCTTGGCCTCCTCTGGCTCATTTCCCTGGGGGCGGGCCTGTTTCTCGCCTGTGCCAACCTGTTCTTCCGCGATGTGAAGTACCTGGTCCAGGTGTTCGTCACCTTCGGAATCTTTATCACGCCGGTGATTCTGGACATCTCGGCGTATGGCCCGAAGCTCGCGCCGTTCATGATGTTGAACCCGGTTTCACCCATCCTCGAAGGGCTCGCCCTGGCCGTCGTGGGTCACCAGAACTTGCTCGATCCCTTCATTACGCGATCGGGTTTCCATACGTGGCATCCGTGGTACCTCGCGTACTCCGCGGCGTGGGCGTTTGGCGGACTCGTTCTCAGTGCGCTGTTCTTCCATCGCTCGGAACGGCGGTTCGCCGAAATCGTCTAGTGCGCCACGAGACTATCGAGTGACCCAGCCGCGCATCCTTTTTGACCGCGTGTGGAAGAAATTTCACCGCGGCCAGATGCACGACAGTCTACGGGATCTCATCCCAGCAGCCGTTGGACGCCTGCTGGGGCGCGGTCCCGACCAGTCGGAGCTTCGAGAGGGCGATTTCTGGGCGGTGAAGGACCTGTCCTTCGAGGTGTTGCCCGGCCAGACGCTCGGTATCATCGGACCGAACGGTTCCGGGAAGTCCACGTCGCTCAAGCTGCTCACCCAAATCCTCGAGCCAACGCGAGGCTATTGCGTCGTGGCGGGACGTCCGGGAACGCTCATTGAAGTATCCGCCGGCTTTCACGGCGACCTCACCGGCCGTGAGAACGTCTTCCTGCAGGGTGCCATCATGGGCATGAGCCGAGCCGACATCCAGCGGAAATTCGACGAGATCATCGAGTTCTCAGGAGTTGGCGAGTCGATCGACACGCCGGTGAAGCGGTACTCCAGCGGAATGAATGCGCGGCTGGGTTTCGCGATCGCCGCGCACCTCGAGCCGGATGTCCTGATCATCGACGAAGTGCTGGCCGTGGGCGATCTCTCGTTTCAGGAGCGCGCCTTTGGGCGCGTGCGAGAGCTGGCCCGCAGCGGTATCCCAGTGGTGATGGTGTCGCACCAGCTCGACCGGATCGCGGAATTGTGTACGGATGCGATTCTCCTCACGCAGGGAGTGGCTACGGCGAGGGGATCGGCCGCGGACGCCATAACCGCCTACGTCAAGGCGAACGACAAGAGTGGCCTCGTTCCAAGCAACGGGCCCGTCCATTTCAATCGGATGCACCTCCTGCAGGACGTCGTCGCTTCGGGATCGAGGTTCACGTTACAAGTAGAAGGCAAGATCGAGAAGGCCGTACCGGAGACGGTCGAGCCGGTGATCGTCCGATTGCGATCGCTCAGTACCGGTGGCATCATCTTCGAAGCCGAGTCGAAACGCTTGGGTTTGGCGCTCCCGAGGCTCGGCCCGTTCACGGTGCTGATTGACATGCAAGCCAATGTCCCGGCGGGCAGCTACATGGTCGAACTGGTTTCGTACGATCTCTTCGTGGGCAAAGTCATTGGATCGGCGCGGTCGGTCATGCTTCGCGTGACCGACACAGGGACGTCGCGCGGCTCGGTTCAACTCAACGCCGCCATGCAGTTGACCGAAGGGTAGTGCCGCCGCCTGCCGCCACGGTGACCCGTTGAATGTCTTGATGATGGTGGCATGGGACAACCTCGGCGGCGTCTGTCGCGTGGTAAATCGCGTCTCCAGGCACCTGGAGTCTCAGGGGCACGGCGTCCATCTCCTCCTGGCGGGATCGGTGTCGCGACCGGAGGCGCTGGTGAGCAGAGAAGGGTTTCCGGCGTACCGTCTGTCGATGCGGTCGTCCAGCGACCCCCTCCGGCCCGTCCGAAGCCGAATCGCCTTTCTGGCAACGCTGCCACTCACTCTGATGGCTGTCAGGGGCATCCTGCGCCGACACAGGATCGACGTCGTCAACGTGCATTTCCCCGACGGCACCGAACTCGCCGTAACGTTCATGCGGCGCGTGCGAGCATTCCGGATCATCACGTCGGTACACGGAAGAGACCTGTTGCCTGACGGCCGGCGCCGGGTGCCCACGCCCCCGGGGCTCCTGTCGGTGCTCGATGCGTCTGACGCCCTTGTCGTTCCATCACGCGCATTCGGCGGGGCGCTCCATGACGCTTGGCCGGAACTCGATCGATCACGTCTCGAGGTCATTCCGAATGGCATCGATCCCGCCGAGCTTGGCTATGGGCTCGAGGAGCGGGAAACGGCGACACACCCTCCATACGTCCTGTCGGTTGCGCATCTCTCCCAGCACAAAGGGCTGGACGTCCTGATCCGCGCCTTCGCAGCGGTGCGGGACTCTAGGCGCGATCTGCGATTGAAATTGGTGAGCGACGGGCCGGCGCGCGGCGAGCTGGAGTCCCTTGCGACGTCGCTCGGCGTGCGAGAGTACGTGGATTTTCTTGGCACGTGCGAACGGGCCCGAGTGGCGGAACACGTGCGGGGCTGCACGTTGTTCGTCCTGCCGTCCCGAACCAACTCGGAATCGTTCGGCATTGCGGCCGCGGAGGCCATGGCTGCGGATCGGCCCGTGATAGCATCTCGTGTTGGCGGGCTCGTTGAGCTCATCGAGGACGGAGTGAGCGGATTGCTCGTTCCGACGGACGACGACGCCGCCCTCGCGATCGCCATGCGGCGACTCCTGCTCGACGCTCCGCTGCGCACGAGGCTCGGCACTACGGGTGGAGCACGCGTGCGACGCGACTACCTCTGGCAGCGGACAGGCGAATTGTACGAAGCACTGTTCCATCGCGTGCTTTCGGGTGCGGACGCCTGAGCCGGTGATCTTGTGACCGCCGCGCTTCGCGACGATACGCAGCGCGAGCTTCCGCGATCGGCCGGTGAACATCTGCCCGCTGAAGTTGAACGTCTGGCTGGGCGGGTGAGCCACGGCGGAGCGCATCGGGCGTCCTGATACGGTGGCACCCCGCGGCGGCGCGACTCTTCGGGAGGTACCTTACCGGCCGAGCTTTGATGGACCGCTACCCCGGAGAGAGAGTCATGCGTTCGAACAGGTCGTCGGCGGCGAGGGGGCTCGCCATGCTCGTAGCTGTCTGCCCTGTCGTGATCCTTGCACAGCGCCCCCTGTCGTTGGCGGGTCGCTCGGTGGTGTACGCGCCGCACGGAGTCGTATCCACGAGCCAGCCACTGGCCACTTCGGCGGGACTGGCTGTGCTGCAACACGGGGGTAACGCGGTGGACGCCGCGGTCACGGCTGCGGCGGTCCTGTCCGTCACCGAGCCCATGATGACCGGGATCGGTGGCGACATGTTCGCAATGGTGTGGATCGGCAGGGAGCACCGACTCGTCGGGCTGAACGCCAGCGGTCGCGCCGGTGCGCTCATGACGCGCGAGGAGTTGCTCAAGCGCGGACACGCTCGCATGCCGACGCGCGGCATAGAAGCGGTCACCGTGCCAGGCGCGCTCGCCGGCTGGGCGGAGCTTCTCCGGAAGTACGGCACGATCTCACTTGCGCAGGCCATCGAGCCCGCCATCGAGTACGCTGAGGAGGGCTATCCCGTCACCCCCATCATCGCGGACGATTGGAATTCGCAGACGAGTGTGCTCGTGCGGGATCCTGCCGCGAAGGGGACGTTCATGCCCAACGGACACGCCCCAGCGGCCGGCGAGTGGTTCCGCAATCCCGATTACGCGCGGACGCTCCGGGCCATCGCCACCGGCGGACCCGGAGTGTTGTACGACGGCCCACTGGGAGCACGCATCGTGAAGCACGTGCAGGAACTGGGTGGCTTCATTACGCAGGCGGATTTGAAGGCGAATGCGCCGACATGGGTCACGCCAATCTCGGTGACATTCAAGGGATATCGCGTATGGGAACTGCCGCCAAGCAATCAGGGTGTAGCGGCGCTGGAGATGTTGAAGATCCTCGAGCCCTACGACTTGAAATCGATGGGCCACAATTCCGCGACGTATCTGCACCATCTCATCGAAGCCAAGAAGCTGGCCTACGCCGATCTCGCTCGGTACGTGGGAGATGCCGATCATCTCACGATTTCCGCCGAGACGATGCTGTCCGACACATTCATAGCTGAGCGGCGCAGCCATCTCGATTCGTCACGCGCGCGCGCGACAGTGGACGCCGCGCCGCTCCCCTCCGGCAGTGAAACGATCTATCTCACCACGGCGGACGCCGATGGCAACATGGTATCGTTCATCAACAGCCAGTTCGACCTGTTCGGTTCGGGCATCGTCGTGCCCGGCACCGGGTTCACATTGCACAATCGGGGATCGGCGTTCTCGCTCGAGCCTGGCCTGCCGAATACCATCGCGCCGGGCAAGCGACCGTTGCACACGCTCATCCCCGGGTTCGTGTCAAGGCCAGGCGCGCCATCCGTGGCCGATGGATCAACCGACATGCCATTCATGAGCTTCGGTCTGATGGGGGGCGCGATGCAGGCGCAGGGCCATGCGCAGCTGCTGCTGAACCTGTTCGTGTTCGACATGGATATACAGCAGGCGATCGATGCCGCGCGGTTCCGTCACTTCGACGGCGCGCGCGTTGCCCTCGAGGCTCCGATCACGGACCGTGTCCGCGATGCGCTCTCGGCGATGGGGCACATCGTGGTGGAGGCGCCGCTCACGGCTTTCGGCGGCGCGCAGGCGATCATCAAGTTGCGTCGAGGCTACGCCGCTGGCTCGGATCCGCGTAAGGACGGGTATGCGGGCGGGTGGTAGCTCACGGCCAGCTCCGTTCGCCCCAGAGGATTCCCGACGCTGCTGACTTCCCGGACACGCTGAACGGCGTTCTATTCACCCGATGACCTCACTTTCTCGTCGGGCCTTTCTGGGATGGCTCGCGGCCGCGGTCCCCGTGGCGGCACTTGTACGACGCGCGCACGCGGCCGCGATCGATGACCTGGCGGCGAGTCCGCAAGCCATGCAGGCCCTTGGAGAAGCCGTGCTGCCGTCGGAACTCGGCACGTCCGGCATGACAGCGGCCGTGCTCGCATTTCAGCGCTGGATTGCCGGATATCGCGAGCACGCCGAGCTCCTGCACGGATACGGAACGTCGAAACTGGAGTCGTCGGGCACAACGCCCGCGACGAAATGGTCCGCGCAGCTCGATCAGCTGGACGCGACCGCGATGAAAGTGGGTGGACGCCGGTTCGCCGAGCTGCCGGTCGCGCGTCGGCGTGAACTCGTCTCGGCCGAGCTGGCGGCAATCAAGGCCGATCGTATTCCTGCTGTGGGCCGCGCCCCGCACGTTGCGCTCGCCCTGCTCGCGCATTTCTACGCGACCGCCGAGGCGACCGACCTGTGCTACGAGTCCGCCATCGGCAAGCAAACATGCCGCCCCCTAAGCGCATCCGTGCGCAAACCGCTCCCACTCGCGGCCTCGCGCTCATGAGTCGCCTCACGGGGCGCACCGTCATCGAGAGCGATGTCTGCATCATCGGATCGGGCATCACCGCGGCGATGATCGCACAGAAGCTCGCACGGACCACCGCGAAAACGATCGTGGTCGTCGAAGCCGGCGACGAGGCCGCGCCGCTCGCGCAGCGGGCTACGTTGCGAGACCGTTTTCTCGAGTATGGCGAGAGCCCGTGGCCGCACGACCATATCGACGGCTACGAGATCGAAGGACCCCTGCAATCGCGTTCGATGGGTGTGGGAGGCCTGGCAATGCACTGGGGCGGCGTCACACCGCGTTGGTCGCCCGAGGATTTCAAGACGAAATCGATGTGCGGTGTGGGGACCGATTGGCCGATCTCGTACGAGGATCTCGATCCGTACTACCAGGCGGCTGAAGAGGTGATCGGCGTCGCGGGCGAACAGGGGCCCGTCGCCATGGATCCGCGCAGCAAGCCGTTTCCGATGGCGCCCATTCCGCTCACGTACAACCTCGGCCTGCTGAAGGAGTGGGCGTCGACGGCCGGCATCGCCATGTGGAGCCAACCCTCGTCGAAGAACTCTCGCCCATACGATGGCCGAGCGGAGTGCTGTCGTAACGATACGTGCTTCCCCATCTGCCCGGTGGGCGCGAAGTACTCGCCCGACTTCACCTGGAACAAACTGCGCGCGTCGAATCGCATCACGCTTTACCCGCGCACGCTCGTTCGGCGGCTCGTCATGGACGAGGGTTCTGCGCGCATCGGAAGCGCGGACGCGATGCAGCGGGGGCCCCGAGGCAGCGGTACTCCGGTCGAGTTCCGTGCGACTTCATTCGTGATCGCCGCGGGATACGTCTGGAGCGCGCACCTGCTACTGCTCTCGCGGAGCCGCCGCGCACCCGACGGTCTCGCCAATCGCTCAGGCAACGTCGGCAAGTACCTTGGCGGCCACCGAAATCAGCAGGCATTCATCGAGCTGCCGCTGCGGTTGTATCCCGGCATCAACGGACAGCACTCGCTCGTCACGAAGCAGTTCATGCGCAAGCCCGTCGGCGACAAGTACCTTCGACACGACCTGCGCGTGTGGGAATCGAGCAACGCCCGCGGTCCGCGCCTTCGGAACGATGCCGGCGCGCTGATGCTTGGCGACGACATCATGCGCGACTGGCGCGAACGCAGCAGAACCGGAGTGGCGCGCGTGCGTGCCTACTATGACGTCATCCCCGATCGCGAGAGCTCGCTGGTGCTTGACGGCCGCCGCCGGAATGCCTACGGCGACCCGCTACCGAAGCTCGCCTTCCGTGACGCGCCGGAGTCGGCCGCGCTTCGTGGCTATTCGGACGACGCGCTGAAGAGGCTGTTCGAGCGCATGGCGCGCGCCGGCAACGGGAGAGTCATTCACGTCGAGCAGGATGACGGGGGGTTTCAGGACCATCCCGCAGGTGGATGCCGCATGGGCAGCGATCCAGCCACTTCTGTCGTGGACGGGTGGGGACGGGCGCACGACCACGAGAACCTGTTCGTCGTCGGTGCACCTACGTGCGTGAGTGCGAGCTGCGCGAACGCGACGCTCACGTTCTGCGCGCTGGCGCTCCGGAGCGCAGAGGAAATCGCGACGTCGTCCTAGCCCGTCCGAGCGTGCCATGCCGCCAGCGCCGCAGTCTCCTGCTCGGCCGTGATGGTGAACTTCGGCGCGGCTCGGCGGGACGCCGGCACGGTCCACCACCATGCGAGCGTGTCGCGTACGGTGGTCGCGAGCGGGCGAAACGCCAGACCGGCGGCGCGCGCCTTATCGTTCCGAATCGACATCATGCCGAAGTCGTTCCCTTTGAGCAGGGCCCATGGGATCGCTTCGTCGATCTTGTATCGCTCGAGGAAGGCGTCGTCGTCCACCCACGTGAACTGTGCTTTGGCGTCGAGCGCGGCGCGTGCCTGTTCGAGAAATTCGGGGAACGTGATCGGATCCTTCGGACCCACGACGTTGAACACGCCGTCCTTGGAGTCTTCCAAGAGCGTTACCATGAACTCCGTCAGATCGCGCACGTCGATGAACTGCGCGGGATCGTCGGGCCGGCCTGGCGCAAGAACTTCTCCACCGCGTGCAAGCCGCTGCGGCCAGTAGGGAAAGCGGTCCGTCGTGTCGCCGGGACCGACGATGTACGTGGGACGCACGACGACGCCACGGTCGACGAAGGTGTTCATCACCACGCGCTCACACTGTGCCTTTGCCACCCCATACGTCGCCGATCCATCCTTGGGATCTGCCGCTTCGAGGGACGCCTGTCCGCTCTCATCGATGCCACGTGAACGATATGGGTAGTACACACCCGTCGAGGAGGTGAACAGATATCGTCCAACGCTCTCCTTGAGCAGCGCGGACGACCGGCGCACCCAGTCCGGGTTCGTGGCCGAATCGTCTACGACCGCGTCCCACGACTTTCCCGCAAGCGATGTCAAGTCACTACCGCGGTCGCCTTGCAGGCGGATCACGTTGGCGGGCAGATCAGCGTCGTGGCGACCTCGCGTGAAGATCGTGACACGATGCCCGCGTGACACTGCATGACGCACGAGGTGTGGCCCGATGAACCCCGTGCCGCCAAGCACGAGCAGATCGAGCGCTCGAGGGCGGTCACGACCCACGCCCGTCAGGAATGAGTCGCGGTGCAGCATGAGCGCACCGCCCACGAGCGCGCCGCGTTTCAGGAAGTCTCTGCGGTTGGTCATTGATCCTGTTTGGTTCGACGGATGTGACGAAGTCGTCTGCCACTGATGTACGATCACCTGCTACCACAGCACCAGCGGTCACGTCGGAATTGGCAGCGGTGCTTCCTGCGCCAATTCGCGCGTTCGTTCTCGGGCGGCGAGGGTGCCCTGCCGTTTGCCAAGCCAGAGGCCCAACACCAGCCAGATCGCCGACACTGGCACGGCGAAGAACGCAATGCCGGCCAGCCCCAATCCGATGGCCGTGAGACCGGCATATGTCCACGCCGAAATCTGATCACCGCCGCGATAGACGAAAGTCTCGATGAAGCTCTTCGCCTTGTACTTGTCCTCCCTCGGGACCACCGTGAACAGCACCTCCATCGCCGGATTGGTGAGCGAAAAATTCGACGCGCGTCGCAGCACGGTGAACACCGCCAGCGTAGTGAACGCCGGTAAAACGCCGAGCGTGCCGAATCCGAGCACCGACAGGAGCGGCAGGAAGGACAAGGTGGCGGCGAGGCCGATCCAGCGGATGATTCGTCCCGTGAAGAATACCTGCGTGACGATGGTCAGCACCTGCGCCGCCAATTCCAGCTGCGCCAGGATCGCGGTTCGCTCCGCTCGGCTTGCATAGAATCGGCCGACGATGTCGCTCTGCTCGAAATACAAGAACGTCGAGCCGAGGGAGTACAGGATGAGAAATAGCGCGATGCCGAGCAGATACGGCGATGCCAAGACGCTCGTGACGCCGGCCCAGACGCTTCCCCCGATCACTTCGTTCTCCGTGCCATCGGTACTGTACGTCTGGGAGCCAGTCACGCGCCACGAGACGGCGGGGAATCGGATCACCGTGATCACTCCGCATTGCAACAACGCCGCCGAGACGAGCAGCAGGTTCACCGCTCCGATCCGCGAGGCAAACACCGCCGTGGCGCTCGAGCCGACGATGGACCCGACCGTACCGCCCACACCGATGAACCCGAACAATCGCTGGGCCTGTTCGCTGCGGAACACGTCAGCCATGAAGCACCAGAAAATCGAGGTGCAGAAGAAGCTGAGCACACTCGTCCAGACGAAGAACACGCGTCCGACCCAGATGTCCGTAGCGGAGTTCTCCCCGGGCGACACAAACCGCATCAGGACGAAGAAGATGAGGAGGTTCGTGATGAAGAACTGGTAGCTGATCGGCACGAACTTCCGCGCGGGATAGCGCACGACGAGCGCGGAGAAGAGGGGATTGAACGCCAACGTCGCGACCAGCGTGCCCGCAAACAGCCACGGCAGCTGCTGAACACCCGACGCCGCGGCGACGGCGTCGCGGATTGGCCTCAACACGAAATAGCCGCTCAGCACGAAGAAGAAGAAGGTGAACGACGCGATCGTCGCACGGACTTCGTCCGCCCGTATGACAACGGCGCGCCGAAGGAGCGCGTGAAGGAGCGATTGCGATGCGGGTGCTTCGCCGCTCTCAGCCGTCAATCGCCACTCTTCTGTTGTTTGGCCTTCCAGGCCGCGAGCACTTCGGCCTCACGCGCGCCAGAGATGCCACCTACGGCGCCTCGCGCCAGGGCCGTCAACTCCTCCGCGGGCCTCGTCCTGTTCCAGTCGAGGGTGTCCTTGGCGGTCACCGCCAGCGGGCGAAAGGTGAGTCCGGCAGCGAGTGCGCGCGCATTCGTGAACCGAGAGAAGCCAGCCGATCGCCCGGTGGGGCTCACCCAGACGGTCATGTCGCGCCACGGGCGGATTTTCTGGTCCTGCAGGAAGTCCGCGGGCACCCACGTGAACTGAGCTCCCGCCGTGGTGACGGCCTTGATGCCGTACAGCATTTCCGAAATGGTCAGGGGTGTCACCGGCCCGAGCGCGTTGTAGGTGCCGACGGTGTGCTGTTCCGCCATGCGAATGGTCCACTCGGCGAGGTCGCGGGAGTCGATGAATTGAACGGGATCGGTGGGAGCGCCCGGCGCGAGTACCTCGCCTCCCCTGTCGATCCGGTACGGCCAGTAGGTGAAGCGGTCGGTCCGATCGAGGGGCCCGACGATGAGCGTCGGCCTGATGATCGTGTGGATGCCTGGATACTGTCTAGCAACTTCCTGCTCGGAAAATGTCTTGAGCGCACCGTAATACTTCGAGGCGTTCGCACGATCGAGCGTGTACGGATCGAGATCCGCGGGCATCGGCGTCGTGGCCGCTGTCTCGTCCTGGGCGGGCCTGCTGGTGTCGGAGTACACCGAGAGAGTGGAGATGTAGATGTAGTGCCGCGTGTTGCCCTTGAGATACTGCGCCGCATTCCGCACCCACGCAGGAAGCGTTGTCGGATTGTCGATCACGACGTCGAAGGTCCTACCCTTGAGGGCGCTCACGTCGTCGTTCAAGTCGCCGACGAGTTGCTCCACCCGTCCCTTGAAGAAGTCGGGGCGCGTCTTGTTGCGGTTGAGCAGCGTGACGCGGTGCCCGCGCGCGGTCGCGTACTCGACCTGCTCCGGGCCCGTGAACCCGGTCCCGCCGAGAATCAGGATGGTGAGCGGCGCCCGGACTGCAGCGGGACCTGGGGGGTTCGGCGACGGTGTCGCGAACTCGTCGGATGTGACATCGGGCGTCACGCCGAGCGTCAGCGCGCCTCCGGCAAGTGCCGACATCTTGAGAAACGTGCGACGATCAGTCATGCGTGTGTCCTCGTGACGATGATTTTCGCCAGCTTCCGCGGCGCAGCGGCCGTACGTGATATTGTCGACGGCGCCCTGATCACGGAACCGGTCTTCCACCCCACGCCCTCCCCATCTCCGCCAGCAGCGCCGAGTAGGTCTCGATGCCATCCCACAAATTCTTCACGCGGAGATTTTCGTCCGCCGCGTGCTGGTTGTCATCGTAATTCGCGATGGGCAGCGAGATGACGGGTACTCCAAGGATCCGCTCGAAGAGATATGTAGGGCCCGTACCGCCCGACGTAGGAATGACCACCGGTGGCTCTGCGGCACCCGCTCGGAGCGACGTGATGACCGCACGTCCGAACGGCCCGTCCAGCGGTGCGCGCGATGCTGGATATCCGTGCCCCCACTCGACGCGGGCCACCTTCGGGTGGGCCAGACGGATCGATTCCGACGCGCTGTCATGGGTGATGAAGTACCCCTGCTTGCGAATGTGCGCTTCGACGAGGCGCTCCACTCGTTCAGGACTCTGATCGGGCACCAGACGCAGGTCGAAGGACGCGTACGCCACGGTGGAGATGGTGTTCGATCCCGTTTCGCGCACGCCGCCCACGCGCATGCCGCGCAGATTGAACGCCGGTGACATGATGCGCTCGGCGAGTAGCGCATTGTTCGCTTCAGTGCGGTTCAAGCCCAGCGCCTTGCGCAGCGTGTCGTCATACAGCGGGAGTGCCGCGATGGCGCGATGCTCGGCGGAGCTGATGGGCTTCACATCGTCATAGTAGCCGCTGACCTTGATGTGGCCTTCGTCGTCGCGCATGCTCGCGATGAGATTGGCCATCAAGACGCCCGGATTCGGCGCCCAGTTGCCATAGTGACCGCTGTGCAACGCGCGGTTGGGGCCGTACACCGTCAACTCGAATGTGGCGATGCCCCGGTTGCCAAACGAGAGCAAGGGGCGGCCGCTCTGGTGCACGGGGCCATCGCAGAAGAGCCAGCCGTCTGACGCGAGCAGTTCCTGGTTCGCCGCGAGAATCTGACCCAGGTGCGCCGAACTCGCCTCCTCTTCGCCTTCGAAGAACACTTTGAGGTTCACCGATTGTGCGACCTTGCCGCTGCGCATGGCATCCACCGCGGACAGCATGGCCATGATCGACGATTTGTCGTCGCCCGCGGACCGTGCGTAGATGCGCGACTCCGGATCGACCGTTCCTCCCACCGGCGGAATGGGTACGATCGTTCCGCCCTTTCCCAGTTCGCGCGAGCGCAACACCGGCGACCAGGGCGGCGTGGTCCACTGCTTCGGGTCGAGCGGTTGCCCGTCATAGTGCGCGTAGAGCACCAGCGTTCGGGTCGCGCCAGCGGCCGGGAGTTCGGCGTACACCGCCGGTGGCCCGCCGACGACGGTCAGCAGACGCGATTTCGAGAAGCCGCGTCTAACCAGCATCTTGATCAGGTAGTCTGCATTCCGTCGAATATTGGCGGAGTCGCTCGCGAGATTGGGCAGCGCAAGCAGTTCGCTGAACTCAGTCAAGATCTGCGACTCATTCGCCTCGCGGTACCGGCGAGCCGCGAGGCGGGCGGCGCCGCCTGCCGATAGCGTTTGTGCAGCGATCGGGGCACTGGTGCAGAGTGCGGCGCCCAGTGACGCGACCGCGGCAGTCCATCTCGTGGCGCGCGCGAAGAATCGTTCGGGCATCGTGAGAATCACCGGGAATGGTTGGTTGGAATCATGCTGCGGCAGTGCTCGGTTTGGTGGGCAGTTCCGTCGTCAGGCGGTGTACGGATTGAGCAGGTGCTCTTGAGAGTGCGTGGCCATGGAGTGAACTTTCCGTGATGATCTCAGATGAGACCACGCCGAACTTACTCGCTTCGCCGAAAGTCGAAACCATCACGGCCCCGATTGCGGTCGGGGCGATCGAGGACAGACCGCGCCCGCCGCGGCTCGGCCGCGAAGCGACGCCGCTCATTCTGCCAACGTCGTTTCGTATCAAGCGGATGCGGCGCAGCCACAAGCGCCGGCTCGTGCTCTATTCGTCCGTCGGAGCCATTGTGCTCCTGGCGGCGCTGTCCGGCGTGGTGTTCGCCTTTCGTGATCGGATACAGGAGCGTCTGTTTACGCGACCGGCGGCGACAAGTCCGCCGTCGGCACGGCAGAGGCCTGGGGCGGCGCGCCCGGCGAAGCCGGGTTCGGTCCCGCGTCCGGTGGGAGCCCCCTGAGCGGACTCGGCGCATCGGGCGCCTGGAGCGCGCCCTCTCCCCATCGCTGATCATCGCAGACCATCGTTGACTGTAGGCAGCCTCGCGCTTGCCTGCGCCGGCGGAATCCCGACGGCGCGACGAACGGCGCCTATGTTATTGAAGGACAAGTCGATCCGGCGCTGACTGCGACTCGCAGGGGAAGAACCCGGTATGTTCGTTCCGAAGCTGGTTTCGACGCTGCGCGGCTACGACCGGGCGCAGTTCACCGATGATGCCGTCGCCGGCGTCATCGTAGGCATCATCGCGCTCCCACTCGCCATCGCGTTCGCGATCGCCAGTGGTGTGACGCCCGATCGCGGTCTCTGGACGGCCATCGTCGGCGGATTTCTCATCTCGGCGCTCGGCGGCTCTCGAGTACAGATCGGCGGACCCACCGGTGCGTTTGTCGTCATCGTCTACGGCATCATCCAGAAATTCGGCATCGATGGACTCACGGTCGCGACGTTCATGGCGGGCGTCATTCTGGTGTGCATGGGCATCGCAAAGTTCGGCAGCGTGATCAAGTTCATTCCCACGCCGGTGATCACGGGCTTCACGAGCGGAATTGCCGTCATCATCTTTTCCGGCGAGGTCAAGGACTTTCTCGGTCTCAAGATGGGCACCGTGCCGGCCCCCTTCCTGGCGAAGCTGCAGGCGTACGCCATGCACTCCGGAGGCGCGACGCCGGAGGCCGTGGCAGTGGGCGTGGCGGCGCTCACGATCATCCTCGCGTGGCCCAAGGTCAGCCATCGGATTCCCGGCCCGTTCGTCGCGCTCATCGTCACGACCGTGGCAGCGCAGGTGCTCCATTTGCCGGTGGAGACGATCGGATCACGGTTCGGCGCCATCGCGGCCATCGTCCCGCATCCCGTCATGCCGCATCTGAGCGTCGAGCAGATGATGTCGCTCGTCGGACCCGCATTTACGATCGCGTTCCTCGCCGCCGTGGAGTCGCTGTTGTCGGCCGTGGTGGCGGACGGCATGATTGGCGGAAGGCATCGCTCCAACATGGAGTTGGTGGCGCAGGGAGTGGCGAACATCGTCTCGCCGCTATTCGGCGGCATTCCGGCCACCGGGGCGATCGCGCGCACCGCCACCAACGTGAAGAACGGCGGACGGACGCCCGTGGCCGGCATGGTCCACGCGCTGACGCTGTTGGTCATCACGCTCTTCGCCGGGCGGTGGGCTGCGTACATCCCGATGGCCACTCTCGGGGCGATTCTCGTGGTCGTGGCGTACCACATGAGCGAGTGGCGCTCGTTCCGCGACGAGTTGCGCGCCCCCAAGAGCGACGTCGCAGTCCTGCTCGCGACGTTTCTGCTCACGGTGCTCGTCGATCTCACCGTGGCCATCGAGGTTGGAATGGCGCTCGCGGCCGCACTCTTCATTCGCCGCATGGCGACGGTGTCCAACGTCGCCCTGGTCACCCAAGAGCTCGAAGACGATCTGCGCGAGGAACCGGAGTATTTCAATCGGAACGTCGTGCCGCCCGGCGTGGAAGTCTACGAAATCACCGGTCCGTTCTTCTTCGGCGCAGCGGCGGCATTCAAGGACACTCTCACCCGCATTGCCAAGAAACCGCGCATTCTCATCATTCGCATGCGTCACGTGTCGGCGCTGGACAGCAGCGGTTTGCGCGCGCTCTCCGACGTGGTGCATCGCACCAAGGGGGACGGCACGCTTGTGTTTCTCGCGGAAGTGCACATGCAACCGCTCGTGGCGCTCACCGGCTCCGCGACGCTCGACGAGATTGGAACGGACCACATGTTCGGCGACGTCAGTCTCGCACTCGCGGCGGCGCGCGACGTGATCGACAGGGACGATGCGGCGAAGACGGTACGGCATGCGGAGCACGGGAGCGAGAAAATCAGCGGTTCGGAGACGGGCTAACCCGCACTACCGCCGGCGCAGCGCCTCCGCGATTGAAGCTTCGGCCAGTGGCGCCATCACGCGGTACCCCGCCTCGGTTGGGTGCACACCATCCCGTGCGAGGTCGGCTCGCATCCCCTGGCGCTCATCCGCCATCGCGGTGTGGTAGTCCAGATACACCTCCCCGACGCTCGCAGCGTATTGCTTCATCCACGCGTTGAGCGCGATGATCTTCTGCGCCGGCGCCAAACCCGGCTTCCATGGATAGTCGTACACGGGCAGCACCGACGACAGCACGACACGAATGCCGTTCGCGCGCGCGATCTCGGTCATGCCGATCAAATTGTCCTCGATCATCTCGAGCGTTGAAGGTCCGGTGTTGCCAGCGATGTCGTTGGTGCCGGCCAGAATCACCACGACCTTCGGACGGAGCGCCACGACGTCCTGCCGGAACCGCACGAGCAGCTGCGGCGTCGTCTGACCGCCGACGCCACGACCGATGTAGGGCTTGTCGGGAAACTGCGTGGAGAACAATGGTGCCCACCCTTCGGTGATGGAGTTGCCATAGAAGACCACGCGACTTTCATTCGCCTTCGGCGGAGACAGTTGGCTGTTGGCCGCGCGATAGCGCCCGAGGGATGCCCAGTCGTCGTGCATGCGATCGTCAGCCGCTCTCTGCGCGGAACTTCTCTCTGCTTCCGCGCCACGCGTGATCGGCGCGGCATGACAACCACTCTGCGAGGCGAGCAGTGCGGCGCTGGCGAATACGAGGCGTGAATGCACGAGTTCCCCAGTCGGCGAAAGGGAGTGTTCTTGCCGGTCGGCCGAGATGCCGGCGGCCGTGGAGAGTACCCTTGGCGCGGCTTCGGCGTAAGACGCCGCGCTCGCCAGACCTCCGCGCGGCCGGCTAGCCGCCGACGCGGACGCGCAGGCTGTGAATCAGGAAGGGCTCGACGTGATCCATGGCCGCGAGCAGGACCGCCGTGCCGTGCACCGATGACTTGAGCGTTGCCTCCACAGACCCATCATCGAACAGGTCGACGCGTTCGACAATGATGTCGCCGAGCCGTTCGTGGATCGCACCGACGCGCTGTGCGCGCTCTTCAATTGTCGGCCCACCCTGATCCTGCGCGAAGTGTTCCGCGACGAACCGCCTGACGGATGCGCCGTCGTTCGTGTCGATCTCGTGGATGAGTGCCGAGATGACCGCACGCACCCGTTCCGGCGCGGGCTTCCCGTTAGGCCGAGCCATGGCCGTTTCACCACCCATATCGGGCTCGGGCAGCCCGAGCACCTTTCCGAGTTCACGTCGAATCGCGGGCGCTTTCATCGCCGCATTCGTCGACGCGATGATGATTCCCACTTGTCTGATCGGAAAGCGGTCGTACAGGAACACATTCACGCCATCCGACCCGGCAAGTCCAATGGGCTCGTTCGGGTTGAACCGAAGGGCGCGGGTTGCCGGCGCCATCAAGCGGTCGCTTTCAAAGAGTGCCTGATAGAAGGCGTGCATGTCGCCGACGGTGGACAGCATGCCGCCATTCCCGCGCAGATTCCAGTACGGTCCGTCGCTCGCGTGCGGCTTGGCGAGCATCGTTTCCTGATCGATACCGGTGGCCGAATAACCATGCGCCAGATCGGCTGGGTGAAACGCTGGAATCAGAAACCCTGTTCGCCGTAGTCCGATCTGCCTCAGGATCGCATCACGGACATACACGTCATATGTCGTGCGCGTCACCTGTTCGATGATGGCGGCGAGGAGACTGAAGCCGGTATTGGAGTAGCTCTCGTGCGTGCCGGGGGGAAACAACAGGGGCGTGCTCATGGCCCGGAGAATCAATTGGGCGCGCGACACCGGCTCGAAGTCCCCGCCCACGCCGAGCGGAAAGCCGGCGCGATGATCGAGCAGATATGCAATCGTGATGGCCCGTTTGTCCGCCGGTACCTGAGCGAAGTAGGCCCCGATGGAATCGCTGAGCTTCATCTTGCCTGCCTGCACTAATTGCAGAATGGCTACCGCAGTGAAGTCCTTGGTGTTGGACCCGATCTGGACGATGGTCGAAGCCGTGACGGGAATGCGGGCGGCACGGTTCGCCATGCCGTAGCCTTTCTCCAGGAGCGTCGTTCCCGCTACCGCCACGCGGATGACGCCACTGAACCCATTCGCTTCGGCGACGCGCATGGTGGAGTCGAGCCGCGTGGCGATACCCTGCGGCCTTGCGGCCGCAACAACCACCGAGAGCAGCGAGAGAGTATACAGGAAGGTGAGACGCATACCTGACGGGTAAGGGACAAATTCGCATCTCGATGTTGGACACACTGAGGGTCCCGGACCGTTTCTTTCCATCTCCTCTCGCGCACGCTTGCACCGCGCTCATCGTTGGCTGGCGGGCTCCTCGGTCTTGATCAGCGCCTGCATTCTGGCGCGAACGCGATCGGCGTCGGCGCGTAGCGCTTCCTCAGGAGCGCTGCGCAGCTTCAAGAATTGTTCGTAGGACTTGACCGCGCCGGCGCGCCATCCGAGGGCCTCCGAGAGGTGGCCGTTTTCGCGGAGCCGCGTGGACCCGAACATCTCGAATGGTCCCCACCCGCGCGTGGGTCGGTTCACTGCATCCAAGGCGCGCTGAGACGCGCCCAGTACCTCCCAGGCCAGTCGAGACACGAGTGCGCCCGCCGGCGTAAACTCGTCCAGATAGACGGCCTGCAGCGTCGCGTCCAGCGCCAGCAGGCGCTTTAGAACGTCGTCGGCCTGGAGAAGCTGCGCGAGTTGTACCTCCACAAGCATTTGCAAACGGGCGCGCAGTGACACCGCGTCGCCTGAATCGCTCGGGATGGGAATTGATCGCATTGCCGACAGCGCATCCTGGATGCCCGCGCGGTCCTCGCGCGCGACGCGATATTCCGCCTCGTAGAAATAGGCGTGAAGCAGATCCAGGCGGTCCTCCATGGTGAGGCCCGGCTTGGGTGGGCCGCGGCGCAACTCGGCAACGGCGGCCGCGGCGGCCGCGGCCGCTGGCTTGTCGCCGTCCCAGAACGCGAATGCAGAGAGCGTGCGCGCCAACCGTTTCACCGGGTTGCGGTTGCGTGCATTGATCGCATCCGCTCTCTTCGGCTGCCCGCGCATGAGCGCCAATGTGTAGGCGGCGTAGTCCGCACGCTCGCGTTCAGCGAGCGTGGACGCGCGCCCGCTCATCGCTGCGACGGCGCGTTCCGCGTCTTCCATAGGCGCACGCCCCTCCAGAGCAGCCAATTCGACGAGCGTGAGGCTCTCCCAGGACATTTTCGGGATGCGACTGCGGTACGCCTGCACCCGCGCGTCGTCTCCCAGTTCCGCAGCGGCGACGAGCCACTCGCCCTCGAGCGCGTCTGCCGTGGGATGCCTCGTGAGCATGTTCATAGTCCTGCGCACTCCAGCCGTGTCATGAAGGGCCGCGTAAATCGACGGCAGGCGCTCGAGTGCCGGCGCAAAGGTCGAGTCGAGCAGAATCGACCGCGTCATCGCCCGTTCGGCCAGGCGATCCGCGTTGAGCATCCCGATCGCCGCGCCGAAACGATAGTACGCGTCGCCGAGATATTCCCAGGCGTCGGGTGAATCCGGCTCGGCGACCGTGAGCGATTCGGCTGTGACGATGTATTCCCCGCCGGTGAACCGCTGGTGGAGCTGATGCCCGACGAGCACGTTCATCAAGATCCGCGTGCGCTTCGCAAGTCGCGCCTGATTCCGCATGGCGATCCGGGTGGCGCGCTCGTCGCGCACGTCCCCGTTCACCCTGCCGTTGACTTCGAGCAATCGCACGGCCACCAGCGGGGCGCTCGAGTCAGCGTCGAGCGCAGCATTGTACCGCCGCGCGGCCTCGGCGAATCGTCCGAGCCGGAACGCCGATCGCCCGGCGAGATAGTCTCGCAACGCCTCGGGAGACGGGCTCACCAGCGAGGCGATGCGATGATAGCCTTCGCCGGCTGGAATCGTCATCAGCTTCGACGCGAGGACATCCACCGTTGATTGTAAGGTGCCGGCGTTTCCCTGCACCGACGCGCGTGCCACCTCGCGCCGCGTCCCCGCGTCGAACAGGATAGCCGAGATCGTGAACGCACTCGCATCGCCGGTGATTTTGCCGGTCATGACGCGGTCGGCACCGGCACGACCGGCAGTCTGTGATACGGCATCAAGCGGAAGATCCGCCGTGTCGGAACCGCCTGCCGCTCGCCACGCCGTGAGGAAGACACGAGGGTTCAAAGCCCGCACCGTTGGCAGGGGCGACAGCTCTGCCACCATGAGATCGACCATTCCCTCGCGCAAGAATTGGAGAGACGCGTCGGCTCCGGTAGCGGCGAACGGCACGATGGCCACCACGTGCGACTCCGTCGCCGGCGCGATGGCTTGATGCGACGTGACGTACCGAACCGCTCCGGCCAGCGACGCCAAGACGACCAACGCCGCCCCGGCGATGATCCCGACGCGCCGCCGCGTGAGGCGAGGCCGATCGCGCTTGACGCGCGAGGAATTCGCCAGCGGCACAACCGTCGTCGCATCCAGCTTGCGCAACACTTCCGACGCGCTCTCGGGCCGATGATGCGGATCCTCCTGCATGCAGAGCGTCACAAGACGCCGCAGATCCGGGGGCGCGTCACCGCGCAGCACCTGCAGTGGCACCGGAGTACCCGTCGCCCGTGAGAAGCGGGATCCCTCCGGACTCCTGCCGGTAAACGGAGGCTTGCCGGCGAGGAGTTCATACGCCGTGCAGCCGAACGCGTAGAGATCCCCGCGCTTGTCTGGCGCCGAGTCCTCCGCCCACTCCGGCGGCGCGTAGGCCGGAATCCCCACCCACGCCGCACCGCGCTGCCCGTCCGGTGCGTCCCGGTCCGGCAACTGCGACGCCAGCAACGCCTGCCGGATTCCGATGTCTGTCAGCGTCACGGCGCCGGCCGCGTCGAAGATGTATTCCGGCTTGAGATCTCCGTGCGCCACGCCGTTTCCATGCGCGAATTCGAGTGCTTCCCCGACATCGCGCAGCACGCGCTGAACAACCCCGCAGGGCAACACCAACTCACCGATCTCGTCGAGGCGTTCGCGCATGCTTGGACCGTTCGCGCGTCGCATGACGAAGAACGGCCGGCCAGCCGTCGTGCCCACGCTGAGTACCGGCGCGATGAACCGATGCCGCACCCCGCTGACGAACTCTAGTTCCGCCAGCAATCGCTTACCGTCGAGGCGCTGGGCGACCTCCTCGGACAGAAGCCTGACCTCCACCGAACCCCCTGCCCCGTCGGAGGCCAGAAACGCACGCCACGGGCCGACCTCGGCCAGTTCCCGACCGAGCGTATAGGCAGGCGCGAGTGAATCCTGGAGGCTGCTGCGAATGTCCATGTCAGCGCGGAGGGAGCTTAACGGGCGAAACCGGACGAGACCCCAAGGTATGGCCGCGCTTAGAGCGAAGCCACCGTTGAGTTGGGCCATGATGCGCCACTACTGTGTTGCATTCCGGCGTTCGCTTGCGCGCGCGCCGCTCGGGCGGCGCACCAGATACGAGTGTCGCGAGCGACCGCGTGCCCTTGAAACACCCACGGTCGTCATTCATGACCATGATGTGTATTCCGCCACGCGCAGTCCTTTCGATCGCCCTTGTCGTCGCACTTCTTCCGCTGACCTCGTTCGTGTCCGTGCCGAGGACGAGCCCGCGCACGAGCGTCGAGAGTGGTGGTGCGGTTGATCGGCCGCTCAAGCGGCGTGACTCGGACAGTCTGCCCGAACGTGAGGAGCGGCGACTGCGTCTGTCCCAAGGCGCGCAAGGCACCTACATCGGAGAGATGCTCGCCGAACGCGATAGCGCCCTTGCACGCTGGCCCGATCGCCGCGGCATTCCCTTGGACGTGTGGATCCAGCCATCGTCCAGCGTTGAGGCATGGAGCGAGTCGTACGTTCGCGAGGTGGCGGCCGCATTCGGTGAGTGGGATATGTTGCAGCTCCCTGTCCGGTTCGCGTTCACCAGTGACTCCGCGCACGCGAACGTCCACGTCTCCTTCGTCCGCCAATTCGACGAAGAGATCAGTGGCCGCACAACCTGGGCGCGCGACGACCACTGGTGGATCACGGACGCGGACATCGTGCTCGCAGTCTACCATCACAATGGCGCTCGCCTGGACGACGATGCCATGCACGCGATGTCGCTGCATGAGATCGGCCATCTGCTCGGCCTCGATCACACCCTGGATCCCATGAGCATCATGGCGTCCAGAGTGCGTGTGCGAGCACTCTCGGACGCCGACCGGGCGACGGTCCGCCTGGTGTACACGCTTCCACCGGGAGGCGTCCGCTAGTTCGCGTTCGTCTCGAATTCGTTCCGATCGCGTTGCTCGTCGGGCTCGCTGTCTTTGTCGGCGTGAACGCGCTACGCGGTGCGCAAGGTCGAGTGCGTCGCCGTGACGCGGCGGTCGTCGCTCGCGACACGACCGTGGTTCGCGCTGGCGTCGTCCAGGGCATCGTCCGCCGCGAGCTGATTCCCGCGGGAAAGAGCCAGGTCGTCTCGCCCGCGGAGATGCGGAGGCGCGTTACGAGTCTCGCCTCGGGCACCTACGTCAACGACATCCTGGATGAGCAGGACAGCGCGCTGTACCGCTGGCCCGAGCACGTCGTGGACGCGCTCCGCGTCTACATCTCGCCGACGGCTCAGATTCCAAACTGGGATGCGCGCTATCCGGAGTTTGCGCGCGCGGTATTCGCGGAGTGGAGTCAGGCGGGGTTCCCGCTTCAGTTCACGTTCATCTTCGATTCCGCGTCCGCCGACATCGCTATTCGCTGGGTGGATCGGTTCCCGAGCGAGGATGGCAAACGCATCGGCGTTACGGATCGCGTGCAGACGAGCGCATTCGAGATCGCCAAGGCGTACATCGCCATCGCCAATCACGACAGTGCCGGGAGGCTTCTCGCACCAACCACTGTTGAAGGAGTGATCCGCCACGAAATCGGCCACGCGCTCGGCCTCAACCATTCGCGCGACCCCAGCAGCGTGATGTATCGTGAGAGTGCCACCTCCACGATCAGCAACTCCGACCGAGCGACCCTGCGGCTTATCTACCTCGTGCCTGGCGGTGCGCTGAAGTAACGGGCCACTGCCGCGTGCGGTGACAATTCACGCGCTTACCACCTGAGCAGGACCGTCATCGGCTTCTTCTCGCGCAGAATCCTCAGTTCAACCACGTGACCGCCGGTTTCCGCGGCGAGTTTCACCTGACCGCGGACGTCGGCGACTGAACGCACCTCCTGTCCCGCGACACGCTGGATCACATCTCCGTCCTGCAGCCCTGACTCGTAGGCAATTCCGCCCGCCGGGGCTCGCGTGACCAGCACTCCGCTTCGTACGCCGATGGTCCTGGCAAGGCCGTCGGTGATGGTCGTGAGCTCCGCGCCCGCCACCCCGCTATACAACCCCAGCATTGGCGATGGCCCCACCCCAGCGACGGCCGCCGGCCCGGGCTCCCGTACTCTCGGCAGCACTCGCAAGGCGCCGAGTGACGGTGATGGAGGCAAGGGCGCCCACGGGAAGCCCGGAGCTTCGGGTACGCCGCCAATCTCCCACGACTCCCCGGGTGAACGCCCCTCCTCGTCGCGGCGCAACAGGACGCTGGTCGGCGCGGCGGCCACGATCACGGGAAGTTCCCTCACTCTTCCCTCTCGCTCGACACGCACGCTCACCTTGGCGCTCGGTCGGAGCAACCGAGTGAGGGAAATCTCGTTTTCGCGGACATCCAGGCCGTTGTACGCCAATAGCGTGTCTCCCGTGGCAAGACCCGCGCGCTGAGCCGGGGAGCTCGGATCGACCGATACGATACGTGGATACGAGAGATACCGGACGATGTATTCGCCGCCATCGAATCGCTGTGTGGTGGCGGGGCCTTCGGTCACGATGCCGATCCATCCGGTGGGCATGCCCAGCTGGCGCTCCCGTGCCCGAGAGATCGCCTTCGCCATCGGCGACGGCATTCCGTCTCCCATCGGCGACACCCGAAAGCGGATCATGTCGTCGGAACGCGGCGCGCGATCGGACGCGTCGTCGAGACGATTGGACAGATCCACTAGACCACGCACCGTCCGCGAGAGGGCGTCTTCCAGGCGACGACGCTCGGCATATGAAAATCCGTCGCTCTCGGTAAAGGCGCGCGTGAGGGAATCCAGTTGCCGCTGCAACCTGCGAACCTGGCGTTCGGTGGAGTCTCCGGGCTCCGCGCGCGGTGCACGCCGCGTCGCGCTCTCAACTCGTTGCTGGGCGCGCGCCGGCACGAGGCCCGTACCGAGCAGCAACGCGAACGACGCGATGACGGGCATCGCGACGGATGCGCGAGACGACGTGTGAAGAACCGAACGGGGGAGTGACATTAGAAGCTGTTGACGCGGAGTGACGCCGGAAGCGCTGAATTGAGCTGATGCAGCGTGGCCTCACGCTGGCCGAGTGTCGTGAGGTAGTAGCCGTTGATGACCGGATCATGAGGCGCCTGTCGCATGGCCTCACGCGTGGTGGAAATCATCTGATCCAATGCGGCTAGACGGGAGCGTACCGCAACGGGACTTCCCCCGACGACCGCGGCGGTGTCGTAGCGTGCGAGATACGCCGCGGCCTGCTCATACGTCGCTTCGGAGCGCTGCTGAACGGACCGCGCGTCTTCCACCGATGCAAATGCGACGGAATCGGAAATCGAACGCGCGCCCAACTGGTAGGAGGTCGTTGGGGACGTCTTCGTGACGAGCGCGGAATCCACGCCCGGAAGCGGGCGCGCTCCGACTGACACGCGCCCTGCCGCCGCGCCGCCGGCAACGAGCAGCAGCCCCGCCGCAATCTGAAGGAGCCTCGGTCTCGCGCGGCGACGGGGCGCGACTTCGGCAACTCGCGCGTGCCGAGCGGCGATTTCCGCGGCGATCGTGTCCCATCGCGTGAGCGGCAGTCCGAATGGTTCTCGCTCTCCACGCGCCATCGCGACGAGCGTCTGGTACGACGCGCGTTCGCGGGCGCACTCGCCGCATACCACCAAGTGCGCCGCTTCGTCGGGCGTCGGGGGATCGTCGCCAAGGGCGGCGAGTCGTTCAGTATGCAGGTGCAGCATGTTCCGCGGTGTTGGAGCCAATCGTGTGCCGTGACGGTGCATCGACCAAATGGGCCAGCATGACGCGCAGCTTTGCGCGCGCCTTGAAGAGTTGAGACTTGGAGCCGCCCGGCGTTATGCCAAGCTCAGCAGCGATTTCTTCATGCGTGTAGCCTTCGACATCGTGGAGAAGGAAGACGGTGCGCGCGCCTGGCGACAGTCGGCCAGCCGCCTCCTCGATCGACGCGGCGAGTAACGCTCGCTCGGCCTCCGGTTCTACCGATGCGGTGTCGTCTTCCACGTCCACCTCCAGCGACGACGTACGACGCGACCGTCTCAACGCGTTCAGCGTCCGGTTCACCGCGATGCGATGCGCCCAAGTGCCGAATCGCGCCTCGCCCCGGAATTTCGGCAGGGCTCTGAAGATCTGGATCCAAACCTCCTGAGCGACATCCGCAGCCAGGTCGGCATCTTGTCCCACCAGCCGGCGTACGACGACGTCAATATGAGGGGCGTGGCGGGTCCAAAGGGCCCGCATCGCCGCCTGATCGCCATCGATTGCGCGCTGCACGGTAAGCTGTTCGTTCTCCATGACGTCCAGTGGATTGGTCACGTAGCGAAGGGAAAGGGTTGCCAGCGCACTGTCGCCATCCCTACGGTTCTTTTCGCAAGAAGCTTCAGATGATCGCGCCGTGGCTCGCGGGGAGCTCCGTTGTGGCCTTGTTTCAGGGTCGCCGAGGGTCCTGTCAAACCAAATGTTTACAATCCGACGTATGCCGTTACGCCGCAAAGCATTGCGCGTCAGACTTCTGATGCCGATACTTGCCAGAGTGCGGTGTTCCAGAGAACATCGGCTTGCGGTGGGGTACCGCTCATGTCAGTCGCTGTGTGCGACTGGGCGTGTGGGGTGCGTGTGTACCCTGACTCCGGAGCGGTTCGGTCCGTGTCTCGCGCACAAGAGTCATTGAGGAGTTGTCGCGTTGCTCAGTCTTCTGCTGGCCGCTAGTACGCTGATCCACCCCGTCAAGGCGACGCGCACTCGCGCCGCCAGCGACGGCTTGCCCGCAAAGCCGCCGAGTGCGGTGGGCATGTCAGCGGCCCGCTTGGCGACGATTGATCGCGTCATCGAACGCGGGATCAAGGCGGGGGGCTACCCCGGGGCGGCCGTGGTGGTGGGTCGCAAGGGTGCCACCGTTTGGGAAAAGGGATTCGGGCGTCTGGGCTGGACGGAGGATGCCGCAACGGTCGCTCCCGATCGCTCGATCTACGACCTGGCCTCGCTCACCAAGGTCGTGGGGACTACAACCGGAATCATGATCCTCTTCGACGAGGCCAAGCTGCACCTCGACGATCCGGTCTCGATGTACATCCCCGAGTTCAACGGCGGGGGCAAGGAAGCTGTCACGATTCGACAACTCCTCGAACACCGCTCAGGCCTTCCCGCGAGCCGCGATCTCTGGCGGATCGCCCACACGCCTGAAGAAGCTCGCGCGGCGGCGATCTCCACTCCCCTCTTCGCGCCACCGGGAAGATATTACGAGTATTCCGACCTGGGCGCCGACATGCTCGGCTTCACGATCGAAGCCATCACCGGCGAAACGCTCGACACCTTTCTGCAGCGGCGCGTGTTCCAGCCGCTCGGCATGTCGAACACGCACTTTCGTCCCGACGCGTCGCTCCGCGGTCGCATTGCGCCCACCGAGATGTCCCCGCCGCGCGGCTACCCACTTCGCGGTGAAGTACACGACGAAAACGCGTATGCGCTGGGCGGCGTAGCCGGCCACGCCGGTTTGTTCAGCACCGTGAGCGATCTGTCCATTTTCGCGCAGATGCTGCTCAACGGCGGCAGCTACAATGGGGTGCGCATCGTGTCCGACAGCGCGGTGGCCCTGTTCACGCGCCGGGCTGCGGGAACGCGCGCCCTCGGTTGGGATACGTGCGCCGGCTCCTTTGGTTGCGGCAACTATTTCGGCTCCGAGGCATACGGGCACACGGGCTACACCGGCACATCCATGTGGATCGATCCGGACCGCGAGATGTTCGTCATCCTGCTCACCAACCGCGTGCACGCCGCGAGGGCGCGGCGCCCCGCGAAAGTGATCTCGGATGTGCGCGCCGACCTGGCCGATGCCGCAGCCCTCGCGGTGAGTGATGCGCCTGGCGGACTCCTCACCATGCCGAGATCGTTCCGGGCGGACAAGGCGGTCGGCTGGAACAAGCCTCTGCGGTCGTCACGCCGCGCGCGCAGTTCGAAGCACCGCGGGAGCTCGGCGCATTCCGCCAAATCGTCTCGCGCTGGACACGCGACGGCATCCAAGTCGAAGAATTCACTCTCGAAGAGCAAGTCTGCTCGCGGCTCTTCCAGTGCGGCCAGGAAGTCGAGCGCGGTCAAGAAGAAGGCGAAGTCGCGGGCGTAGCGCGTCGCCAGAATTGATCGCTGCCGCAACGCCCGCTCCGCGGGGGCGTTCGTCGTTGCGGCGCGGGCGCTGGGTGGCGATACTCCACTCATCCCGTATCGAGAGCCGCTTCATGTCTGCCGATTCTACCGCCAGTTTTCCGGATGAGCTGACCGTTCAGCCTCAGCGGCTGGATACCAATGGTACTCCCGAGCCGGGGAGTCCTGGCGCCTTCTCGGAGTTCAGCCTCGAACAGGCCAAGCTCGCGCTGCGAAAGGTGAAGGACCCGGACCTGAATCTGAACATCGTGGATCTCGGGCTGATCTACGACGTGCGCGTCGAGAACACGGACGTGTCGGTGGACATGTCACTGACGTCGCCCGGCTGTCCGAGCGGGCCGGAGATCATGGGCGAGGCGGAACGGGTATTGAAGGCGATTCCGGGCGTGGGAGCGGTGACCGTGAATCTCGTGTGGTCCCCGATGTGGTCACCCGACCGCATCGAGCCGCGGGTGAGAGCCTACATGGGGCTGTAGCCGGACGAGAAACGCGGAGGATGCGCCTACTCCTTGTACGGCGACTCCTTCGTTGTCTCGGAGATCGACGCCTGCTTGATCGCGGGCGGCTTGCCATGGGCGCCCGTAGCCCGATGCGGGGACAGCGCGGCGACGAATGCGTCCGCGAGCTCCGCCACCTGCCATCGCCGCAACTCGGTGACCTCCGCAACGTCGGCGGCCGCTACAGGATTCCGGCGCGCCACCGCCTCCATCCGGTCGCGCGAACACAGTACGCCCGGATCGAGCGCGAGTCGCTTGGCGGCTTCATCGCGCGCCGTCTTGAGCGCACTGACGCGCGCGTCGAAATCGGGATCACGATCCCAGCGCGCCGCGCGCGGGAACTTCGGCAGCTCTGACTCGGGAACGGCCAGCGCGCGCGCGACCGCATCGAGAAGTTCGTTGCCTCGCTGCTCGAGAATCCCCCGCGGCATTCCCTTGATTCTGCCGAGCGCTTCGCGGGTGGCCGGTTGCGTACGGGACATGTCGAGCAGCTGTTCATTGCCGAGGACACGGAAGGTCGCGCGATCGAGTTGCCGGGCGACGAGGTCGCGCCACGGCACGAGCTCCCGCAGGACCGCCAGTTCGCGGCGCGTGAGGTCGCGCGCGCCCTTGAGCTTGAGGAACGACATGCCCGGTTCTTCCTCGGCCCAACGCGTTCCTTCGAGCAGGCCGAACTCCTCGCGCGCCCACGCCATCCGACCCATGCGTTCCAGCTCGGCGGACATCCTGTCCTTAAGCTCGAGCAGGTAGCGCGTGTCCTGCGCCGCGTAGTCCAGCATGTCCGCGGTGAGCGGACGCATGGACCAGTCCGCGCGCTGATGCTTCTTGTCGAGCTTTACATCGAAGAAGCGCTCCAGCAGGGCTGCCAGCCCGAAGGCGACGTAGCCGAGCAACTGCGCGGCGATGCGTGTGTCGAAGATGTGCTTGATCTGCCAACCATAGTCCTGCTGCAGCAGCCGGAGGTCGTAGTCGGCGTCGTGAAAGACGACCTCCACGTTCGGGCTCTCCAGGAGCGCGCCCAGCCCCGCCGGTTTGCCGATGGCGAGCGGATCGATGACGGCGTGGCGCTCACGCGTGGACAATTGCAGCAGGTAGATCCGATCGACGAAGCGGTGGAAGCTCGCCCCTTCGGTGTCGAGTGCCAACTCTCGGACAGGCGCAATCTCCGTGGTGAACTGCTCCACGGCCGGGACTGTGTCGAGATACTCGAACGATGCGGCGTTCGCGCGTTGGGCCACGCTTTGTCCTCACTCTGTTGGCGGATCGAATCCCGCGGTAATGTAGCGCTTCGCACACGGCCCTTCACGGGCAGGAAATTGCGCGCATGAGGGGATTCCCGCGCTCTCCCACTTTCGGCGAATGACCGACGACACGCCCGACCCCGCTCCGCACACTTCTCGGCCGTCAGCCACGATCCTTCCGACCGATGTCGCCGCGCGGCCGCGGCGCAGCACCATGACCACTCGGTCGATCGGCCGAAGCGAGTCCAGGCCACGCCGGGGCATGGGGTGGCGAAACCGCGACGTCATACGCACAACGGCGCTCGTGCTCGCTGTGCTGCTGGGCGCGGCGCTCTTCTGGGTGGCGCAGGTTTTGTTCTTCGTCGTGTTTCTCGGCGTGCTCTTCGGCATCGCCGTGTCCGGCGGGGTGGACTACTTCCAGCGATTTCGCGTGCCACGGGCGATTGCCGCCACGCTCATCGTGCTGAGCTTCGTGGGTCTTTTGGTCGGCTTCGGCGCGTGGGTCGCCCCGACACTTGTGGAACAGGGAGGCGAGCTTCGGCAGAAGCTGCCCGAAGCGGTCGATCGAGTGCAGGAGTGGGTCAGACAACGGCAGACTGGCGTGCTCGGCCTGTTGGTGGCCGGCGTGGACGACGCCAACGCGGCGCCTCGCTCGGTCGGCTCGGGTGCCCCAACTCGGTCTCCATCCAACACAGGCGCACGGAGTCCCGCCACCGCGCAGCCGAATCGAGTGAATGACCAGTTGAAAGAAGGGATACGCGGCCTGTCCCGGTACCTGTTCCCATTCATTACGTCCACCGTCGAGGTCGTCGGCGGGTTGCTGCTCATCCTCTTTCTCAGCATCTACTTCGCGGCAGAGCCGGAGTTCTACCGGCTCGGCCTCCTCTCATTGCTGCCCGCCAAGAAGCGAGCGAGGGGGGCGATCATGATGGATCGTGTCGCGGTGGTGCTTCGCAAGTGGCTTCTTACGCAGCTCATCGCCATGGCGGTCATGAGCACCGTCACGACCATCGCCCTCCTCTTCCTCGACATCAAGGCGGCATTCGCGCTCGGCGTCCTTGCCGGGTTGTTCGAGTTCATCCCGACGATCGGGCCGGTGCTCAGCGCGCTGCCGGCCATCGCGATGGGCTTTCTGGACTCGCCGGAAAAGGCCGCCACGGTCGCCTTCACCTACTGGGGACTTCAGTTTCTCGAGAGCCACATTCTCATTCCCCTGCTCATGAAGGAAGGGTTGCGGCTGCCGCCTGCACTCACCGTTGTGACCCAGACGTTGATGACGATCGTGTTCGGCTTCATCGGCCTGATGGTCGCTGTTCCGCTGCTCGCCACGATCATGGTTATGGTGCAGATGTTCTACGTCGAGCAGCTGCCGCTCGAGGGCACGTGGACCTTCCCGACGTTCACCGGCGATCTGGACGAGCCAATTGAGCCCGCCCACCTCCCGCACTACTAGCGATGGCGCGCTGATGGCGCCTACGCCGGCTCTGGTTGTCGCACTACCACGCGTCGATCTTGGCGTCAAAGAAACGCCCGTAGAACGTTGGGTTCTCGACGGCGTGTCGCTCCTGTCCAAGCGCGACGATCTGAGCGCCGACGAACTCGGTGGCAACAAGGTACGCGCACTTGAGTTTCTACTGGCGGGCGTTCAGCCCGGACGTGTGGTCCTCACTGTTGGTCCGACTGGCTCGACGCACGCGCTCGCCGTCGCGCGGTATGCGGGACGTCTCGGCGCACGTGCCGACGTAATCACGTGGCCCCAGGAGACGCATGCCGTCTCGGTCATCACGGCAGCCCGTCTGCGCGCGAGCGCTCGCGTCACGCACGCGCGGTCACCTCTCGACGCCTACGCGCGAGCCGGGTGGCGCCGGGCGATCACCGACGTGTGCTGGATTCCCGCCGGGGCGAGTGTGCCGCTTGGAGCCGTTGGCCATGTGCTCGCCGCACTTGAGCTCGTGGCACAATGCGCTCGCAACGGGCTACCCATGCCGAAAACCATCGTAGTTCCGTTAGGCAGCGGTGGTACGGTAGCCGGGCTACTGGTCGGGTTCACCATTGCCGGCGTTTCCACGAAAGTGGTGGGTGTGCGCGTGGCGCCGCGCATCGTGGCCAACCGACGCCGCGTGCTGTCGCTTGCTCGGCGCACTAACGAGCTGGTCACACGAGCGTCGGGCGGCGCGCTTCCGTCACTTGATGAGCGCTGCCTCGTGATCGACGACCATTCGTACGGCGGCGCGTATGCTCGCGAGACGCCTTCGGGCAAACTCGCGGCCGCGCACCTTGCCGCGGCGGGAGGGCCGCGTCTGGACGCCACTTACAGCGCGAAGGCGTTGGCCAGCGCATTGGAGTTGGCGCGTGAAACGGGTGACGAGGATGTGCTGTTTTGGCTTACCTTTGACGGTCGCTGGATCGTGGATGGCGATGAGGGGCTGCGCCAGGCGCGACCTACGTAATCGAGGAGATGAGCAATGCCTGAGCGCCTGCCCGTGGTCGTATATCACGTCTATCCGTCGGATTGCGACATGCTGGGCCATGTCAACCACGCCGCGATGCTCGGCTTTCTGGAGCGCGCGCGCTGGGAATTGCTGGAACGCGAAGAGGTGGGCGGCGTTCGAGATTTCGCGACCGTGCCGGTGTATTCAGTGGTCCGGCACGTGGACATCGACTATTTCGCGCAGTCGCTGCCAGGCGACGATCTGAGCATTCGCAGCGGTCTGCTGGCGGTGAAGAACACCAGCTACGTCGTGAAACAGGACGTGAGGAAGGTCGGAAGCAACATCCAGGTGGCGGTGGCGTCGATCGTGTTCGTCGCCGTGGACCGCAGCGGCAGACCGGTGCGGGTTCCGGATGAGTGGCGGACGCTGCTTCCGCACTGGCCGGAGTAGGGCGCCGATCGACTGCTATCAGTGCGCTTCGCCGGAGTCCTGCGCACTCCATATCATCGCGCCGGTATGCGACGAGTAGCCATAGAAGCCCAGGACGCGCGTTTCACCGGGGCGCACACTCGGGCTCTCGATCGATCCATAAACGTGTTGTCCATCCGGCTGCATCACCACCCAAAGCCGAATACGACGATCCGCCAAGCTTGTGCGCCGGCCACCAATGGGACCGCCGCGAAGCTCTACCGACTCGACCGGCGCCGCGGCCGCACCTCGCTCTCGCTCGACGCGCAGTCGCTCCATCTGGTGCCGACGGTGCCGCGTCGCCGCGCGGACAGCCCGGTCCAGCTCATCGAGCTCGATCGGTTTGGTCAGATAATCCATCGCGCCGCGCTCCAGCGCGTCGCGCGCCGTGGACAGGTCGTTGTAACCGGACAGCATCAGCACGGGGAGATCGCGGTCCAGCAGTAGCGCTTCCGACAGAAACTCCAGTCCCGACATGCCCGGCATGCGCACGTCGCAGAGCAGCACGTCGAAGTATTCTTCACGCATGCGCTCCAGTGCTTCCGGTCCGGATCCGGCCGTGACGGCGGCGCATCCGCGCCGGCCGAGCAGCAACGCAATGGCGTCGCGGACTTCCTGTTGATCGTCGACCACGAGCACCCGCGGCTCCGCTGCCTCGTCGCCGAGGTTGAGAAAGAGCGGAGTGATCGGCGTGTGGCGGGGACCGGATGGGTTGGACATCGGCGTTAGCCTCCGCGACGAACATGGTTTAGAAGATCACCAAGCTATCGCCCGGCAGCGGTGAACCGTTAGGGGAGCTTGCATGACTTCTCGTGCTCGTTTCGCCCGTCCGCTTGAGCAATCATCGCGCTCCAGCGACCTTTCACGGCTAGCTGTAGCGTGTCTGCCCCATCGCCGAACCACCGTCATGCCCACCGATCCATCCGACAGCTCCACTGTGGCCGCTCACCGGATCTCCGAGGCTGAGCAGCGAACCAGCGCGCGCGTGGGCGCAGTGCTGTTTCGTCATCGTGGCTGGCTGCCAGTGCCCTTTCTACTCGTACCGTTGCTCGCTCCGGGCCGGCTGGACGCAGCTTACTGGGCGTGCGGCGTCGTCCTCATCGCCATCGGCGAGTCGATTCGGCTCGCGGGCGTGTCTGCCGCTGGGACCGTGACTCGTCGGCGTTCCCGCACCGTACAACGGCTCGTGACGTACGGCATCTTTGCCTGGATGCGAAATCCGCTGTATGCGGGAAATTTTCTCATCTGGATGGGATTCACCGTGATCTCTGGCGTGTTCTGGTTCCTGCCCGCCGCCGTCGCGCTGTTCTTCCTGGAGTACTCGCTGATCGTGCGCTACGAAGAAGGCGTGCTCGAGTCGATCTTCGGCGCCGAGTATCTTTCGTACAAGGCGACCATCCCGCGTTGGTTTCCGCACCCTCCTGCCGCCGCGGAGTCCGGTGAACACCACTGGGGCGAAGCCTGGCGAAGCGAGATCAGCACCTTCCTGCAGTACGCGGTGATCACGGCGCTCTTCGTGGCGAAGCAACGGACGGGGTGGAGTCTGTAGCTCATCGATGCAAGGCTCGCCGTCTTCAACAGTTCTGGGCAACGGCGACGGCGATGAGGCGTGAACGCGCTAGGCTGCAGCAGCGCGCGTCAGGTATTCAGTCAGATCCTCGAAGCTCCTGGCCACGAACTCCGCTTCGCTCGGTCCGCTGTCGCGGACCACGTCCAGTCGAATGGCCCGGAATCCCGCCGCCAGCGCGCCGCGAACATCCGTTCGTTCGTCATTACCGATGTGCAATATTTCGCCGGATGACACTCCGAGGGAGTCCACCGCGGACGCGAATATTTCCGGCCGCGGCTTCGCATGGCCGACGTCCATGGAATAAACCGTGGAGGTGAAGAATCGGCGCGCCGCGTCCTTCTCGAGCAGCCGGTCCTGTGCGCGGCCGGACGCGAATCCGGTATCGCTCACAATGGCGAGCTTGAAATGGCGCTGCAGCGTCCGGAGCATCTGCCACGCACCGGGCAGCATGGCCGGTGGAAGCATCAGCAGCGCGTTGTCCACAGCGTCGGCGGCGGCCGTCACGTGCGAACAGCCTTTTTGTGGCGTGACGGACGCGCGCTCGAGTATCCAGCGCAGGCGGTCGTCAGTGGTGTACCCTCGTTGCTCCTCGCTCCACCAGCGTTGCGCTACGGTTCCCGATTCCTCGTAGAGCGCGCGGAGCTGCGCCTCGGGAAGGTCGCGTCCGTACGCGCCGAGGAGTGCCCCAACTGCGGTGCGTCGTAGCGCCACGCGCTCGGGGAGAGCACCGCCCTCGTACAGCGTGTCCCAGTAATCGAACGTCAGGGCGCGCAACACCGCCCACCTCCTGCCTGCCGCCTCAGCGCGTGGGACGTCCAGGCGGATTTTCGCCCTTGAAGACTTCGCGGTTGAGCTGCACGTATTCCTTCATCTGGGCCGGCACATCTTCTTCGGGGAAGATCGCCGTGACCGGGCATTCCGGCTCGCAGGCCCCGCAGTCGATGCACTCGTCGGGGTTGATGTAGAGCTGCTTCTCACCTTCGTAAATGCAATCCACGGGACAGACGTCCACGCACGCCTTGTCCTTGGTATTGATGCAGGGCTCGGTAATGATGTAGGGCATGTTCGCCTCAGATGGTCCAACTCAGGGGCCGCCACAAAAAGATAACGCGAATCGCCGAAGCGACAACCGCTACGCACGCCACGGCGGCGGGGCACCCTTCTTCCGCTTGAGGTCGGGGTTCTCACGATACAGCGTGCATGTGCGGCCGATCGTCTGCACCACGTCCGCTCCCAGCTTCTCCGCCAGGGCGTGTGACGCGTCCTTCGGCTTCACGTCGCTCGCCTTGGCCAGCGCGACCTTCATCAATTCGTGCGTGCGAAGGGCATCGTCGATGGTCTGGATGACGGCGTCGGTGAGGTTCTGATGCCCAACGTGGACCAGCGGCGAGAGGCGGTGGGCCTCGGCGCGCAGTTCAGCGCGTTCCTTCGACGTAAGTGTCATGGACTTGCCGCAGCGTGCGAGAGAAGAAACAGGGGATAGGGATTGATGGGGTCGCCGTCCCAGTACTTTCCGTCAGCGGGCATGCGCATCACCTGGAAGTGTAGGTGCGGCGTGTCTTTGGGCGCATTGCCGGTGGTGCCGACGAATCCCAACGTATCGCCCCGCGCGATCGTCGCCCCCTGAGCGAGTCCGGGCTGGTACGCGTCCAGATGCGCATAGTAATACACCACGCGCCCGAGAGGATCGATGGCGTAGATGGTATTGCCGCCAAGCGTGCTGGCGCTGATCCGGAGGATTCGCCCACCGTCCGCTGCCAGCACCGGGGTGCCGCGCGGCGCGATTATGTCCAGCGCCCGGTGCACACGCTTGGCGTCACGCCCTTCGTCGAACGTATCGTTGAGCTGGTTCGTCGCGACACCGGCCACTGGAATCATCAAGCCGCGCGCGATGATGTAGTTGACCGTCTCCTCGCTGGAGACGTTCGCCATGGGCGGAGGCGTCGCGCCCGACGACGGCGCGGCAGACGATGCGCTGCGCGGCGGCGGAGCGGCCGCGTCGACCGGTGTCGGCGCCGAGGAAAGATGCCGCGAGCAGGCCGAAACCAGAAAGAGCAGGCAGAACGAGCGCGCGCGTCGCATCACTATCGGGACGCGCGCCGAGCAGGGTGCGTCACCGTCATGGAATGAGCAGCACCTTTCCCGTGGTCCGTCGCCCTTCGAGGGCGCGGTGCGCTTCAGCGACACCCGCCAGCGGAACCTCGCGATCGATCCGGAGCTTCAGCGATCTGTCGCGAACCCAACCGAGGATCTCGCCGGCGCGCCAGACGAGATCCTCGTGCGTCGCCACGTAGTGAGCGAGCGTGGGTCGCGTGAGAAAGAGCGAGCCCTTCTGATTGAGCACGCCGGGGTCCAATGGCGCTACGGGGCCGCTCGACTGCCCGAACAGCGCGAGCATGCCGCGCGGTTTCAGGCAGTCCAAGCTCTTCAGAAATGTCGCGAGTCCGACGGAATCGTAGACCACGTCGACCTTTGCGCCTCCGGTGATGCGCCGAACTTCCTCGACGAAGTCCACCTGCGAGTACAGGATGACTTCGTCGGCGCCAGCGTGGCGTGCGAGCTCTGCCTTCTCCTCGGTAGACGTCGTACCGATGACGGTGGCGCCAAGCCGTTTCGCGATCTGGCAAAGCAGGAGGCCCACGCCGCCCGCCGCGGCGTGAACGAGACAGCGGTCGCCCCGCTTGAGCGGATGCACCGACGTCGCGAGATAGTGCGCCGTCATGCCTTGCAGCATGGCGGCAGCGCCGTCCTTTGCGTTCAGCCCATCGGGAATCCGCACAAGCCGGTCCGCTTTCGCGAGTGCGAGCTCCGCATACGATCCGGTGAAATTCTGCGATGCGACCCGATCGCCGACGGCGACGTCGTTGACACCCGCGCCGACCGCGACCACGGTACCAGCACCTTCAGATCCGGGTGTGAACGGCAGCGCCGTCTTGTAGAGTCCTGTCCGGAAGTACACCTCGATGAAGTTCAGCCCGATGGCCTCAATGCGCACGAGTACATCACCGGGCCCGGGAGAAGGGTCTGCGACGGTTTCGAGCCGCATCACATCAGGTCCGCCCAGTTCGTGAACGCGTATGGCGCGCATGCGAGCTCCTCGCTACATCGTCCGGAAATTCGTCGCCTGCCCTCGCGGCTGACGTTGTCGGGCGAAAGTTATCACGGGTCCTCTGGCGAGGGGGGCACATGCGACGCGGCGCGCATGGTGTCCATGCGCGCCGCCGTAGAAGGGAAACGCCGGGCGCGATGCTACACCGCGCGGCGCATACCGGTCGCGCGCGGCGGGATAGCGCCCGATGGTGCCTGCGGGGTGAAGGGGCGCCAACCCAGCGGCACCAGCATCACTTCGTCCTGCTCCGCGGAAGGCACGAGCGCCATCCACCACAGTGTCGCCGGCGCCGGCAAGCCCAGAACGGCGAACAAAGGGATTGTCAGCCCTACCTGCGCAATCCCGATGCGCTCGAAGAAGACCGCGAGGAAGTAGACTGGAAGAGGCAGGAAGAGCGAGGCAAGCACCGCGCCGTTCCACACCGTACGGCCGCCGCGGCGGTTGCTGCGCCCGCGGTCCCGCGCCGTCCAGTGCGGCGGTTTGCGAAAGTGAACAAGCGCTAACCAGAGCGCACCCCACATGCCGGCCGCCACGCCGGCGACGTCGGCATTCTGGCCCAGCAGCATCAGGCACCCGAACAGTCCCCAGCACGCGATAGGGGTACCGAGAATGATGGCGGTCTTGGAGCGCATGGCGATGTCCGAAGGAGAAACCGTTTGGACCCCGCTCGGGAGCATGCGAGGGGGGCGACATCAGAAAAGTGTCGCCCACTTCGTCGCGCAGAACACCCATAGGCCAGATTGTCCCACGTGTTCGGAGACTGTTCTCTTCCTCGACGTTGACGGGTCAAGCCCTGCCGATGGCGGGCGTTTCCGGGACGTGGGCGCGCGGACGCGCGACGACGGCGCGGGCTGCCGCGACGACGGTGCGCGTTTCTCGGGAATCGCCGGACATGTCCGCGACGGTGCCGCGGAGCTCTCGGGGCATGACGGGCGTTTCCACGCCGTGGCCGAGTATCTGGCCGGCGCTGGCCAGGAGGTCGTTGCCCCCGTCGCGCCTGTCGCGGGTCCTGGCTCGGATGTCGCCAATCATGAACCGTCGAGCTCCGAAAACAGCGCGCTGGAACTCGACGAGCCTCGGTATTTCCCGAGCCGCAGCGCTCGTTTCTCTTCCTATGCCGCCCATGTCCTCAACGGCGGACGGCGCGTCTCGAGCCCGAGCGCGCCTGTCGCCGACGTGCGTGCTCAGTCGCCAGCGCTCGCCAGCGCTTCCTGCTCGGCCATCTCCCTCAGCGACGTCTCCCCCGCTGACACCAGCTCCCGCGCATAATCGGTCTCACGCGGCTCACGCGCGCTCGGAATCAAGCCCTGCTCCTCAGCCATCTTCTCGATCTGCTCGTCGATCGTCCGCGTGTGATGCATCGAACAGAACTTCGGCCCGCACATCGCGCAGAACTCCGCGCTCTTGAAGTACTCTGCCGGGAGCGCCTCGTCGTGATACTCGCGCGCCCGCTCTGGATCGAGCGATAGGGCGAATTGCTCGTTCCAATCGAACTTGTAACGCGCGCGCGAAAGGGCGTCGTCGCGGTCGGTGGCACCGGGGCGGCCGCGCGCGATGTCGGCGGCGTGCGCCGCGATCTTGTACGCGATCACGCCGTTCCGCACATCCTCCGCGTTGGGCAGGCCGAGGTGCTCCTTCGGCGTCACGTAGCACAGCATGTCCGCGCCGTACCATCCGATCATCGCGGCGCCGATGGCGCTGGTGATGTGATCGTAGCCGGGTGCGATGTCCGTCACGAGCGGGCCGAGCGTGTAGAACGGCGCCTCGTGGCAGATCTCCTTCTGCTTGCGGACGTTCATTTCGATCTGATGCATCGGAATGTGGCCGGGACCCTCCACCATCACCTGCACGTCCTTCTCCCACGCGCGCTTCGTCAGCTCACCGAGCGTCTCGAGTTCCGCGAACTGCGCGCGATCGCTCGCGTCATGAATGGAACCGGGCCGTAGCGAATCGCCCAGCGAGATGGTGACGTCGTACTTGCGCAGGATGTCGAGGACGTCGTCGTAGCGGTCGTAGAGCGGGTTCTGCTTGCGATGATGCATCATCCACACGGCATGCAGCGAGCCGCCCCGGCTCACGATGCCCGTCACGCGACCGTACACCAGCGGCAGGTGCTCGAACAGGATACCGGCATGGATCGTCATGTAGTCCACGCCTTGCTGAGCTTGCTCCTCGATGACTTCCAGCATCAGGTCGATGTTCAGGTCTTCAATGCGCTTCACGCGCGAAACGGCTTCATAGATCGGCACGGTGCCAATGGGCACGGGCGAGTGGCGCAAAATCTCTTCGCGGATTTCCTTGATCCCGCCGCCGGTGGAAAGGTCCATCACCGTGTCGGCGCCAAAGTGGACGGCCGTATGCAGCTTCTTCAGTTCCTCGTCCACATTGGACGTAATGGCCGAGTTGCCGATGTTGGCGTTGATCTTGCACACCGAGGCCACGCCGATGGCCATCGGCTCGAGCCGCCCCTTCAAGTGGTGGATATTGGCCGGGATGACCATCCGCCCGCGGGCCACTTCGTCGCGAATCAGCTCCGGCTCGAGGTCCTCGCGCTTGGCGAC